>NZ_CP026604.1:2831522-3146135 GCF_003063625.1 Saccharobesus litoralis | reverse complement strand
AAAACCGGTATAAAAGTGGTACATGATTTTCGCAGTATGGATATCGCCTTAGGCGGTCAAGGTGCACCACTCGTCCCTTTGTTTCATCAAAGCCTAAAAAAGCAATTGCAAAAAAGCCGAGACATACAAAACCAAGGCGATAAACCACTCGTTTTACTCAACATTGGCGGCATAGCCAATATTTCAATTATAGAGCCTCAACCCCTTTTGGGATTTGATACTGGTCCTGGCAATGTATTAATGGATGGCTGGGCAGAGAAACACTACGGGGTAAGCTTCGATAAAAACGGAGAGATTGCTGCGCAAGGTAAAGTCCAATCAAACTTATTAAAGACTTTGCTCAATGACGATTATTTCACCCTACCACCACCGAAAAGTACCGGCCGTGAACATTTTAATTTAGCTTGGCTAGAACAGATAATAGCCAATACGGGAGAGCAATTTGCTCCGCAAGACGTGATGGCTACATTATGTGCCCTATCCGCTCACAGTATTAGTCAAAGTATCCGCCATTTACCGCATGGCCGATTATTGGTGTTTGGTGGCGGCAGCCATAACCAAACTTTGCTAGCTCAATTAAATAGCCAATTAGCCAATTGGTCTATCGAACTGACTGAGCAAGTCGCTATTGATGGTGATTTTATGGAAGCCATGGCTTTTGCGTGGTTAGCATATCGCTGTGTTAATCAATTGCCCGGCAATAGCCCACAAGTCACAGGCGCGGCGCAAGCCGCGATATGTGGCTCTATTACCTTGCCGCCAATTTAGCGGCATTTCTCGGCATCATCTCGCTTTTAATTTGATTCTTTACCGATTTCAAATGGTTCAGGCTTATAAATAAAGCCTTGGTAAGCATCAAAATGGTATTCTTTTAATATATTGAGCTGTTCTTCGTTTTCAACACGGGTCGCGATCACATCGACATCTAAGTTATGGATGGTGGTACATAGCGAGCCAACAAAGTAAGCATCGTTATCACTGCTTAACGCCATTTGTGTATAAGCATGATCAATTTTTACATAATTTGGATGCAAGCTCTGCAAGTAGGAAAGTGATGAGAAATTGCGGCCTACACGGTCAACGCCAAACTGTACGCCTAAATCGGCAAACTGGGCACACATGGCTTCTATTTTTTCTCTGTTATAAATAACGCTTTCTTCTGTAAATTCAAAACAGATTTGAGTCGTATATTGTGGTATCGCTTTCAACGCGTCGATCATCCAATCAATAAACTGGTCATTCTTTAACGCCGACGCCGTAAGGTTAACCGCATAGACTTGCTCTGAGCCCGCTTTTAAATGCTCAATAACCAGTTCAATAACCTTCTTATCAAATTGATCACCTAACTCAAACTCTTCAAGTACAGAAATAAAGATCCCTGCATTCACCGCGCCCATATCTTCTAAATTCAACTTGGCGTAAGCTTCAAAGTGCAACGGCTTGTCAGCCCCTTTGAAACCGTATACGGGTTGGCGGGTAAAACCTAAAGCTGAGGCATCAATGGCTTTTTCAATGGCATCTTTAATTTCCATTCTGGCCATTTTAGTTTGTTGCTGCTGACTTTGCTTGGCGATGTAAATACCGCTATTTTCACTGCGGGCCTGTTGCATGGCATTATCAGCCAACGACAAGACTTCACCATTGCTAGCACCGGCAGTGATATGCACAGCCCCCATGTTGAAAATACGCTCTTGGTAAAAGTTTTCGCGATAGCTAGTATTTTGAAAATGCGACGCCAGCTTGTTCAATTGCTCTTCAATTTGCTGATTGTCTAAACCATCTAAAATTAACGCGAATTCATGAGCCGATAAACGACACTTAACCGCGCCACTTTCGTCATTAAAATTACCGTCAATAAAGTTAGCGGCACTTTTAATTACATCATCACGTTTGGTCCAGCCATCTTTTTTATTAATTTCGTCAATACCTAACAACTCAAGAAAAACTACAGCACCACTGGGCTCGTCACTTAACCAAGCTTGTAATTGACGATTAAAAAAGGCGCGATTACCAAAACCAGTCGTCGCATCCTGAAACGCTTGTTCCTTTAATTTGTTATGCAAACGCGCTTCTTCTTCAAATTGCTCTTTTAGTTTAACCGTCATTTGATTAATTGATTTAGTGACGGACCTTAACTCCTTGGTTTGGGGTAAAGGTAAAGGCTCACCAAATTTACGCTCTTGGATCTGCTGGGCTTTTTTACGGATCCGCGCTAACGGTTTCAATACCAAGTTAATACCAATGGATGCCAAGGCAATCAGTACTAAAGACAACATGCTGAGCAAGCTCGACATAGATACAAAGGCTTCCCATAATTGCTTATAAGCAAAGCCTGGGTGGCCTTGTATACGCAATACACCGGCCTGTAACCAGCCATCCGTAATTGTGGTTTCAACGTCTGGCACATTGATCTCAATTAAATCAACAAACCAGCTAGGCACACCATTAATACGCACAGGGATCGCTTTACTAACCGTTTGTTCAGTCGTCAAAATTTCCACTTCGATTTTAGAATAATAGCCACCGTCAAAATAAGCATTAATAGTCGATTCAACCAGCACAGCATCGCCTTCGGCCAAATGCGGAGTCAACGCCATACTCAAGGACGTGGAAGTATTATTTAAATCAGACTCTAACTGATTAGTTAAATAATCGCGTGTTGACTCAAACTGCAGCCAAAGCACGCCAATTAAGTTAGCTAAAAAGCTAAGTACGATCACCATAAGGAGTTGTCTAAACAGAGTCATGTTTGGTTGGCCTCTATTCCATAAATTCGTCAAGTTGATAGCGTTTACTTAGATTGTCCCAGTTGTCGATCCGCTCTGAGCCACCAACAACCTGACCTTTACCTTTTTGTTTATTGAGCCAAAGCTTTTGACCATTAAACGAGAAAATAGGGATTAAATCTTTACGCTTATGTGCGGGTTTAATTTTGCCGTCGATATTATCCAATATCATAGGAATGGATTTCGGTTTCGGGTAATACGCTAGTACCATATGAAACTGATTTAATTTAACGGCTTTAACATACGTTAAACGCAGCTTTTCAATTGGCACACCTAGCTCTAACAAGGTGAAATACTTAGCAACCGAAAAGTCCTCACAGTCTCCGGCTTTCGTACCGATAAATTCTATCGGCGTTGCCCAATAATCTTCTTTACCCCAGTGGTCAATATCATTGACAAAATCAAATAAGTTAAAAAAACGATTCACTTTTTCCAACTTTTGTTTGTCAGTTAATCCTTGACTGGTATCGACTATATTACGCCAAGCTTTAACCCGCTTTTGCGCGGTATTGTCGTACTTAACACCAACGTATTGTAAAAGTTTATTGAGATTAAGTTTGGGTTTGGCATAGGCATAAAACACAGAAACAGAGCAAACGATAATGCTGGTGATAGCGACTATCCTGAACTTGCTATACATGTTTTGCCTTTGTTTAAAAAGTAAGCCCACTCATTATCAATATTCTTAACACAAAATCGCTTTGTTCAATCTGCGATGAGTCACTAGGTTAAAAATACACGCTTAATAGGCTCATTAATATTGTGATTCAATAGGTTAAGAGTAAACAACTCACGTAAATAGTTCAAAGAGTTACTGCCGTAAAAACGAATATTTATCCATTACAAATGTAAAGTTTATATACAAACAACAAGTATCATTAACAAAACAACACTAGCTATGATAGCCTTAACTCACAATTAATTTATTCCACCCCGTTATGATGGCGCGTTTATTACAACAACTCTGCATTGCAGGCTCAATTCTACTAACAGCCTGCTCTTCACAAACATCAACTTCTAACGAGAGTCAAAACAAGGCCACAGCCAAAGCAGCCAAGCCTAACTTTGTGTTTATTTTTGCCGATGATCAGTCACCTAAAACAATTGGAGCCTACGGTAACCCACATATTAAAACACCGACCTTAGATGAAATCGCTAATAACGGCGTCAACTTTACCAATGCTCACAACATGGGGTCATGGACTGGTGCGGTTTGTTTAGCCTCGCGTACCATGCTGAACTCAGGGTTATCTGTTTGGCAAGCCAAGCAACAAGACCAAAACTACAAAAATGGTCAAGGCTTGCAACAAACTTGGTCCAAGCTCATGGAAAAACAGGGCTACGACACTTACATGACAGGTAAATGGCATGTTCACGCCCCAGCTCATAAAATTTTTAATACCGCAAAAACCGTACGCGGCGGAATGCCAAAAGATTATTGGCAACATCATAAAATGGTTGCTGCGTTTAAAGCATTGGCAAACGGCACCAGTCAAGCCAAATCAGCAGAAGAGCTAATGCCTGTCGGCTACAATCGACCACTAAACAAAAATGATGATTCTTGGTCTCCCACGGATCCGAAATTTGGCGGTTTTTATCAAGGTGGTAAACATTGGAGTGAAGTCGTTAAAGATGAAGCACTCGGTTTTATTAATAGCGCCGCGCAAAAAGATAAGCCGTTTTTTATGTATTTAGCATTCAATGCACCGCATGACCCACGCCAAGCCCCTCAAGCGTATCAAGATATGTATCAAGCTGAACAATTACCATTACCGAGTAATTGGCAAGCTAACTACCCAGAGAAAGACCAAATCGGCAATGGCCCGAGTCTACGCGATGCGGCGCTTGCGCCATTCCCCCGCACTGAATACGCAACTCAGGTGCATTTAAAGGAATACTACGCATTAATCACCCATTTGGATGAACAAATAGGAGCGATTATCAAAGCGTTAAAAGCATCAGGTAAGTTTGACAATACCTATATTGTTTATACCGCCGATCACGGTCTGGCTGTGGGTGAACATGGCTTATTTGGTAAACAAAATATGTACGAGCACTCAATCCGCTCACCTTACATTATTTGGGGGCCTGGGTTAGAAAAGGGCAAAGTGGTGGATGCCAACATTTATTTGCAAGATACCATGGCCACAGCACTAGAGTTAGCCGGTGCCACTAAACCCGAGCATGTATATTTCAATTCAATATTAGACTTAGCAAAAGGAAAAACCAACACCAGTCATTACAACGGTATCTACGGCGCCTATCGTGAAAGTCAGCGCATGATCAAAAAGGGTGGCTATAAGCTCATTGTTTATCCAACCGCAAACACCATCAAGTTGTTTGATTTACAAAATGATAAAGATGAAAAACACAACTTGTTTGCTAAGCCACAATATCGTCAAAAAGCCAAGCAGTTGTTCAATGATTTATTAGATTTACAAAAAGAAATGCAAGACGAACTCGATATTAGCGCCATGCAGTCTTTGCTGTAATGCATGCTTGCCAAAAACCTAATACTTAACAGGGCAAGATCATACTTTAGTTACGCATGCTCGTAATACAGTCTCTTATAATTATAGGCTAATCGACTGAAGTCAGAGCAAGAAGAAGTCAGAGTGGAAAATGAAAAAAGCCAATATGATTAAACCCATATTGGCTTATTTAATCGGAGACATACACTTCATTAAGCACATTTAACTATTGCATTAACTGTTAATTCCCACAATCCAATCACTCCATAATTGACTTACCAGCCAAACTGCAAACAACGGATAACTCATTGTTATAACGTGTAATTTGGGAATTAAGATTTTTATTTACACTGCTGAATATTTTTCTTGTGTCACGTCGAGATTTTTTGTTTGATGCTGGTATGCAAACATTCTTTCAATCCTTATCTGATATTGAGCGTTATCTTGAGCCTTGTCATCGTTATTATTCATTGACCTGTCAACATTGTGGTTTAGGTGGGCATTTAATTAGCCATGGCTTTATTTACAAACAGCTGTCTATGCATGAGCGTAAAACCATGGGCAAGCGAGTTGTTTGTTCTAATCGTTTCGGTCATTCCGGTTGTGGCCGTACCACTCAGTTAGTCTTGGCTGAATGTTTACCTAATCGCCAATACAGCGCTTGGCAATTGAGTGTGTTTATTGTGTTGTTACTGGCTAATGTCGCTGTGGTTAAAGCTTATCAACTAGCCACTGAACAAGTGAGTACCCGTCAGGCTTGGCGTTGGGTTGCCGCTTTAAAACGTAATATCATGCAGTATCGATTAAGGCTTAAGTCACCCGTTTCTGTTACCTCTTCTTGGCGTTGTACTCATCCTGTTTTTGCAACCCTTTGTGCACTTGTGAATGGTTTAACAGCACCCGTCTGTCTGGCGTTTCAATTATCCGCACAAACCGCCTTTATCTAACCTATTGATGGGGATGTCAGGGTTTATTACGGCTTTTTCATTATTCAATTTGCCACTTTATCTTCGTCACTGAGTTATTTCGTTGAGGGATTTCTTCGCCCCACATGAGAGGTCAGTCGGCTCCCACCTTGGTTTTCGCTACCCTCAGGTAAAACACAAGGAGAACCACTGAATGAAGATGAAAGCTAACAAGCCCCCATTAGAAATTAGACTGCAAGTGCTAAGCGCAGTTGATTATGCGCCTGGTAACAGTATTCGTGAGCGTATTAAGTCTGTTGCAACGCGCACCTTTGTTGATAAGCAAACCAATGTGGAGTATCAGTTTACTTGGCGCACCATTAGCACTTGGCATTATCGATTTAAGCGCAATGGTGTGACGACCTTGGATAATAAAACCCGCCGAGATAAGAACAGTTACCGTAAGGTGCAACCTAATGAGTTGGCCGAGGGTATTCATGAGGTATTGCCGTATTTAGGCCGCAGTAAAAATGGCTCTGTGCCTAAAATGGCGTTGTATCGACGCTTGTTAAGCTCGGGGTTATTTAAACGTTCGCAGCTGTCTCAAACTTCGTTTTACCGCATGGTTCGCAACCATGGCTTACTGGATAGTGAGCAGTGCCAGAAACTGCGTCAATCGTTCGCCATGCAGTTTGCTAATGAATTGTGGCAGGCTGATACCATGTACGGCCCTAGGGTTATCGATAGTGATGGCCATAAACGTAAAACCTTTTTAATCGCTTTCATTGATGATGCTTCAAGGTTAATTACCCATGCTGAGTTTTTCTATGCCGACAACACGGTCAATATGTGTGATGCCTTTCGCACCGCTTTGTTTAAGCGCGGCAAGCCCGAACGCTTATACTTTGATAATGGCAGTAATTACACCTCTAAAGAAATTCTACAAGCTTGTGTGCGCTTGGATATTCACCTGTCTCATGCCCCTATTCGCGATGGCGCGGCTAAAGGTAAAATTGAACGCTTTTTCCGGCGTTTCCGTGACCAGTTCTTAGTGGATAATCCTGATATTACCACCCTTGATGAACTGAATGATAAGTCCCATGATTGGGTAGAAGTCAGTTACAACAGTCAGTTTCACTCCGGTATTCAAATGACACCGCTCGATAGGTTTAGCCTCGATTTAAACCGCATTCAATTTATGGCCGATGATGAGTTTACAGAAGAAGTCTTCTTTGTGGAGCAAGACCGTAAAGTCAGTAAAACGAATGTTTTTTCCATCAACAAACAACAGTTTGAATGCCCAGTCGATTTACGCGGGAAAACAGTACAGGTTAGATTTAATCGTTCCGCTCAAGATAAGTTTATTGTCTATTATCAAGGCCAACGTATGGGGCAAGCCTCACACTTAGACTTACACGCCAATGCCATTAGACACTTGCGAGGTGATGTATGATTTCCAGTATCTTCGCTATCACGAAAGAGCCGTTTAATCGCTCAAACTTAGCTTTGTTATCACAACAGAAACACATCAGCGATGTCATTAAAATCCACGCCTCTCAAGGTGGGTTTTCCGTGATTATCGGTGAACCGGGTGTCGGTAAAAGTGTATTGCGCGAGCATATTGAACACTGGCATAACGAGCGCGATACCACGGTCGTGGCCATTTCCAGAACCATGCACACGTACATCAATATCCTTAAACAATTGGCCTTATCGTTTAAATTAGATGTGCCAACCAAAGACTTAGAAGCCGAGTTAATTAAAGCGGCCTATGAGCATATCCGCCAGCGTAAAACCTTGTATATCCTGATTGATGAAGCCCATTTACTCAATATTGAGGTGTTACGCAAACTGCGCTTGTTGTTTGAGAAGTTCCCCAAAAAGCACAACTTGGTGTTATTCGGCCAACCCGATTTATTACACTATCTATCACTTAACGTTAATGCCGATATTAAGTCGCGCATTACTTTTTCCCAATCCATCAAACCGCTGAATGATGATGACCTTGAGTGTTATATCATCAAAGAATTAGAAGCGGCCAAGATGGGTATTAATACCTTCGATAGTGCCGCTATTGAGGTCATATTGCGCTCCAGCAATGGTAACTTACGCCTATGTCGTAACCTGTGTTATGCCAGCCTTATCGAAGCCTGTCGCGAAGCCAAAAAGATTGTCACTATCAGCCACGTTAATAATGTGCTTATCCAGCCCCATTGGCGCAGCCATGAAGACTTAATTAAGCAACAGGTGGCATCATGAAGATCATGCAAACCACCCAATACCTAAGTGCGGAAGACGCCGAGTCCATCATACGATTCTTGGATGATATCCGCGAAATGCTGGTCGCAAGTTATGGTGAAGAAATACGCCAACATCATCGCAGTCGTTTAAAGTTGGAGAGATATGAGCTGAAAGATGATGAATAGTTAAATCTAATACGCCAGATCATCATAAAGCCAACGCCTGAGTTAAAACCTCGGGCGTTTTACGTTTGGTCATAGCGAAATTTTAATCATATTCAGATGACCAAAATCATCATATATGACGGCAGTTTGGTTAAAAGTATAATGCAGTTTGAGAAAGGTTATGATCGAAGTTGGGAGATCGTGCGATAAGAATTTGGTAAAGCGAAAAAATCGGTTGATATTATCGTGGTAAAAATGTCATAACCTTGCCAAATCGTTCGATAAATAATTTGGCAAAAGCTATGACATTATTTTGGTAAACAACATTAACTAACGTAGCTATTTTTTAAATTTGGAAAACTTTCCTTTAATCGACTCATTTCTAAGCCGTTGCAACCTACAACGGTTATTGGTTTTTATTAGTTTTGGTCGACCGATATGATCGCCTTTAACCATGTTCCCATCCAATCGTTAATCATAGCCCTTTGATATAGCTTAACTATTTATGGGGAGCAATCAGGATCTGAACCCGTAGTTGTAGTTGCAACAATTACTTATTCATCTTATAGCGCATTTCTGCAATATACCAAACTGCTGACGCAATTAAACTGCACAATGCCAATATGCTAAACGAACTTATCGCGACGTTAACAAGACTTAGGGGTTCACTTACAGAATATGTATAGAGGCCGATTGAGAATAGTGCTACGCCACCAATTCTGACAACACCGGTAAAAATAATAAACCTCAAAAAACCTATTTTACGTTCATTTTCCCAATGACGAGCCTCTTGATGCAATTCATGTATATATAGATTTTGACCGTCCTTAACAAACCATTCGCTTGGAATGTCCGAATTCCCAAAAACGGATTTTAGCTTAGCAACCGGCCAACCTAAAAAAATAATGACTACAAGTGCATTGATGCTCCATCCTACTAAAAAAGAGAAAATAAAACTTGATAACATTAAGAACAATGAAACAACCTTAGGAACATTACTCAATTCAATTGAAACGAGTAAGCCTACCATTGCTCCTAACATGCAAGCAGGGATAAATCCAATCAAAACTTTATGTCTCAATCTTAAAAACTTATATATAGTCGAATTAATTGCTAATAAGTTCATAATTTACCTATACAAAAATTTTTAATCATCATCTTTGACTTGCGCGAGTTCAACTGCAGCCGAAGCAGCGGTGCCAACTAGTTTAGCTAAGTCTTTGGCTGCTTCCGAGGCATTAGGTTTTAAGGCTGTTAAAGGAGCACCACCGATAGAACCTAAAGCGGCACCTTTTATACCGTCCTCAAATACTTTTTGCGCGTCAACTTTTCCATCAACAAAGTACTGAGTTCCAGTACTAGAGCCAGCTCCTGTAGCCCCTCCTGCAACAGTTGAAGTTATCAAGCTTTCAGAAGCTTTTACACCAACTTTAGAGGCAATTACACTGGAACTACCGGCAATTCTAGCACCAGTCGTTACAGCTTTAGCAACTAATGTAGTAATTCCAGAGCCAGTAAGAAACCCAACTGCACCTCCAGCTAATCCCGCAGCTACGATATCCATTTTTGACGCATTAGGATTCGCATCTTTATAAGCCGATGCTGCAGTAAAAGCACCTATACCAGCACTTACAAATTGAATAAACTCGCCATCAGGATCTGTGTATTTATAAGGATTATTGTTTGCATAGGCATACCGATTAAACCCGTGTACAGCTTGGTTTCCTCGTTGAATATGCTCCATAAACCCAACCGGATCATTCGAGTAGAAACGCCCTATGACTGGATCATAGTATCGTGCCTGCATATACAGTAATAGTAATTACGATCCACTGCTATCTGATTAAAAAAACCAATTAATACAGTTACTTATAATTATAGGTTAATTGAGAGATGTTTGAGTAGAAAACGCAAAAGCCAATGTGTTTGAACCCACATTGGCTTTTTTGTAAGGTTGCTTACGCTTCGCTACTCTCCCATTAGCAACACATGTTTAACCCGCTTTACGAATTAAGCTTACAGGGCTGCAAGTGGTTAATTTTAATAAGGCCAATAGTAAAGGCTTAATCTTGGTAGATCCTTACCGTTTCAACCTGAGATAATCAACAAATAATAATCCCACCAAAGTTCCTAAAAACATAAATATAAATATTAAAAAATATTTATATAACGAATAAATTACCGCTAGTTCAAGATCTCGATTTGAAGCAACCGTTAATAAGCCAGCTACGACATCACGATCTAACTCTTCTTTGCTATGGCGAATATTTTTAATATCTTCATTCAATTGCAGTTGATATTGAGCATGCCCTTTCTCGTATTCCTCAATAAAACCATTAACTTTAAAAACAATACTTGAAACAATTATTACAGAGACAATGACAATAATGACTCTAGAAATTAACTCTTTAAACACAATTTTCCTCCAAAAATAATTACACGCAACAATAAAATATCTTGAATGCGGCTAACTTAATCCTAATTAGCAATTTTCTTGGTCTTTTCCAGCGCAATTATTGTTTTGCACGTCTTCAGTATTATTATTCTGGTCACTTGACGTACTTTCTTCTTTAGACCACTCTTTGTAAGCTTTTTTAATTTTACCTATTAACGATAACTTTGCTTTTTTGGTATCACTGGGGATACCTTTTCCTAGCTGTTGGCTCATATCAACAAATTTAGGTGCCGCTTGCATCAAATCAGCTGCTTTTTTAACTTTATCCATTTCTGTATTCATTTTATCTAAATCTCCTTCTGCTGCAGCTTCATGTGCATTTTTACGATGTTCAGTGATAGAAGCGATCGTTTTCTTTACTGTGTCACCAGCAGCGTAACCACCTAATGCAACCACACCAACTACAGCTAAAATGGTAACAACAGACCATTCACCATCAGGGTCAGTATATTTATATGGATTATTGTTGGCGTAGGTATATCTATTAAAACCGTATACAGGACGCCCTCTACTAATGGCTTCAATTGTACTTACCGGATCATTCGAGTAAAACCGACCTATGACTGGATCATAGTATCGTGCCTGCATGTACACCAATCCAGATGAATCTTTAACATGCCCAGTAAAATCAATGTCATTAACACTATCAGCAGGGTTTTGTGATGATTCTCCGTAAGGCTTGTAATGCTCACTGCCGATAATGCTACCAGAATCGCCTAACGGCGATATATCTTCGCCGAATGCTTGGCTATCCGGATTGACATCACTGCCAAAACTTTGAATTTTGGCGATACTAGTGCCAGCTGCATTGATATAGTCTGTATGGAGGTTTTCAGTTAAGTTGTATTGCGAAACTAAGCCTGCCCCTAGGGTGTATACCGAGTAAATAGTTTTGCCATCAATAGTTTGTTTAACCCGCTTATAATTGCCGTCATAAACGAAACTACCATTTTGATTACCACTTATTGTGATTGGTTGATGTGCTAAGTCATAAGTAAATTGATGACGGCCATTATTGGTTACGTTGCCATAGTTGTCGTGAGAGAATACATGGGTACTCGAATTACTGGTTACGTAATCCAACCTATTTACATAGTCATGATAATTAATACCGATAACATCGTTGGGCGTTGCACGTTCGAGAATGTTACCCAATGAATCATATTTAAATGCGATTTTCCCTCCCCAAGCTGCGCTAGTTGAGGTATTTAATCGATTTAAACCATCATACGTATTGGTAATGGTGCGGCTAGGATATAAACCATTAGTAATAGTTTTAACATTGTCTCCCGCTGTATAGTCGTAGGTTAGTCGCATGGGGTCTGAACGGCCATCGTTAAACGTAACGTTACGGATTTCAGGTAATTGCCTGTTGTTTAAAGTTTGTTCGAATTTAGCTCCATTCCCATAAGTGAATGACTTAACGGTTCCATTAGCGTGATAGTCAAAGTTATTGGCATACGTTTCGGTTTCTTCGGACCAATTCTTCCTCTCTATATGATTGGGGCGTCCAAACGCATCCAGATTAAATTTAACTAAGTCTTTCGAAGGGTATCTGATTCCTTCAATTTGTTGGCGAGAGTTAATTTCATAGAAAGTAGAAAAAGTTTTGCCATCAATGTACAAGGTTTCTCGGGATAACGTATCGAGATTGTTAATATCATAGCCGTAGGTCCACTCAGTAGTCCCTCGAGTAACTTTCTCGACATTTCCAGCATCATCATAATATGTATTAACATCTGGAGTTTCATCTGGGTAGTCAATATGGGTTTTTCGTCCCATCTTATCGTAGGTTAATTGGACACTTGCTGCTTTAATATTTGCATTCGGACAATTTATTCCGGTAGGTTGGCCATCTTGATAATACTCTAGTTCACCAATTTGGTTATATAAGTACAAGCTATCGCCAGCTTCTGGGATCGATTTTCGACATAGTCTATTTTGCTCGCTGTAAGTAAATCTTTGGGTTTTATCTCTATAAACGTCTCCATGACTACCAAATTGCCGCACAGAGGTTAAATTACCCCATATGTCGTATTTCATTTCCGTATTGGTGTCTTCTGGACTCTTTATGAAGATAATATTTCCGTCATTTGGAGAGCCGTAACCACTCAGGCGTTTGGTTGTGACATTGTTATCGCCATCGGTCACCTTCACTTCATTATTATTTAGGTACTCATACTTGATGTTGTCTTGCTGTGTTAGGCGACCTAATCTATCGTATTGACGCCATACTCCTTTGCTTTCAGCTTCTAATCTGGTAGTACTTGGGTACGATGCAAAGTTGACTGTCATGCCATTACTATTTTTACCGTCATAACTCCAAGTTTGGTAAATACTCGATTGTGCTCCTGTTTTATCTTTTTGTTCACGGCTAATAGGTCGATAGTAAAGATCATACTTGGTAATAATTTGCTCATCACCTAAGGTAGCTGTTTCTATAACACCTTCGTATAAGTTTGTGTAAGTTATTTTGGTGTTAGCTGCCAAATTAGGCTGGTAAATATCAGTTAACCAGCCAAAATCGTTGTATTTATATTCAACAGTTAAATTTTTTCCATTTGTATAGCTTTCGGTTAAGCCCCACTGATTGACAGACATATACTCATATACGCCATCAGCTCGCTTAATACTGGTAGGAGCTCCATTAACATAGTTTTCGAATGTTGTTGTACGGCAATCTTCGCTGGTGATATCTTCAGGGTTACAATTTATTCCCGATGTTAAATTTCGGGTACGGGTTTTAATCCTGCCTTTTGAATCACCAGATGTATGATATGTAAGACTATCTGTTTCTTGGCCAAATTGACTAACAGATATCAATTGTCCTAAATCATTATAGGCGTTATCAATAAATAAGCGGTTGTTGTAAGTAGTGGTATCGCGTAAACCAATGATCCATGGCTCACGTAAATGTTTATAAGTGATGTCTTGAATACGTTCACGTTTGTCCTGAGTGTTACTGTAAGTTTTAATCTGAGTGGGCAAACCATAGCTATAACTATCTTCAAACAAGTTTTCTTTATATTTGTATTCCGTGGTAAAAACATCGTTACCACGCTGCAGAACAACTTTGTCAGTAATGACTTGAACAGGCGTTTTTCCGCCTAATGCATCTGTATTGGCATTAGGGGTCAATAAACCTGCACTTAAATCAAAAGTTTTTGACTCTAATAAAACGTTTTTCTGCGAATCTTGATAGACATTGATTTGTGTTGTATGCCCATAAAGCCATGAAGAATTATCATTATTTACTATATATTCAGTTGCACTGCCATTCGGATTATAGACAGTGTTGTTATATGCAGAAACCCGTACAACCCCTTCAGAGTCTGTGTAATATTCGTAATCATAATCGTACTCCCAAGTATAGGTTTTTCGATTATTGGGGTAATTATCAACAGGCGAGATAATCCGCTTTTTAACCAGCCTGTAAGTTCTTACTCCTTTTCCTCCCATGTAAAGTGGGTGAAGAACCTCTGATTCACATGCATCGAGGGTTTGGTTTTCTTCATGGTCAGTGTCTTGATAGAAAGACCTAATCGAGTCGAAATAAAACTCCACCACTGTTCCATTAGGGTGGCTAACTTGACTAACCCAATTTCGCCCCTGACAGTAATACTCCTTCTCCATATCTCCATGTAGTCCCCAAAAGCTTGAAGAGTAACCATGAAGATTAGTGCCACTTGAAGTCCAATAGGATTTTTTATCAGGAAGCATTAATGTGCCATTTGGATCAACCGTCCATTCCCTATCGTCAACGGTATAACGATAACCTTTCATACCCGTGCTTGTTAGATCAATGGATACTTCGTGACCTTGATCGCTAGAAATTACTACCTTAGAGTATCTTTTAGTATGCTCAGTTGATGGCGTAAAGGTATAGTTAATTTCGTTACCATACACATCGGTTATCTTTGAGGCATAAAGAATAGCGTCTTGTAGAGGGATATCTTCCACCCATATCCCTTCAAATTGAATTTGAGGATCTTCTTTATAGTAATGCCAATATTTTCTTTCAGAGCGATGATTAACGGGATAATCAACATAAGCCAGAACGTCGAAATGATAAGTGAGTCCTTGTGGTGAAGTGGCTATAAATCCTTCGCCCTTGTTATCTCCAATATCGTTTTTACATGTGATGCGCCAATTATTTTTAGTAGTATAAAAAACCTGCTGTGTTTGGTTAGGAAATGTATATAGACTGGGTGCAGGGGCATGCTCTAGCATTTGAACATTGCCGCCAGGGGTTATCATAGTAAGACCATCTTGAATAAAAGACGGATTAACAGGGACTTCATAGGGGACTTGTATTGCCTGAGGCCCTGAATAATCTTGCCTAAAGTATCGTCTTGTTCCCATCAAAGATACATATTCGTTATAAGACTGATTATATTGAGTACATCTATCTTTGCCCCAAAACTGCCCTTCACGAACATCATGGATACCTTGTTTAGCTATGACTTTAGTTCGAATATGCGGTATATCATCTAGCCAACCTCGGCGATCTTTTAATACTTGTCCTACTTGAATAGGGATATGGTTTGTCGAGAGCGTTGTGATTGGTCGATAAAAACTAAGTGAGCCTGTTGCAGGGTCAAATCTATCACCCGCTAAACCAGCGCCTAACTGTTTTAACCCTGCAGCTTGATTTGCTCTTATTTCTGCCAACATTTTGTCTAATGCAATTAGTTGTTGAGGCGTAGCCGGTAAGCTATTAGCAAATAAAGAAAATGAAGTAAGTAAGCTTAGAGCTGTAAAAAATAGGTTATTTACAAGTTTGTAGAATTGTGACATCACTATTTCACTCCTTGATTAGTGGCTGGTTTCAGCAATTGGACTACCTAATACATCAGTATGGATATAGCTAATGCGGCGTTTTCGGGTTGTTTCATAGCCTTCTTCATCAATACGAATATTGTCGATAGCTATATCTCCCATGTATCCCCCTTTTGCCACCGCGCGATATCTAAGTTTAGTAGTGACACTGGTAGGTGCCTTGGTTAGCGGAATGGTGACTTTATTCCAATTCTCAGTATAACTTCTTTGTTGCTGGCCTGTTCTTCGCCAAATAGTTTGCCATTCACCGTTATCCAAAATATCAATATAAAGGGTACCAATATTGGTACCGTACATGTGGTATTCAAAATTCAGTTTTAACGAGTTATAGGGTGGAAGGATAAATTCAGGACTAACTAGCACAGCAGTATCGCCGTCGTTATAGGCATAACCACTAGACGTTTCCATGTAGGCGTACCAATTACCCTCAGCTGCACTTGAAGGCCCTGTATAACTTGACGAAGTTCCTCCTGAACGATTAAGCCATTGGTAACTACCTGTTTGTATCCAATCGGCAATGCCATTTTCAAAACTCAGGGGAGATAACTCAACAGGAGCCTGTGTCCCAGAATTAGTAACTTCAATATTGAAGTTTAGCCAAGTATCAAGTTCAACACTCCCCATGTCAGGTACATATACAAAAGAAAGAAGATCAATAGTATATTGACCGCTTTCTAGGTTGGAAAAAGTATAAGAGGTTTGAGTGCAATCTAGACTTTCAAATTGGACTATATCACTATTGAAAGATAGCCCTATTTCAACATGATCACATTGGGCTATGTCATCATCAGGTGTGACAGACCAAGAAATGGTTATATTTCCATCACCACTAGTGGCGGGAACAGACACATCATAAAGAGTACCTCCATACGAGTGGGCTCGTGTTACTACCAGCATAAAAAAAATTATACTTAATATACGCTTCATTATTATTCCCTATTTATTCCATTACAGCCGAGGTAAAGCACGCCTTAACTGGTATCTAGCGCTATTTTCGTTTTCTCAACTCTTTCTTTTTTTATGGTGGCATTGTTTAAATGCCTTAGTTTTGGCGGTTTTATCACCTTTACTTTTTTTAATAGCTTCCTTTTTGCAAGCTTGCAGTATTTCAATCATAGCGTTTCGGCGTTGACGAAGAGGGGGTTTAAAAAGCTGTTTGGTATTACGAGTTTTACCCTGATTGTATTGGGGAGATTGGTTATCTATTTTTTCTTCTGAAATTTCAGATGCGAAGGCTTGGTTTGCATGCAAAGAAAGCATTATAACTAGTGCTGTATTTCGCCAAGTAAAAGGATGAATCATTGTATAAATCCATTTAGCTAACAATATGTACACTGTATACAATTGACAACCTGATTACAAATATTACCTCGAGTATCTAACTAAAAATTCCCTCTTGATTATTTTTCGATCTTTAACTGCCAGTATTCATCGCCATTTATGCGTAAAGCGGTGAGTAATTCGCCCATGGCATTAAACAAGCGATAATGTGCGTGTAAGTATTCGGTTTCTGCGGTGACAAAGTTACGGCGCGCTTCAAATAATTCATTTTCAGTATCTAAAAGGTCGAGTAAAGTACGACGGCCGAATTCAAATTGTTCTTTGTAAGCCTGCTTGGTGATAAAGCTTTGTTCAACATGAGTTTGTAAAAACTCTATTTGGCGACTGACAAAGCTATAGGAATTCCATGAAAATTGCGCACCTTCAACCACTTGGCGCTGAGCTGAATCTTTAATATCTTGCGCTTGATTAACCACATACGCAAACTGCTTCACGCGTGCCTGGTCTTGCCCACCGCGATACAGATTGTAGCTTAAAACCAAATCCGCCCGAGTTTGGGTACGCTCTAACCCACCATTATTTCTGTCATCTGTATGAGTGTGGCTCAGTTGCGCGGTTAATGTGGGTAAATTAGGACTTTTGTTCACTTCAAGTTGCGCTTGTGCCGCTTTAATATCGGCTATCGCAGATTTAATGGTTGGGTGGTTTAATTTTGCTTTATCTAAAAATTGACCTTCAGACACAGGTAACATAACGGCGTCTGGTACAGGTAAAATCAGTTCGTTTGGCTTTTCTCCCACTAAGCGGATAAATGCGCCTACCGAGTCTGCTAAGTTATTTTGTGCAGTAAAATAAGTCGCTTGTGCTCGCGCTAAACGACCATTAGCTTGTGACAGATCAGAGACTGAACCTAAACCATTATCGTGGCGCAGTTGAATTTGTTGTTGGATTTGTTGATGGGTTTCAGTATTTTTCAGCGACAAGTCCACTAAGGTTTGATCCTTAATGACATTTAAGTAAGCATTCACAACTTCCAGCGCTTTATTTTCTGCCGCCGCTTTTAATTGAAATAGTTCTGATTGCGCTTCAAAGTCCGTTCGTTTGATATTTTCGCTAGTAAAAAAGCCATCAAATAAAAGCTGGGACAGTGTAAGGCCATAGCTTAATGGCTTAATCGACTCATTTTGCAAACTGGCTCGTGATTCTGGGCTATCTTGACGACCAACTCCGATGCTAGCTTCAAGATCAAGCGTCGGATACCAACCACTTTGCGCTACATTATGCTCTTGCAAAACCGCTTTGTAATTATGGTATACCTGCTTTAGATCTGGATTAGTATTAAATGCCACCGCTACCGTTTGCTCCAGAGAACGAGCATAAACGCTAAAAGAAAATTGGCAAAGTACAAGCGCTAAGGTTGCATAAGCAACTCTGTTTATTATTTTTTTCATTCTTTGTATAAATCAATATAAAAGGTAACAGAGACTTACACTACCTTGCTCCGTTTAAAAGGCCTCGAATGGTTAGAGGCTAAAGTGCTTCAAATTACCAACCAGATGCTTCTGCAGCATCCTCTTCATCAAATTCCCAGCCACTGGCATCACCACCAGCGGTGTTTTCTTGTTCTTGAATTTCAGCTGGATTTTCCATAATGAAAATATGCCAACGATCTTTAAATTGCAGTTGTGATGATTGCGCATAAACCACAACACGACGATTTAACTCGTCGGCATCTGCAATACCTAAATCGCGTTTACGCTCTACACGTAAGGTTTCCGAAAGGGTAATTTCAACTCGGCGATTCAGTGTATTAGCCTGCTTGGTTTGCGTTTTCTCTAATAGCTCCGATTCGCCTTTACCAATTGGTACTAATATTTTGCGATCAACCCCGTATTCTTTAACTAACATCTCAACCACAGATTTAGCCCGTTTCTCACTCAATTTCTGGTTAAACGCGGCTGAACCTGGAGCCGAGGTATGACCAAATACTTCAACTTTTTCCACATTGTAATTAGCAATGTAGTCAGCCAGTTCTTTCACTTTATCGTTGTACATAGGGTCAATCGTCGCGCTGCCTCGCGGGTAACGAACCGTCAATGTATGAGTGACTAAGCGATTCTCAAATGCAGTACAACCTTTGGTATCAACTAAATACTTATAATCACTGCCAGGGCATTGATCCAAGTTATCTAACACGCCGTCGTTATCTTCATCGTCTGGTGTATTAGCTTTAATCACTTCTGATGTGGTCTCTTCACTGACTTTTTCACCATCAAGTAACCGCGAGCGAATGTCGTTTAACTCGCTGCCCAGCGTTTGACTCACCCGTTCTGCTACATAAGCCATACGTCTTTTAGCCATAACCTTGTTGTACAACATATCGCCATCTTTATGGGTATAGCCTTGTACTAAAATGTTCCATTTTTGACTTTTATCCAAGGTTGATAAAAATGCATTAAATTCATCATCCATACTACCGTGTAAGCTAGTTAAACCTTGCTGGAAATCAATATGATGCTCAAAGTAGACATCTTTAGTCGATTCTGGTGAACAACCATCGTTACTAACATCACGACCTAAGGTTGTGCCATCACATAAATCACGCGCCATGATAACGCCATCATCGTCATGATCGATTAAGCGTTTAGCGCTTTGTTCACTAATAGGTTGCCACTGGTCAATTTCTGGAGTTGATAAACAGCCAAACAGGGACAAGCTGATAATTATTATTAGAGAGCTGTTAGCCTTCATCTTCATCATTTCCATGAATTCCTAAAAATCTTTCTAAACGACTTGAAGCCGATTTTCTGGTGGTTTTTTGTTGCTGGGGTTGTTGTGGTGTACCGACTTGCTCTTTTTCGATAGTATCTCGCCAGTATTCGTCACCTTGAATGCGTAGCGCTTTGAGTAAATCGCCCATCGCATTAAATACACGATAATGAGCATGTAAATATTCGGTTTCCGCGGTGACAAAGTTACGCCGAGCTTCAAATAATTCATTTTCGGTATCGAGTAAATCCAATAATGTACGACGCCCAAGTTCAAACTGCTCTTGATAAGCCTGCTGAGTCAAAAAACTTTGTTCAACGTGTAACTTTAAAAACTCAAGCTGACGATCAGTAAATGAATAAGAGTTCCACGAAAATTTAGCGCCTTCAATCACTTGCCGCTCGGCTGACATTTTAATGTCTTTGGCTTGCTCAATTTGATAAGCATTTTGCATTTCTAATGCTGAATCCTGCCAGCCACGAAATAAGTTGTAATTCATGACAATATCAGCCCGTAACGTATCACGCTCAATACCGTCGTTAGCGCGATCAGCTGTATAGTTCTTGCCAACTTCCAACGTCACTCTTGGCATAAACGAGCTTTGGTTTTGCGACAACTGTGCTTCTGCGGCTTTAATATCTGCGATTGCAGATTTAACCGTTGGATGGTTTAACATTGACTTGTCTAATAGCAAACCTTCCGACGCCGGTAACATAAGCTTATCCGGCACAGGTAAAATTAATTCTTCAGGTTTTTCACCCACTAAACGAATATAAGCCGCTGTCGAATCATATAAATTATTTTGCGCAGTAATTAAATTTGCGTTCGCTCGCGCTAAACGCCCTGTCGCTTGCGACAAATCTGACGCTGAGCCCAATCCGTTATCTGTGCGTAGCTTAATTTGTTCATGGATCGTGGTATGCGAATTAACGTTTTTAGTAGCTAACTCAACAAGCTTGGCATCGCGAATAACATTTAAATAAATATTAGCCACTTCGAGCGCTTTGTTTTCTGCTGCGGCTTGCAAAGCATACAACTCAGATTGCGCTTCAAACGATGTACGCTCAACGTTTTCTGAGGTAAAAAAACCATCAAATAAAATTTGGCTTAGTGAAATACCATAAGTAACGGGACGTATATCCTCACTTTGCGCATTGGGTGTATTTAAACGGGACTCTGGCGTATCTTGAATACCAGCGCCTACGCTGGCATTAATATCTATGGATGGATACCAACCGCCCTCAGCAATTTCTTGCTCTTGCCGAGAAGCTTTGTAGTTGTGGAAAATTTCTTTTAAATCCGGGTTAGTATTAAACGCAGTCGCAACAGCTTGTTCCAATGACTTGGCAAGCGATTGACCGGGTACAAACAAGGCGACACCGAATAAGGCAAACAAATACGTTTGTCTTAACAATTTCATGGATAATCTCTATTAAATTTTGTTATCTGTTTTTAAGTAGCCCTCTAAGTCACCTTTAAATAAAGGTAATCCTTTTCACTTAGAAAGCTCAGTTAATAACCCTTCGATCAGCTACTACTTAAAAACTAACGGAGAATTGTATAATTTTAGTGCTTATTATTATGTTTGATTGTTTATTTTTCGCGTAACGCGTTATGTTTTGCTCTTATTATAGGTTTTAGCAAATAGTCCAAAACGGTTTTTTTACCCGTTATTACATCCACCGAGGCTGTCATACCCGGTATGATGGGTAAAGGGTCGTTATTTTTGTCAAAATAGCTGTCTTCCGTTCTTACCTTTATATGATAATAACTTTCGTCAGTTTCTTCATCTTTTATTGTATCTGCACTGATATGTTCAACTTTACCTTTTAATCCACCATATATTGCAAAGTCATAAGCGGTTAATTTTATCACGGCATTTAAATTTGGCCGTAAAAACGCAATATCTTTTGGTAGTATTTTAGCTTCAATTAACAAGCTGTCTTCAATAGGGACTATTTCAATTAAATCCATACCGGGCTGAATAACGCCACCCACTGTATTAATATTGATGGTTTTAATCGTACCTTTAACCGGCGACACCACTAAAGTACGAGTTAAACGGTCGCGTAAAGAGATTAAAATTTCATCCATACCGGCCAGCGTGCCTTCAACCTCTTGTAAACGTTCTTGCGTGTCGTTTCTGAATTTTAACGCCACCTCTTCACGTTTATTGGTCACTTCGCGTATTTCTGCTTCCAATTTAGGCATCGAAATACGCGCGCTTTGCAGCTCGCCTTTCACGTCATTCGCCGTACGCTCAAGCTTGATTAATTCTACCTCTGATACCACACCACGTTTTGCTAAAGGTCTTGTTAAGCTTAATTCTTTAGCGACCAATTTATAACTTTGCTCTAACGTACCAACTTTAGATGACAGCTCAGCTAATGCGGTGCGCTTTTGATTAACTTGCTGCTGCAGTATTTGCAATTGATTGCGCAAATTACGAATTCGCTCGTCATATATTGAACGCTGGCGTTGAATAAGCTCACTATGTTTGACCGGATCAAGATCAGGAAACGCAAGTGACTGTTCTTCAATTTTAACCTCGTATTGACCGTCGATTTGCGAAATCACTACGCTGGTTAATTCTTGACGTAAACGATACTCTCGTGCCCCTAACGTAAATCGCTGAGTTTCTTGTTCGCGGTAATCTGATAGAAAGCGTGTTTCATCTATAGTCAGTAAGCGCTGACCAATTTCAACAGTATCCCCTTCTTTGACAAAGATACTTTTTAAAATACCGCCTTCAAGATTTTGCACCACTTGAATTTGTTGCGATGGAATGACTTTACCTTCACCAACAGTGACTTCATCAATTTCTGCAAAGCCTGCCCAAACAATAGCGACTATCATAAAGCCAGCCACCATGTATATAACTCGGCGTGATTGATGCGGCGATTTTAATAAAATAGCCGAGTTTAGATCATCGACATACTTTAAATCAGCTTGGTCAATTTGCTCTACTTGTTCATCTCGTGGTTCTTTGGCAAATAGCGCTTTGAGTAGTATTTTTATATTTTTAAGATTGATCATGATGGCGCCTTAATTTTACCTTCTCGTAAGGCTTGCATCACCGCATCTTTCGGGCCGTCTGCCACTATACTGCCTCTTTCCATTACAATAACGCGATCCGCTAAATCCAACATAGAAAATTTATGTGTGATCAAAATTAACGTTTTATCTTGCGCCAATAAAGCTAATTTTTGTTTCACCAATTGCTCAGAATGGTTATCCATATTACTGGTTGGCTCATCTAATACCAGTATCGGTGGATTAAAAAGCAATGCTCGTGCCAATGCGACGGCTTGACGTTGGCCGCCACTTAAAAATGCGCCGCGTTCACCCACTTGCCTATCTAAACCTTCAGGATCAACATCGGTAAACGACGTGACTCCAGCCAGACGAGCCGCGCGAAGAATTCGTTCATCTTCGACATGTGGTACACCCAGCGTGATATTTTCACGAATACTGCCATAAAATAAGCTAATATCTTGTGGCAAGCAGCCGATTTTTTGGCGTAAATCCGCTGGACTAATTTGATTAATATCAACCCCGTCGAGGCGGATTGAACCTTGCTGTGGTTGGTAAAAGCTCAGAAGTAGCTTTTCTATGGTTGTTTTACCTGCACCAATTCGGCCAATAATGGCCACTTTTTCTTTCGGTTTGATACCTAAATTAATGTTATTCAGAACATTGTATTCAGTATTCGGGTAAGCGAAATTAACTCTACTGAATTGAATTGCCCCTTCAATGTACGGCCGATGTAAATAACGGTCAAAATTTTCATCCGGTTGTTGCATCACCTCTTCAAGTGCCGTTAATGCCGATTCGGCTTGATTATAGCGCGTTGCCAATAAAGCCACTTGAGCGAATGGCGCTAAAGCGCGACCGGTTAACATTACCCCAGCAATCATGGCCCCCATGCTGATATTACCTTCCATAATTTGGTAAACACCAACAACTACAATAAAAACGGTCGACAGTTGAGTAATAAAGCCGGTAACGGTAGAGACTGACGTACCATATTTGCGGATCGCTAAATTCCAATTAGAGATATGGCCGACTAAATCTTCCCATTTTTGCTGAAATTGGCTTTCCGCACCAGCTAATTTTAACGATTCAATACCGGTTAAAGTTTCAATGAGATGCGCATTTTTTTGCACTGAAAAGCGCGCGCCACGCTCTACTTCAACTCGAATTTTACCTTTAATCCAGAATGAATAGGCGAGCATAGCAATAATGGCTAGCAATGGCACAATCGCTAATGGACCAGCCACCAGCATAATTATAAAAATAAATAAAATAGAGAAAGGGACATCAATCAAGGCGGCGATAGTGGCGGAGGTGATAAAGTCTCGGATCGAATCAAAATCTTGAATGTTGCGCGCAAACGCCCCAACCGACGCAGGTCGATTGGCCATATTAATGTTCAGCACTTTTTCAAATAACTTGGCAGACAATAAAATATCTGACTTTTTCGCGGCTAAATCGAGTAAATGGGAACGTAACTCCTTTAAACCAAAATCAAATATCATGACTATAACCATACCTATGGTCAGCACCCACAGCGTATCCACCGCTAAATTTGGCACAACCCTGTCATAAACATTCATGACAAATAAAGGCGAGGCAATCGCAAAAAGGTTGATAAACAACGCGGCAATTAGCGCGTCGCGATATATCGGTATTGAGCGGCCTAAGGTATCCCAAAACCAATGGCCGTGAGTGGTAGTGAGCGTTTCTTTACTGCGCTCATCAAAGCGATATTTTTTACGTACGTAGAAGGTAAACCCTGTGTATAGCTCATCCAAAGCACTAAGTTCAATTTCGTCATGACTGCCTTCTAGTTCAGGCCAGGCGATCTGTATTTTATCTTTGTCGCGTGATAACAACACACAACAACGACCATCTCTCAATAACAGTACGCAAGGTAAAAGCAGCGCAGGTATGTCGGTTATAGATTTTTTAACCAGTTTGGCATCTAAACCGCCTCGTAAAGCCGCTCTTGGAAATAATTCAGGCGTTAATTTTCCATCGATCAAAGGTAAGCCGGCTGCTAAAGATTGATTAGAAAAAGGTTTTCCGTAGTACTTTGTTAAAAATGCCAAGCTATTTAGTAACGGGTCTTGAAATTCGGTATGGATCTCAAGTTGTTCTTTCAAGCGATCGTGGTTTTCCATATCAACCTTTTGTTAAAACGATTGTGGCTTGCTACCTAATTAATGCTAAGTGTACCCTTTTCTAGCACAAACACAAAAAAGCAGGCGTATAGCCTGCTTTTAGCCAGTGAGTAAGGGCAATACTTAATCGTACTTCAACTGCGCATTCTCAAGCAGTTTATTGATTATTTCAGCATCTGTTTCACCTAACGATGTTAAATCAGTGCCTTCCAAGACAATCTTCATATCCGTGCTACCTGATTTATCTTTATCAACATCAATTACCGTTGAAGTTTTACCATCACCATCTGTAACAGTTGTGAAATCAAGGTAGTCATCTAACGTTTCTTGAGTGGCGCCTTGCAATAAGTCGCCTAAATCAAGAATATCGCCATCGTTTTCAGCATCTGAAATCGTGAAATCACCAATTGTGTCAGTGGCAACACTTGGATCTGTAATACCATCGGTAAATCCATTTTCAGCATCATCACCTGCTAACCACACGAAAGTATCAGAACCATCTCCACCTTCCATATAATCGCCAGCATATTGGTTATTCGCTAAGCCTGAAGTACCGTGACCATTAGATCCACCAATAATAATATCATCACCAGAACCACCCACAATGTGATCAGCTCCAGCACCACCATCCAGAATAACGCCTTCAGATTCATAATCTGTAGACGCTTGAACCTGAGAACCGCTATTGCTAGTCACGTTATCAAACCCTGAATTAATAATTTCAGCGTCTGTAAACGTATGCCATGAACCACCATCTTCATAGTAGGCACCAGTCATTAGATCTATTGTCTCGCCATCCCCTGACACGACTATAGTATCATCACCACCAAAATCACCTTTAATTTCAGTAGCTAATTCAACAGACAAGACAGCACTGTCAGTATCACCATTACTATCCTGAATGGTATAAGTGAAATCATCTGACAATGGATCTCCATCAGGAGTTGCCCATTGCATTTCTAGCTCATGAATATAAAACTTGCCGTTGTTTTCCGCTGATGTGAATACCAAATATTGGAAATCTTTACCGCCCGTTAAGCTTTCCACCGTTACGGGGCGAGCGTCATTTGCGTCATTACCCGCGATAACGGCTACATTCACATGATTACCGTTAGCATCATACGCGTGTACTTCTATTTCCTGAGCACTTTCACTAACTTGGCCAAGTATGAGTGACACAATAGTCGCCCCAGAACTAAAGTCCATAACTAAATATTCTTCGTGACCTATTTGATAATCGCCGTCACTCACACCAATACCCGTAGAAGGATTATTACCTCCACCAAGTACTTTATATGACACACTGTCATTGGCGCGAGAATCACCGTCATCATCATACAATTGAGTCAATATATTCTTGGAAGTATCAAAAACATCTTCATCGCCACTAAACGCAAAAGTATTAATGCCATTCCAAAGTGCTTTTAATTCGTCTGTATTATTCGCTACACCACCAAATACAGCATCAATTGTGTATTCATAGTCACCATTCTCATAGAACTTCAATACACCATGATCTGCATCTATTTCATAGTAATTGCCCTTACTATCGTTACCATCAAACGCATCTGTTCCAAACGTTTTAGTAGTAGATTGATAGCTAATTTGGGTAATACTTGGCGAGCCTTGTCCATCTCTACCAAAATCATCACTAGTATCCCCCGCATTCTCTTTAGTAAGTACATTACCTGAAACTTTCTCACCATGAATCGCTAGAACCTGTGGGGTATCATTAATGGCATCTGGCACAGCCTCAGCAACAGAAACCGATATCGTCGCTGTATCTGAATTGCCATCAGGATCAGTGGCTTTTACAACAAGTGATTCACTACTATCAAGTCCTGATACGTTAGCAATTGTGATGACACCTGTAGCGGCATCAATTGCGAATCCATTATCATCATTACCTGAAACAATTTCATAAGTAATAGACTGATCATCTCTGTCTTTATCACTTATAGTAAATGCCTCATTAACGTCATAAACCGAATCACCGACTTTAGCTGTAGCAGAAACAGTTGCTGTTCCATCTGCAATATCCGGAGCAATATCAGAGCGGAAAGTCACAGTTGCGGTATCTGTATCGCCATCCGTATCTTGTAACGTATATTCAAATGAATCGTCATAGCCTACAGGTAAAATCGATAGTTTATGTACATAGTAGTCACTGTAAGAACCTGACATATCCAGTGCAGTAAAGACTAAATACTTAAAGGCTGTACCATTGGCTTGTAAAGTCATGTCCTTCACTTCGCCATTGCTTTGACCTTCAATATTCCATTCTTTTACAAAGTTACCATTTTCATCATAGGCACGAATTAAGCCTTTCTCACCATCGTCGCCCTCGTTGCTATACAAGCGCATAAATGAGATATCAGCTGTGACTGTTGAAGTGCCTACATCAATGACTAACGTCTCAGAATTACCTGAACCGTCTTCTTCGATTTGACCTTGTGATTGGCCTGTCGCCAATTTCACACCAACAATATCATTACCTAAACCGGCGTTATTATCGTTAGTACCTATGTACACATTGTCGGTCGCGTCTTGGTCAAGCTCACTTAAATCTAACTGGTTAGCATTGGTGACTGGGCTGTCGTCTTTAGCAAAACCATATAAACCTGCGCCTTGATTAAGCACATCCCAAGTATTACCTTCAACACCTCCACCCATTGAAATAACTTCAACGCGGTTTTCATAACTATAATCACCGGTTTTCATATCAACAATGAGTGTGCCACCTTCATTGGTTTCAATTTGCACACTTGAACTGTTGCTGGAAACAACTGTGTTGCCTTGACTTACATTGGTACCGTCGTACGTGTAGGTTTTACCATCCACGACTATCTGTGGTACAGGTACCGCATGTAAACCATCCTCATACACGTCATTATCAAACAAGTTGCTGGTGACTTTACCATTGTCAATATCCAACACATGCTCTTCGTTGTTGGCTTTTAATATATCGTCAACCGCATTTACAGTTACTGTAACTGTTGCTGAGTCAGTACCGCCTTTGCCGTCACTAATACCGTAAGTAATGGTATCAGTGCCATTAAAGTTTGCGTTCGGTGTATACACTAGCTGACCATTAACAATTTGTACTGTACCGTTTGCTGCGCTTGGGGTTCCGTTGAAAATAATAGTATCGCCATCTTCATCTTTATCATTGGCTAATACATCAATAGTGACAGGTGTATCTTCATTGGTGGTAGCCACATCATTAACAGCTTCAGGGGCATCGTTGACTGCAGTCACGACTGGTGTGTCATTATCTTGATCTGTTTGCGTACCATCAGAAACGGTTAGGTTAATCTCATCTAAACTGCCACCAACATTGATAGTATCAACACCCGCTTGAGTTAACACCACTTTGCCATCTTGCAATGCATAGTGGCCATTAGTGTTGCTGCCTGTGGTGAAGCTGACTGTTAAGTCATCACCGTCTTCATCTGAGGTCACATAAGTACCGGCTGTATCACCTACTTGCGCGCCAGCATCTTCTGTGAAGTCATTGGCTGTGACTGTGATTTTTGGTGCATCGTTAACATCGGTGACTACTGGGGTATCAGCGTCTTGGCCTGTTAGGCTACCATCGGAAACAGTTAGGTTGATTTCATCTAACTCGCCACCGCTATTGATGGTATCAACACCCGCTTGGGTTAACACCACTTTGCCATCTTGCAATGTATAGTGGCTGTTGGTGTTGGAGCCTGAGGTAAAGCTGACAGTTAAGTCATTACCGTCTTCATCTGAAGTCACATAGGTACCGGCGGTGTCGCCCACTTGCGCGCCAGCATCTTCCGTAAAGTCGTTCGCGGTCACTGAAATTTCAGGCGCATCATTAACAGGATTAACCACAACGGTCACGGTTGCGGTATCCGTACCACCATTACCATCGCTAATCGTATAATCGAACGTGGCTGTACCATTAAAATTAGCCGCAGGGGTAAAGGTAACAATACCGTCATCACTTAAGCTAACCGAGCCCGTTGAAGGGTTACTTACACTCGTAACGGTTAAGTCATCACCATCAATATCCGTGTCATTCAGTAGCAATGCTGCATCACTGACTGTGAAGCTGGTATCTTCATCAATAGCAAAAGTTTCAGTGCCTTGGCTACCTAAGATATTGTAATTAACAGATCCATCAGCATTATGCTCGCCTAACTCGACTTTAAGCTGTGATTGACCACCTTGATCCCAATAAATAATCTCTAGGGTATGATAGCCTGATTCGTTAACCGTAAAGCTGTCATGTGTGGCCGTTGCTGGCTCTTGATTACCATTAAATTGAGCAACATCAACACCATCAATACGAATACTGTAACCATCGTCAGCGGTCACTCTAAAGTTGTATTCTCCTGCTGCCAAGAAGACCTGACCATTGATGTTAATAATACCGTCTGAGGTATCACTTGGATCTGTACTCAAGCTAGCCGCATCATGGGCTAAAAATTCTTGTAGTGTGGTCCCCGTACCTAAATCATCTAAGCCTAATGCAGCGTAATTAATTTGAGTAGCGGTAAAGGTTGCATCCGGATCATTGCTATCAATAATACCTTCCACTTGCGCTATATTAGATAAATTCGCTCCACTACCTTGCTCATAGCCATAGTACTCTGAGACTAAATCTTTAAATGCACCATTGGCTGGCCCTTGACCATCATCAACCGCATCTGGGGCATCATTAACCGGTGTAACAGTGATATCAAGCGTTGAAGTATCATCCGTACCTGAACCATCAGTTACCGTATAGGTAATGATCGGTACGTCACCATTGTAGTTAGCCACTGGGGTAAAGCTGTAATCACCATCGCTGTCGATACTAATCGAACCCACACCAGAAATAGTCGCTGTTTGACCGGCAGTAAAGGTTTGGTTGTTAACAACAAACTGGGTGACAGAAACATCGCCATCCACACTTGAGGTACCGGTTAATACGTTACCTGTGTTGTTAGTTGAATCTTCAGCCACACTGACAGTTTCATTAGCATCAGTAAAGCTATCGTCAACTGGTGTCACTGTAATATCAAGTGTTGAAGTATCATCCGTACCTGAACCATCAGTTACCGTATAGGTTATGATCGGTACGTCACCATTGTAGTTAGCCACTGGGGTAAAGCTGTAATCACCATCGCTGTCGATACTAATCGAGCCCACACCAGAAATAGTCGCTGTTTGACCGGCAGTAAAGGTTTGGTTGTTAACAACAAACTGGGTGACAGAAACATCGCCATCCACACTTGAGGTACCGATTAATACGTTACCTGTATTATTAGTTGAATCTTCAGCCACACTGACGGTTTCATTAGCATCAGTAAAGCTATCGTCAACCGGTGTCACTGTAATATCAAGCGTTGAAGTATCATCCGTACCTGAACCATCAGTTACCGTATAGGTAATAGTCGGCACGTCACCATTGTAGTTAGCCACTGGGGTAAAGCTGTAATCGCCATCGCTGTCGATACTAATCGAGCCCACACCAGAAATAGTCGCGGTTTGACCTGCAGTATAAGTTTGGTTGTTAACCACAAACTGGGTGACAGAAACATCGCCATCCACACTTGAGGTACCGGTTAATACGTTACCTGTGTTGTTAGTTGAATCTTCAGCCACACTGACGGTTTCATTAGCATCAGTAAAGCTATCGTCAACTGGTGTCACTGTAATATCAAGTGTTGATGTATCATCCGTACCTGAACCATCGGTTACCGTATAGGTAATAGTCGGCACGTCACCATTGTAGTTAGCCACTGGGGTAAAGCTGTAATCGCCATCGCTGTCGATATTAATCGAGCCCACACCAGAAATAGTCGCGGTTTGACCGGCAGTAAAGGTTTGGTTGTTCACCACAAACTGGGTGACAGAGACATCGCCATCCACACTTGAGGTACCGATTAATACGTTACCTGTATTATTAGTTGAATCTTCAGCCACACTGACGGTTTCATTAGCATCAGTAAAGCTATCGTCAACTGGTGTCACTGTAATATCAAGTGTTGAAGTATCATCCGTACCTGAACCATCAGTTACCGTATAGGTAATGGTCGGCACGTCACCATTGTAGTTAGCCACTGGGGTAAAGCTGTAATCACCATCGCTGTCGATACTAATCGAGCCCACACCGGAAATAGTCGCGGTTTGACCTGCTGTATAAGTTTGGTTGTTCACCACAAACTGGGTGACAGAAACATCACCATCCACACTTGAGGTACCGGTTAATACGTTACCTGTGTTGTTAGTTGAATCTTCAGCCACACTGACGGTTTCGTTGGCATCAGTAAAGCTATCGTCAGCTGGTGTCACTGTAATATCTAGTGTTGAAGTATCATCCGTACCTGAACCATCAGTTACCGTATAGGTAATGGTCGGTACGTCACCATTGTAGTTAGCCACTGGGGTAAAGCTGTAGTCACCATCGCTATCGATACTAATCGAGCCCACACCAGAAATAGTCGCCGTTTGACCGGCAGTAAAGGTTTGGTTGTTAACAACAAACTGGGTGACAGAGACATCGCCATCCACACTTGAGGTACCGGTTAATACGTTACCTGTGTTGTTAGTCGAATCTTCAGCCACACTGACAGTTTCGTTTGCATCAGTAAAGCTATCGTCAACTGGTGTGACTTTAATGCTTACCTTGCCTTCATCATCTAACGAACCATCGGTTACCACATAATTAAAGTCGATATCGCCATTAAAGTTGTCTGCGGGCTCAAAGCTTATTGCACCTTCAGCGCTAATTTTAACCACGCCATTACTAACATTAATGGTTTGTGCAGAGCCTGTTAGCGCTTCACCATTAATAGACTTAACACTCAGGCCATCATCATCGGTATCAATATCGTTGGCGATTAAATTAAGTGCAACACTACCATCTTCAACCACTGTATAGCTGTCATCAACAGCTATTGGTGCGTCTTGCCCTGCGTTAACCGTAACTGCAACTGTTGCCGTATCGGTTCCACCATTACCATCGCTAATTGTGTAAGTGATGGTATCACTACCATTAAAGTTTTCATTAGGCGTGTATTGAATAGTGCCATTATCATTAATGGTTACCGTACCATTTGGTGCTGATGCAGTAGTAACAGTTAACGTATCATTTTCTGGATCAGTGTCGTTACGCAATACGTCGATGGTAACTGCTGTATCTTCGTTAGTCGTCGCGGTATCATTTACCGCATCCGGACCATCATTAACTGGCGTCACTGTAACGGCTACGGTTGCTGTGTCCGTACCTCCATTACCATCACTAATGGTATAAGTAATGGTATCTGAACCATTATAATTTTCGTCTGGGGTATAACTCAGGCTGCCATCTTGGTTAATTGTGACGGTTCCATTTTCGGCACTAGCACTGGTAACCGTTAAGTCATCACCGTCTGGATCAGCATCATTATTAAGAACATCAATTGAGTTATTAGTTGAATCTTCAACAACTGTAATTTTATCTTCGGTGGCAACTGGTGCTAAATTGCCACTTAGATCCGGACGGATATCAATAGTCACAGTTGATTGATTACCTTCAAGATCATCAGAATCAACAGGTGCATAATCAAATGAGTCTGATTGTGCGAATTGGGCGTCTACATATTTCAGTTCCCAGTTACCTGTTCCATCCGTACTAAAGCTAATAGAATCAATGGCTTGATCACTATCAATATTAAAGTCATGTTGTACACCATGACCCACTGTAATGATGTTAAACAGGTTGTCATTACCTTCAATACCAGGCTCTTTTTGGAAGAACTTAGTGATAACAGTACCATCATCAAGTTTTACTGTGACTTCAACACGGGTATTTTCACCATCAACAAATAAGCCACCCATACCATCTAAGCCGATTTCAGCCGATGTTACATCTGGTGTATCAGAGTTCGAAGCAAAATCGATAACCACATATTCGCCATCATTAATACCACTACCGTCTGTATTGCCAATACCCACACCAATATGATTTTCTTCACGATCATATTGTTTAAGACTGCTCAGGTTATCAATGTCGTTTGCATCACCTTCGTAGCTGCGAATTTGTATTACACCACCATTTGATAGAGTGGTTTCAAATACACTGTTATCTGGAACATCTTCACCATTTAACTCTTCAACAGCAGAGCCCCAATTATTCAGCCCTAGCTGCTCGCCACCTTTAGTTCCAAGCAAGACGCTAACCGGTTGGTCATCACTTTCACCAGCAACGTAACTTAAATCGCCAACTGAAAATTCAGTGCTATTTAAATCACTTGCCGTTACTTCAACTTGATCACCTTGCTCATTGGTGTAGACCAATTTGCCTGTAGTCGGTAAAGATTTAAGCACAACGAGAGTCTCTTTTGAAACATCTGCATCATCCTCTTCATCGGTTACGTCATCCGTATTATCACCGCTATTATCAATACCAAAGTCTATCGCCTTGGCTCTATCTCGATCAGTTAACAATACCGTAAAGTCTTGACCAACAGGTGCATCGTTAACATCGGTGACCACAGGGGTATCGGCGTCTTGACCTGTTAGGCTGCCATCGGAAACAGTTAGGTTAATTTCATCTAAGTCACCACCGCGATTGATAGTATCGACACCCGCTTGGGTTAACACTACTTTGCCATCTTGCAATACATAGTGGCCGTTGGTGTTGCTGCCAGCTGTGAATGTCACGGTAAGGTCATCACCGTCTTCATCTGAGGTCACATAGGTACCGGCAGTGTCACCCACTTGTGCGCCTGCATCTTCTGTGAAGTCGTTGGCAGTGACAGTAATTTCTGGTGCATCGTTAACATCGGTGACCACAGGTGTATCGGCATCTTGACCCGTTAAGCTGCCATCCGAAACGGTTAGGTTAATTTCATCTAAATCGCCACCGCGATTGATGGTATCAACACCGGCTTGGGTTAACACCACTTTGCCATCTTGTAATGCATAGTGGCCGTTGGTGTTGGTGCCAGCTGTGAATGTCACGGTAAGGTCATCACCGTCTTCATCTGAGGTCACATAGGTACCGGCCGTATCACCCACTTGCGCGCCAGCATCTTCTGTGAAGTCGTTGGCGGTAACGGTAATTTCCGGTGCTTCGTTAATATTGGTTAAGCTAATGCTGACCGTCGCCGTGTCTGTGCCACCTTCGCCGTCGTTCACTTGAACACTTAAGCTGTAGTTGCCTAAATCTGCATCATCGATGTCTTTAGTGACGCTAATTGCACCCGTGTCTGGGTCGATAGCAAATAGGCCATCGTCATTACCACTGACAATGCTGTAGCTCAGGTCGTCGTTATCGGTATCGCTAGCGCCGGCCGTACCCACAACACTGCCTTGGCTGATGCCTTCTTCGGCACTGAAGCTGTAGGCGTCATCGTCTTGACCGCTGGTTTCATTAATAAAGTCTGGCCCTGGGTTGCTAACGCTAAGTTCGAAGCTTTCACTCACAGGTGCGCCATCACCCGTCGCCGTTACCGTCACGGTGTACACGCCATCAGTGCCACCTTGCGACGCACTGTTGTCGATGGTTCCGCTGATCACGCCGGTGTTTTCATCGATACTTAAGCCAGCCGGTAAGCCAGTCACACTGTAGGTCAGGTCGGAATCCACATCGTTGAAGTTGCCGCTCACGTCGTATTCGAATGACTCAGCATCAACACCGCTTTGGTTCGTGAGGTCGCTCGATGTGGTGTCATCGTCAACGTTGGTTAAGCTAATGCTGACCGTCGCCGTGTCTGTGCCACCTTCGCCGTCATTCACTTGAACACTTAAGCTGTAGTTGCCTAAATCGGCATCGTCGATGTCTTTGGTGACGCTGATTGCACCTGTGTCTGGGTCAATGGCGAATAGGCCATCGTCATTACCACTAACAATGCTGTAGCTTAGGTCGTCGTTATCGGTATCGCTAGCGCCGGCCGTGCCCACAACACTGCCTTGGCTGGTGCCTTCTTCGGCACTGAAGCTGTAGGCGTCATCGTCTTGACCGCTGGTTTCATTAATAAAGTCTGGCCCTGGGTTGCTAACGCTAAGTTCGAAGCTTTCACTCACAGGTGCGCCATCACCCGTCGCCGTTACCGTCACGGTGTACACCCCATCGGTGCCACCTTGCGATGCGCTGTTGTCAATGGTACCGCTGATCACGCCGGTGTTTTCATCGATACTTAAGCCAGCCGGTAAGCCTGTCACACTGTAGGTCAGGTCTGAATCCACATCGTTGAAGTTGCCGCTCACGTCGTATTCGAAGGACTCAGCATCAACACCGCTTTGGTTAGTGAGGTCGTTCGATGTGGTGTCATCGTCAACATTGGTTAAGCTAATACTGACCGTCGCCGTGTCTGTGCCACCTTCGCCGTCGTTCACTTGAACATTTAAGCTGTAGTTGCCTAAATCAGCATCATCGATGTCTTTGGTGACGCTGATAGCACCCGTGTCTGGGTCGATAGCGAATAGGCCATCGTCATTCCCACTAACGATGCTGTAGCTTAGGTCGTCGTTATCGGTATCGCTAGCGCCGGCCGTGCCCACAACACTGCCTTGGCTGGTGCCTTCTTCGGCACTGAAGCTGTAGGCGTCATCGTCTTGACCGCTGGTTTCATTAATAAAGTCTGGCCCTGGGTTGCTAACGCTAAGTTCGAAGCTTTCACTCACAGGTGCGCCATCACCCGTCGCCGTTACCGTCACGGTGTACACACCATCGGTGCCACCTTGCGATGCGCTGTTGTCGATGGTGCCGCTAATCACGCCGGTGTTTTCATCGATACTTAAGCCAGCCGGTAAGCCAGTCACACTGTAGGTCAGGTCTGAATCCACATCGTTGAAGTTGCCGCTCACGTCGTATTCGAATGACTCAGCATCAACACCGCTTTGGTTCGTGAGGTCGCTCGATGTGGTGTCATCGTCAACGTTGGTTAAGCTAATACTGACCGTCGCCGTGTCTGTGCCACCTTCGCCGTCATTCACTTGAACACTTAAGCTGTAGTTGCCTAAATCGGCATCGTCGATGTCTTTAGTGACGCTGATAGCACCCGTGGCTGGGTCGATAGCGAATAGGCCATCGTCATTACCACTGACAATGCTGTAGCTTAGGTCGTCGTTATCCGTATCGCTAGCGCCGGCCGTACCCACAACACTGCCTTGGCTGGTGCCTTCTTCGGCACTGAAGCTGTAGGCGTCATCGTCTTGACCGCTGGTTTCATTAATAAAGTCTGGCCCTGGGTTGCTAACGCTAAGTTCGAAGCTTTCACTCACCGGTGCGCCATCACCCGTCGCCGTTACCGTCACGGTGTACACGCCATCGGTGCCACCTTGCGACGCGCTGTTGTCGATGGTACCGCTAATCACGCCGGTGTTTTCATCGATACTTAAGCCAGCCGGTAAGCCTGTCACACTGTAGGTCAGGTCGGAATCCACATCGTTGAAGTTGCCGCTCACGTCGTATTCGAAGGACTCAGCATCAACACCGCTTTGGTTAGTGAGGTCGTTCGATGTGGTGTCATCGTCAACATTGGTTAAGCTAATACTGACCGTCGCCGTGTCTGTGCCACCTTCGCCGTCGTTCACTTGAACATTTAAGCTGTAGTTGCCTAAATCAGCATCATCGATGTCTTTGGTGACGCTGATAGCACCCGTGTCTGGGTCGATGGCGAATAGACCATCGTCATTACCACTAACAATGCTGTAGCTTAGGTCGTCGTTATCGGTATCGCTAGCGCCGGCCGTGCCCACAACACTGCCTTGGCTGGTGCCTTCTTCGGCACTGAAGCTGTAGGCGTCATCGTCTTGACCGCTGGTTTCATTAATAAAGTCTGGCCCTGGGTTGCTAACGCTAAGTTCGAAGCTTTCACTCACCGGTGCGCCATCACCCGTCGCCGTTACCGTCACGGTGTACACCCCATCGGTGCCACCTTGCGATGCGCTGTTGTCGATGGTACCGCTGATCACGCCGGTGTTTTCATCGATACTTAAGCCAGCCGGTAAGCCTGTCACACTGTAGGTCAGGTCTGAATCCACATCGTTGAAGTTGCCGCTCACGTCGTATTCGAAGGACTCAGCATCAACACCGCTTTGGTTAGTGAGGTCGTTCGATGTGGTGTCATCGTCAACATTGGTTAAGCTAATACTGACCGTCGCCGTGTCTGTGCCACCTTCGCCGTCGTTCACTTGAACATTTAAGCTGTAGTTGCCTAAATCAGCATCATCGATGTCTTTGGTGACGCTGATGGCACCCGTGTCTGGGTCGATGGCGAATAGACCATCGTCATTACCACTAACAATGCTGTAGCTTAGGTCGTCGTTATCGGTATCGCTAGCGCCGGCCGTGCCCACAACACTGCCTTGGCTGGTGCCTTCTTCGGCACTGAAGCTGTAGGCGTCATCGTCTTGACCGCTGGTTTCATTAATAAAGTCTGGCCCTGGGTTGCTAACGCTAAGTTCGAAGCTTTCACTCACCGGTGCGCCATCACCCGTCGCCGTTACCGTCACGGTGTACACCCCATCGGTGCCACCTTGCGATGCGCTGTTGTCAATGGTACCGCTGATCACGCCGGTGTTTTCATCGATACTTAAGCCAGCCGGTAAGCCAGTCACACTGTAGGTCAGGTCGGAATCCACATCGTTGAAGTTGCCGCTCACGTCGTATTCGAATGACTCAGCATCAACACCGCTTTGGTTAGTGAGGTCGCTCGATGTGGTGTCATCGTCAACATTGGTTAAGCTAATACTGACCGTCGCCGTGTCTGACCCACCTTCGCCGTCATTCACTTGAACACTTAAGCTGTAGTTACCTAAATCGGCATCGTCGATGTCTTTGGTGACGCTGATGGCACCCGTGTCTGGGTCGATAGCGAATAGGCCATCGTCATTACCACTGACAATGCTGTAGCTCAGGTCGTCGTTATCCGTATCGCTCGCGCCGGCGGTGCCTACAACATTGCCTTGGCTGGTGCCTTCTTCGGCACTGAAGCTGTAGGCGTCATCGTCTTGACCGCTGGTTTCATTAATAAAGTCTGGCCCTGGGTTGCTAACGCTAAGTTCGAAGCTTTCACTCACCGGTGCGCCATCACCCGTCGCCGTTACCGTCACGGTGTACACACCATCGGTGCCACCTTGCGACGCGCTGTTGTCGATGGTACCGCTGATCACGCCGGTGTTTTCATCGATACTTAAGCCAGCCGGTAAGCCAGTCACACTGTAGGTCAGGTCGGAATCCACATCGTTGAAGTTGCCGCTCACGTCGTATTCGAAGGACTCAGCATCAACACCGCTTTGGTTAGTCAGGTCGCTCGATGTGGTGTCATCGTCAATACCATTTATTGAAATAGTCACCGTCTTGGTCGCTGTATTACCTTCACTATCTGATACGGTATAGGTAAATGAGTCATTGGCACTTTCGCCATCCGCCAAATATTCATATTGACCATTCGGATCATAGCTATAACTACCATCCGCATTAAGTGTTACTTTAGCACCACTAGTTAAAACGGTTGCATTACCCACTGCATTTGCCACACCATTAACAGCAACAACACTAATAGCTTTTCCAGCCAAAGATTGATCATTAGCTAAGACACCATTTTCACTTGATACAGTTAATACTGTATCTTCATCTGTTGTGCCACTATCTGCTTTAGCATCTATTTCATTATCAATAATGGTAGTGGTTACACTGCTGTTATCTGGATCTCTTACTAATACTTCAAAGCCACCGCCGCTTAGGGAATCGATGTCTACTTTAAAGCTTTCACTACCTTCAATATTTGAATCATCGATTGTAGAAATATCAAATGAAGCAGTATTTGAACCTGCATTAATAGTAACTTGAGCTACACCAGTGAAATCAGAACCATCCTCTGCTACACCTGTATATTTAATGTCGACGACAATATCAGAAATTGGCGTTTCACCAACGGTCAACGTGTAGCTAGCCGTTTCACCTTCCTCTAACTGCTCAGTTCCTTGAATTCCAACATAAACAGCGTTTTCAGATTCGTAAATAGTGGTAGTAACACTGTCGGCATCGTCTTTCGCCGCGATGGCTTCAAAACCGCCGCCAGTGACGCTATCAATTGTGATAGTGAAATTCTCTGCGCCTTCTGCAAACACGTCATCAATCGTGGCAATATCAAATTCAACTGTGGTTGAACCCGCCGCAATCGTGGCTGTCGCCACGCCGGTATAATCATCACCATTCGCTGCTGTGCCGCTATAAGTGAAAAACACGGTAATATCAGAAGTCGGTGTTTCTTCAACCGATAGTGAGTAAGAGGCACTTTCGCCTTCCACCACTTGGCTATCACCGGTTAACGAGACATAGACTGTATCGGCTGGCTCTTTTGGTTCATTCGGATCGTTTGGATCATTAACGACTGAATCGTAGATAGTGGTGGTAACACTGTTAGCACCGTCTTTCGCGGCTATCGCTTCAAAACCGCCGCCGGTAACGCTATCAATTGTGATAGTGAAATTCTCAGCGCCTTCTGCAAACACGTCATCTATGGTCGCGATATCAAATTCGGCTGTGGTTGAACCTGCTGCAATCGTGGCTGTCGCGACGCCAGTATAGTCATCACCATTAGCTGCCGTACCTGTGTAAGTGAACGACACGGTAATATCGGAAGTCGGTGTGGCTTCAACCGATAGTGAGTAAGAGGCACTTTCGCCTTCAACCACTTGGCTGTCACCGGTTAGCGAGACGTAAACCGTATCGGCTGGCTCTTTTGGTTCATTTGGATCGTTTGGATCATTAACGACTGAATCGTAGATTGTGGTGGTAACACTGTTAGCACCGTCTTTGGCCGCGATGGCTTCAAAACCGCCGCCAGTGACACTATCAATTGTGATAGTGAAATTCTCGGCACCTTCCGCAAATACGTCATCAATCGTGGCAATATCAAACTCGGCTGTGGTTGAACCTGCCGCAATCGTGGCTGTCGCGACACCCGTATAATCATCACCATTAGCCGCCGTACCTGAGTAAGTGAAAGACACGGTAATATCGGAAGTTGGTGTTTCTTCAACCGATAGTGAGTAAGAGGCACTTTCGCCTTCCACCACTTGGCTGTCACCGGTTAGCGAGACGTAAACCGTATCCGCTGGCTCTTTCGGTTCATTCGGATCGTTTGGATCATTAACGACCGAATCGTAAATTGTCGTGGTAACGCTGTTAGCACCGTCTTTCGCCGCTATCGCTTCAAAACCGCCGCCAGTGACTGAGTCAATGCTGATCGTGAAGTTCTCTGCGCCTTCCGCAAACACGTCATCAATGGTCGCGATGTCAAATTCGGCTGTGGTTGAACCCGCCGCAATCGTGGCTGTCGCGACACCGGTATAATCATCACCATTAGCCGCCGTACCTGTGTAGGTGAAAGACACGCTAATATCAGAAGTCGGTGTTTCTTCAACCGATAGTGAGTAAGAGGCACTTTCGCCTTCAACCACTTGGCTGTCGCCGGTTAGCGAGACGTAAACTGTATCGGCTGGCTCTTTTGGTTCATTCGGATCGTTTGGATCATTAACGACTGAATCGTAGATAGTGGTGGTAACACTGTTAGCACCGTCTTTCGCCGCGATGGCTTCAAAACCGCCGCCAGTGACGCTATCAATTGTGATAGTGAAATTCTCTGCGCCTTCTGCAAACACGTCATCAATCGTGGCAATATCAAATTCAACTGTGGTTGAACCCGCCGCAATCGTGGCTGTCGCCACGCCGGTATAATCATCACCATTCGCTGCTGTGCCGCTATAAGTGAAAAACACGGTAATATCAGAAGTCGGTGTTTCTTCAACCGATAGTGAATAAGAGGCACTTTCGCCTTCAACCACTTGGTTGTCACCGGTTAGCGAGACGTAAACCGTATCCGCTGGCTCTTTCGGTTCATTCGGATCGTTTGGATCATTAACGACTGAATCGTAGATAGTGGTGGTAACACTGTTAGCACCGTCTTTCGCGGCTATCGCTTCAAAGCCGCCGCCAGTCACTGAATCAATGCTAATCGTGAAGTTCTCTGCACCTTCCGCAAATACGTCATCGATGGTCGCGATATCAAATTCAGCTGTGGTTGAACCCGCTGCAATGGTGGCCGTCGCGACGCCGGTATAGTCATCACCATTCGCCGCTGTGCCGCTATAAGTGAAAGATACGCTAATATCGGAAGTCGGAGTTTCTTCAACCGATAATGTGTAGCTTGCGCTCTCACCTTCAACCACTTGGCTGTCACCGGTTAGCGAGACATAGACTGTATCCGCAGGCTCTTTCGGTTCATTTGGATCGTTTGGATCATTAACTACAGAATCGTAAATCGTCGTAGTAACGCTGTTAGCATCGTCTTTTGCGGCAATCGCTTCAAAGCCGCCGCCGGTGACTGAGTCTATGCTAATCGTGAAATTCTCTGCACCTTCAGCGAAGACATCATCAATGGTCGCGATATCAAATTCAGCTGTGGTGCTACCTGCCGCAATCGTGGCTGTCGCGACGCCAGTATAATCATCGCCATTAGCTGCTGTACCGCTATAAGTGAAAGACACGCTAATATCGGAAGTCGGTGTTTCTTCAACCGATAGTGAATAAGAGGCACTTTCGCCTTCAACCACTTGGTTGTCACCGGTTAGCGAGACGTAAACCGTATCCGCTGGCTCTTTCGGTTCATTCGGATCGTTTGGATCATTAACGACTGAATCGTAGATAGTGGTGGTAACACTGTTAGCATCGTCTTTTGCGGCAATCGCTTCAAAGCCGCCGCCGGTGACTGAGTCTATGCTAATCGTAAAGTTTTCTGCACCTTCCGCAAATACGTCATCAATGGTCGCGATATCAAATTCAGCTGTGGTGCTACCGGCCGCAATGGTGGCTGTCGCGACGCCAGTATAGTCATCACCATTAGCTGCCGTACCTGTGTAAGTGAACGACACGGTAATATCGGAAGTCGGTGTTTCTTCAACCGATAGTGAATAAGAGGCACTTTCGCCTTCAACCACTTGGTTGTCACCGGTTAGCGAGACGTAAACCGTATCCGCTGGCTCTTTCGGTTCATTCGGATCGTTTGGATCATTAACGACCGAATCGTAAATTGTCGTGGTAACGCTGTTAGCCCCGTTTTTCGCCGCGATGGCTTCAAAACCGCCGCCAGTGACTGAGTCTATACTAATCGTGAAGTTTTCCGCACCTTCTGCAAACACGTCATCAATCGTGGCAATATCAAATTCAGCTGTGGTGCTACCTGCCGCAATGGTGGCCGTCGCGACGCCGGTATAGTCATCACCATTCGCCGCTGTGCCGGTATAAGTGAAAGATACGCTAATATCGGAAGTCGGAGTTTCTTCAACCGATAATGTGTAGCTTGCGCTCTCACCTTCAACCACTTGGCTGTCACCGGTTAGCGAGACGTAAACCGTATCCGCTGGCTCTTTCGGTTCATTCGGATCGTTTGGATCATTAACGACTGAATCGTAGATTGTCGTGGTAACACTGTTAGCACCGTCTTTCGCCGCAATCGCTTCAAAGCCGCCGCCAGTGACGCTATCAATTGTGATAGTGAAGTTTTCCGCACCTTCAGCAAAAACATCATCAATGGTCGCGATATCAAACTCGGCTGTTGTGCTACCGGCCGCAATCGTGGCTGTCGCGACACCCGTATAATCATCACCATTAGCCGCCGTACCTGAGTAAGTGAAAGACACGGTAATATCGGAAGTTGGTGTTTCTTCAACCGATAGTGAGTAAGAGGCACTTTCGCCTTCAACCACTTGGCTGTCGCCAGTTAGCGATACGTAAACCGTATCCGCTGGCTCTTTTGGTTCATTCGGATCGTTTGGATCATTAACGACTGAATCGTAGATAGTGGTGGTAACACTGTTAGCACCGTCTTTCGCGGCTATCGCTTCAAAGCCGCCGCCGGTGACTGAGTCTATGCTAATCGTGAAGTTTTCTGCACCTTCCGCAAATACGTCATCAATGGTCGCGATATCAAATTCAGCTGTGGTTGAACCCGCTGCAATGGTGGCCGTCGCGACGCCGGTATAGTCATCACCATTCGCCGCTGTGCCGCTATAAGTGAAAGATACGCTAATATCGGAAGTCGGAGTTTCTTCAACCGATAATGTGTAGCTTGCGCTCTCACCTTCAACCACTTGGCTGTCACCGGTTAGCGAGACATAGACTGTATCCGCTGGCTCTTTCGGTTCATTTGGATCGTTTGGATCATTAACGACTGAATCGTAAATTGTCGTGGTAACACTGTTAGCACCGTCTTTCGCCGCTATCGCTTCAAAACCGCCGCCAGTGACTGAGTCAATGCTGATCGTGAAGTTCTCTGCGCCTTCCGCAAACACGTCATCAATGGTCGCGATGTCAAATTCGGCTGTGGTTGAACCCGCCGCAATCGTGGCTGTCGCGACACCGGTATAATCATCACCATTAGCCGCCGTACCTGTGTAGGTGAAAGACACGCTAATATCAGAAGTCGGTGTTTCTTCAACCGATAGTGAGTAAGAGGCACTTTCGCCTTCAACCACTTGGCTGTCGCCGGTTAGCGAGACGTAAACTGTATCGGCTGGCTCTTTTGGTTCATTCGGATCGTTTGGATCATTAACGACTGAATCGTAGATAGTGGTGGTAACACTGTTAGCACCGTCTTTCGCCGCGATGGCTTCAAAACCGCCGCCAGTGACGCTATCAATTGTGATAGTGAAATTCTCTGCGCCTTCTGCAAACACGTCATCAATCGTGGCAATATCAAATTCAACTGTGGTTGAACCCGCCGCAATCGTGGCTGTCGCCACGCCGGTATAATCATCACCATTCGCTGCTGTGCCGCTATAAGTGAAAAACACGGTAATATCAGAAGTCGGTGTTTCTTCAACCGATAGTGAGTAAGAGGCACTTTCACCTTCAACCACTTGGTTGTCACCAGTTAGCGATACGTAAACTGTATCCGCTGGCTCTTTCGGTTCATTTGGATCGTTTGGATCATTGATCACTGAATCGTAGATTGTCGTGGTAACGCTGTTGGCACCGTCTTTCGCGGCTATCGCTTCAAAGCCGCCGCCAGTCACTGAATCAATGCTAATCGTGAAGTTCTCTGCACCTTCCGCAAATACGTCATCGATGGTCGCGATATCAAATTCAGCTGTGGTTGAACCCGCTGCAATCGTGGCTGTCGCGACACCCGTATAGTCATCGCCATTAGCCGCTGTGCCGCTATAAGTGAAAGACACGGTAATATCGGAAGTCGGTGTGGCTTCAACCGATAGTGAGTAAGAGGCACTTTCGCCTTCAACCACTTGGCTGTCACCGGTTAGCGAGACGTAAACCGTATCCGCTGGCTCTTTCGGTTCATTTGGATCGTTTGGATCATTAACTACAGAATCGTAGATTGTGGTTTCGACACTTTGATTGTCAGGATCACGTACAAGGACTTCAAATCCACCACCGGATAACGAATCAATATTCACAGTGAAACTTTCTGCACCTTCCGCAAATACGTCATCAATAGTGGTAATATCAAATGCTGCCGTGGTGCTACCCGCCGCGATAGTGACCGTGGTCACACCGGTAAAATCGGTACCGTCTTGCGCAACACCTGTATAAGTTAGATTAACAGTAATATCAGTTGCTGGGGTTTCATTAACATTTAATTGGTAACTTGCAGCTTCACCTTCAATGACTTGGCTATCACCGCTGATCCCAACATAAACTGCATTTTCGGATTCAAAAATTGTCGTAGTAACGCTGTCGGCACCGTCTTTCGCCGCTATCGCTTCAAAGCCGCCGCCAGTGACTGAGTCTATACTAATCGTGAAGTTCTCTGCGCCTTCCGCAAACACATCATCAATGGTCGCGATATCAAATTCGGCTGTGGTTGAACCCGCCGCAATCGTGGCTGTCGCCACGCCGGTATAATCATCTCCATTAGCTGCCGTACCTGTGTAAGTGAAGGACACGGTAATGTCTGACGTTGGTGTTTCTTCAACCGATAGTGAGTAAGAGGCACTTTCGCCTTCAACCACTTGGCTGTCACCGGTTAGCGAGACGTAAACCGTATCGGCTGGCTCTTTCGGTTCATTTGGATCGTTTGGATCATTAACGACTGAATCGTAGATTGTGGTGGTAACACTGTTAGCACCGTCTTTGGCCGCGATGGCTTCAAAACCGCCGCCAGTGACACTATCAATTGTGATAGTGAAATTCTCGGCACCTTCCGCAAATACGTCATCAATCGTGGCAATATCAAACTCGGCTGTGGTTGAACCTGCCGCAATCGTGGCTGTCGCGACACCCGTATAATCATCACCATTAGCCGCCGTACCTGAGTAAGTGAAAGACACGGTAATATCGGAAGTTGGTGTTTCTTCAACCGATAGTGAGTAAGAGGCACTTTCGCCTTCCACCACTTGGCTGTCACCGGTTAGCGAGACGTAAACCGTATCGGCTGGCTCTTTCGGTTCATTTGGATCGTTTGGATCATTAACGACTGAATCGTAGATTGTCGTGGTAACACTGTTAGCACCGTCTTTCGCCGCAATCGCTTCAAAGCCGCCGCCAGTCACTGAATCAATGCTAATCGTGAAGTTCTCTGCACCTTCCGCAAATACGTCATCGATGGTCGCGATATCAAATTCAGCTGTGGTTGAACCCGCTGCAATCGTGGCTGTCGCGACACCGGTATAATCATCACCATTAGCCGCCGTACCTGTGTAGGTGAAAGACACAGTAATATCGGAAGTTGGTGTTTCTTCAACCGATAGTGAGTAAGAGGCACTTTCGCCTTCAACCACTTGGCTGTCGCCAGTTAGCGATACGTAAACTGTATCGGCTGGCTCTTTTGGTTCATTCGGATCGTTTGGATCATTAACGACTGAATCGTAGATAGTGGTGGTAACACTGTTAGCATCGTCTTTTGCGGCAATCGCTTCAAAGCCGCCGCCGGTGACTGAGTCTATGCTAATCGTAAAGTTTTCTGCACCTTCCGCAAATACGTCATCAATGGTCGCGATATCAAATTCAGCTGTGGTGCTACCGGCCGCAATGGTGGCTGTCGCGACGCCAGTATAGTCATCACCATTAGCTGCCGTACCTGTGTAAGTGAACGACACGGTAATATCGGAAGTCGGTGTTTCTTCAACCGATAGTGAATAAGAGGCACTTTCGCCTTCAACCACTTGGTTGTCACCGGTTAGCGAGACGTAAACCGTATCCGCTGGCTCTTTCGGTTCATTCGGATCGTTTGGATCATTAACGACTGAATCGTAGATAGTGGTGGTAACACTGTTAGCACCGTCTTTCGCGGCTATCGCTTCAAAGCCGCCGCCAGTCACTGAATCAATGCTAATCGTGAAGTTCTCTGCACCTTCCGCAAATACGTCATCGATGGTCGCGATATCAAATTCAGCTGTGGTTGAACCCGCTGCAATGGTGGCCGTCGCGACGCCGGTATAGTCATCACCATTCGCCGCTGTGCCGCTATAAGTGAAAGATACGCTAATATCGGAAGTCGGAGTTTCTTCAACCGATAATGTGTAGCTTGCGCTCTCACCTTCAACCACTTGGCTGTCACCAGTTAGCGATACGTAAACTGTATCCGCTGGCTCTTTCGGTTCATTTGGATCGTTTGGATCATTGATCACTGAATCGTAGATTGTCGTGGTAACGCTGTTGGCACCGTCTTTCGCGGCTATCGCTTCAAAGCCGCCGCCAGTCACTGAATCAATGCTAATCGTGAAGTTCTCTGCACCTTCCGCAAATACGTCATCGATGGTCGCGATATCAAATTCAGCTGTGGTTGAACCCGCTGCAATCGTGGCTGTCGCGACACCCGTATAGTCATCGCCATTAGCCGCTGTGCCGCTATAAGTGAAAGACACGGTAATATCGGAAGTCGGTGTGGCTTCAACCGATAGTGAGTAAGAGGCACTTTCGCCTTCAACCACTTGGCTGTCACCGGTTAGCGAGACGTAAACCGTATCCGCTGGCTCTTTCGGTTCATTTGGATCGTTTGGATCATTAACGACTGAATCGTAAATTGTCGTGGTAACACTGTTAGCACCGTCTTTCGCCGCAATCGCTTCAAAGCCGCCGCCAGTGACGCTATCAATGGTGATAGTGAAATTCTCTGCACCTTCCGCAAACACGTCATCAATCGTGGCAATATCAAATTCAGCTGTGGTAGAACCTGCCGCAATGGTGGCTGTCGCGACGCCGGTATAGTCATCACCATTCGCCGCTGTGCCGCTATAAGTGAAAGACACGGTAATATCGGAAGTTGGTGTTTCTTCAACCGATAGTGAGTAAGAGGCACTTTCGCCTTCAACCACTTGGCTGTCGCCAGTTAGCGATACGTAAACCGTATCCGCTGGCTCTTTCGGTTCATTTGGATCGTTTGGATCATTAACGACTGAATCGTAAATCGTCGTAGTAACGCTGTCGGCACCATCTTTCGCCGCGATGGCTTCAAAACCGCCGCCAGTGACTGAGTCTATACTAATCGTGAAGTTTTCCGCACCTTCTGCAAACACGTCATCAATCGTGGCAATATCAAATTCAGCTGTGGTGCTACCTGCCGCAATGGTGGCCGTCGCGACGCCGGTATAGTCATCACCATTCGCCGCTGTGCCGGTATAAGTGAAAGATACGCTAATATCGGAAGTCGGAGTTTCTTCAACCGATAATGTGTAGCTTGCGCTCTCACCTTCAACCACTTGGCTGTCACCGGTTAGCGAGACGTAAACCGTATCCGCTGGCTCTTTCGGTTCATTCGGATCGTTTGGATCATTAACGACTGAATCGTAGATTGTCGTGGTAACACTGTTAGCACCGTCTTTCGCCGCAATCGCTTCAAAGCCGCCGCCAGTGACGCTATCAATTGTGATAGTGAAGTTTTCCGCACCTTCTGCAAACACGTCATCAATCGTGGCAATATCAAATTCAGCTGTGGTGCTACCGGCCGCAATCGTGGCTGTCGCGACACCCGTATAATCATCACCATTAGCCGCCGTACCTGAGTAAGTGAAAGACACGGTAATATCGGAAGTTGGTGTTTCTTCAACCGATAGTGAGTAAGAGGCACTTTCGCCTTCAACCACTTGGTTGTCACCGGTTAGCGAGACGTAAACCGTATCCGCTGGCTCTTTCGGTTCATTCGGATCGTTTGGATCATTAACGACCGAATCATAAATCGTCGTTTGTACAGAGTTGCTAGATTCATCTGCAGCAATGGCTTCAAAACCACCACCATTAACACTATCTATCGTGATAGTGAAATCTTCTGCTCCTTCTGCGAATACATCATCAATAGTGCTAACATCAAAATTAGTTGATGTTGAACCTGACGGGATAGTGATCGTGCTAACACCGGTATAATCATTACCATCTGCTGCAGTGCCGCTGTAAGTCACTACAACGGTAACGTCAGAAACAGGGGCTGTGTCCACGCTAAGGGTGTAGCTAGCGGTTTCACCTTCCACCACTTGGCTGTCACCGGAAATTGACACTAATACGGTATCAGGATCTTCTTGTGGAGTATTCGGATCACCATCATCTAGTGAATCATAAATCGTCGTTTGTACAGAGTTGCTAGATTCATCTGCAGCAATGGCTTCAAAACCACCACCATTAACACTATCTATAGTAATAGTGAAATCTTCTGCACCTTCTGCGAATACATCATCAATAGTACTAACATCAAAATTAGTTGATGTTGAACCCGACGGGATCGTGATTGTACTAACACCGGTATAATCATTACCATCTGCTGCAGTGCCGCTGTATGTCACAACAACAGTAACATCAGAAACAGGCGCTGTGTCCACGCTAAGGGTGTAGCTAGCGGTTTCCCCTTCCACTACTTGGCTATCGCCGGAAATTGACACTAATACGGTATCAGGATCTTCTTGTGGAGTATTCGGATCACCATCATCTAGTGAATCATAAATCGTCGTAGTGACCGTACTTTGAGTAGAGCTTGCGCCAATGGCTTCAAAACCACCACCAGACACAGTATCAATAGCAATAGTAAAGCTTTCTGCTCCTTCAGCGTAAGCATCGTCAAGAGTAGCTAAATCAAATTGCGAGATCGTGGTGCCTGCGGCGATTTGAATACTGGCGACGCCTGTAAAATCACTGCCATCTGCTGCTATGCCAGAATAGGTGAAATTAACGGTGATATCTGTTGTTGGTGTTTCTGTTACGCTAACTGTGTATGAGGCACTATTGCCCTCTACGACTTGGCTATCACCAGTTAATGAAACCTCTACAATATCTTCACTTTCAACTAATGTGGTGGTAATTTCCGCTGCCGTATCATCTAACGCAATGCCTTCAAATTCTGAGCCACCTGAAATACTGCCTAACGAAATCACAATACTTTCAGAGCCTTCAGCTAATACATCGTCCAATGTTGCTAAAGTAAAGCTAGCGCTTGTGGTTCCTGCTGCAATGGTAACACTGGTTACACCATTGTAATCTGTGCCATCGCTTGCTGTACCTGAGTAATTGACCTCAACTTGAATATCATTAACTGGGGCATGAGAAATAGATACGGTATAGTTAGCTGAACTGCCCTCAACAACTTGACTGTCACCTGAAATAGAAATAAGTACTACATCAGAGTCATCAACAATAGATGTGCGGATGACGCTTGTATCAGCAATCAAGCTTTCAAACTCATTGCCACCAGTAATAGCGGTAATGCTATTGCTCACACTATCCGTTTCAACTAATACATCATCCCTATCAACAGTAATGACGGCATTAGCGGAAGACTGGCCTGCTAATATTGTAACCACTTCTCCGTTGTCGAGCGTTACAACAACATCAGATTGCGCAACCACTAAGTTGTCATCAGCGTCAGTTAAGCTGACAGTGTAAGTAATATTGCCAGCATCTTCAGACGTTGACTGTGTGGCCGTTAGTTTAGCCGTAACTTGGTCAGTATCATCAGTAATGGCAGTAGTAACAGAATTACCCGCTGACACTAGCTTTTCAAATGATTCGCCACCGGAAATATTAGTTATAGTGTTGCTGATACTCGTAGCGTCAATGTACACATCATCTTGATTGATTAACGTTGTGACGCTACCAGTATCTTGTCCGCTAGCAATGGTAATCGTTTCACCATTAGCTAAGGTTACTACGACTGGCTCAGCTGTACTGATCGCGTTACCGTCAGCATCGGTCAATTTAACAATGTACTCTACATTACCACCATCTTCTGAGACACTTTCCGTGGCCGACAACGTTGCAGTGACAACATCTTCTACACCTGCAATGGCGACATTGACCGTAATGGCATCACTTACATTACCTGCAGCATCTGTGATGGTGTAGGTAAATACATCTGAGGTGGTATCTGAATCATCATGCAGATAAGTAATAGTGCCATCATCGTTAACTGTGACTTGACCATTTTCAGGGTTGCTAACCACTTGAATAGAAGATAAATCAAGCGCTGATTCGCTGTCAGAGTCATTTGCAGCAACATTGATGACAACAGAAGCGCCTTCAACAACAAAGGCACTATCATCTTGACCAATTGGAGCAGTATCATCGACAGATGCTATAGCCAAATTAACCGTGATAGGATCCGAAATATTCCCTTCACTGTCTTTGATGGTGTAAGTGAATATATCTGATGTTGTATCACTACCGTCGTGCTGATAGTCAACCGTACCATCATCATTAATGGTTACTTGGCCGTTGGCTGGTGCCCCAACGACTTGAATAGATGTAAGATCTAACGCCGACTCTGAATCACTATCATTAGCGGCTACATTAATATTAATGCTAGCGCCTTCATCAAGTGATGCTTGATCATCAATTCCAATCGGCGCTGTATCATCGACTGAAGCAATCGCAATGTTAACCGTAATCGGTTCACTTACATTGCCATTATTATCCGTGATCGTATAAGTAAAAACATCCGCCGTCGTATTAGAGCCATCATGTTGATAATCGACCGTACCATTAGCATTTACCACTAATGAACCAAAACTAGGCTGGCTAACAATAACAACTGAGCTTAAATCTAAACCGGCTTCTGTATCGCTATCATTTGCCGCCACGTTAATGTTAATAAGCTGCCCTTCAGCAACATCAGCCGTGTCGTCTTGACCTAGAGGTTTAGTGTCATCTACTGCATTAACAACAATATTAACTGTAATTGGATCACTAATATTGCCGTCATTGTCTTTAATGGTATAAGTGAAGATATCACTTGTCGTATCTGAACCATCGTGCTGATAAGTAACAGTACCGTTGTCATTAACCACCAATTGACCATGGTTTGGCTGGCTAACAATTTGCACTGACGTTAAATCTAAACCTGATTCTGTATCAGAATCATTGGCTGCCACGTCGATAACAACGCTTGCGCCTTCATCTAATTGCGCGCTATCGTCTTGACCTATTGGGTTAGTATCATCGACAGAGGCCACCACCAAATTAACGGAGATCGGATCAGAAACATTGCCGTCTAAATCAGCGATCGTATAAATAAAATCATCCGCAGTGGTGTCGCTACCGTCATGCTGATAGTCAACCGTTCCATCACTATTAACCGTAACTGAGCCATTATTCGGTTGGCGAATAATAACAATTGAGCTGAGATCAAGGCCAGACTCGCTATCCGCATCATTCGCCGCCACATTAATATTAATTGTGGCACCTTCATCTAATGACCCCGAATCATCTTGACCAATAGGTGCAGCATCATCAACAGGATTGACTATCACGTTAACGGTAATAGGATCGGAAACATTACCGTTTAAATCAGCTACCGTATAAGTGAAAACATCGCTAGTTGTATCCGAGCCATCATGTTGGTACGTCACTGTGCCATCATCGTTAACAATGATAAAGCCGTTAGCTGGATCAGCAACGACTTGTACTGAACTCACATCAAGTCCAACTTCGTCATCGCTATCATTCGCTAATACATTAATGACAACAGAAGCACCTTCATCAGTTTCACCTGAGTCATCTTGGCCAATTGGCGCGGTATCATCAACTCGATTGATAACCACAGTGCCTATATCACTAACGGTAAACTCTCCGTCATTAACCGACACTTCAATATCAATTGATTCTAAATCTAATTCATCATTATCAACCGCTTCAACCCCAGCTTGGGTCAACACCACACTTGAGCCGTCTAAAGCGAAATAGCCATTGTCATTATTAACAATCGCAAAAGTTAAATTCTCAGCCGCGGTATCAATATCAGATGCCGTAAACGAAGCGACAACCGTACCTTGTGTTACCTCTGTTTCAATAATGGTGGCGCCCGTAACTGTAATCTCAGGTGGATCATTAACTGGCACAACATTCAGTTGAGCTTGCGCTGAATCGTCAAACTCGCCATCCGTTAAGGTAAAATCAAAAACAACCTGACCATTAAATTCCGCTGACGGCTGAAAAGTCCAAGTGCCGTCGCTGTTATCAGTTAATGTTCCTAATGCAGGGTTAACTAAACTAACCTGAGTAATAGATAACTGATCACCATCCGGATCAGTCGAGTTCGCTAAAAGCTCGGCTTCAGTAAATACTATTGAACCATCTTCATTAATGTCACCAAAATTAACATCTACCGCAGTAGGCGCTTCATTTATTTGTACATCAACTTGACCTTGAGCTGTGGTGGTATTACCCAAGTCGTCTGAAAAAACCGCATTAACATCGTAAATTTGTTCATTTAACTCAGCGACAATATCATCTGGTAATACCCAAGTACCGTCACCGTTATTAATGGCTTGAAAAGTTTCACCATTAATCGAAACGATAATAGTAGCAGTCGGGTCATCAACGGTACCCGTTAAAGGCGGTGTGGTATCTTCAGTGGTAAAACTATCGACGGTTCCAGTGGGTGGGGTAATATCAACCGTCACAATGCCGGTGACTTCATCTGTATTACCATTTGGATCGGTGGCAATGACAGTGACTTCATTTTCACCTTCGTTTAACTCCACGCCAGGAGGTAGGGTAAATGTACCATCGCCATTATTGATTGCATTAACAGGATCACCACCGTTAATAATCACAACAACAGAAGCGTCGGCGTCGTCTATCCCGCCATCTAATGTTGGTGTTGTAGTATTAACAGATGAATCTTCAAATGTGGCATCTGGTGCGTCAAAGTCTAATACAACTAGGGCATTACCATTTGGCAAAGTCGTATTATTGAAATCATGAGAACCATTACCAGCCCCCGTACCAAATCCAGAGCGTGCAATAGTTTCACTGCCTGAAGAAGAAATGGTTGCAGGACCATCACTACCCGAACTGGAAGAAGAACCACCAGCCGCAGTTGCCTCTACATTGGACATATCACCAGAGCTAATCGCTTCTTGAATAGCGGCAATTTCGGCGTTCTCAGCATCGGTATCGAATAATGCCTCTGCTAACGAAGCATTAGGAAAGATAAGCTCTTCACCGTTTTCTAACTGCAGCCTGAATTCAGCGCCTTCTTCAGCGACAACTGTGTTGCCTGCAAAAACGGAATCACCGACCTTCAAAGGTAATAATTTTCCATCTTTCAATAAAAAGACTGAACCTTTGATTTCGACGACCTTGCCCGACTCTTTCAACAAATACTCTGTTGCCATGTTTACTACTCCACACCCTGCCACATTTTTATAACATTTTGCAGCAAATCAAATTTAGACGACTTCTTGTACAATACTAACTGATCGGATAAGTGCGAGAAAGCCAAAACTGCAAGAAAAATAAGGTTTTTTTCTAACAATTTTAGTCACTTACTCCGACCTTACGCCAGTACTGCAATTAAGGGCATAAAGAGGGGTTAATATCGGACAATAATTAACCAAAAAATATCATTAATTATAGCGTATTTAACTGATTCACTGGCGAAGACTTTTGTGAACTAAACCGCAATTAACTCGTAATATTTAAAATAAAATTGTAGAAATAGATGTGAAAAATGACCATTTGGGCATTTTTATAACCATTAATCATAAGAAAAACATAAAAACTCACCATCTAACCTTGAATTTTCTTCGAAAACTGGCACATTGCACGTTCGGGAAAATCCCGCTATTGATTTCGATATTTTTAAAGCATTTTTTGAAGACATTATTTGAAGAGAGGGAGTGAAAACTCTATGTGTTCCATTTTTGGTATTCTTGATCTGAAAACAGATCGAGCCGAACTAAGAAAGTCAGCGGTTGAGCTGTCTAAATTACTACGCCACCGTGGCCCAGACTGGTCAGGTGTATATGCAAGCGACAACGCAATTCTAGCGCACGAGCGCCTAGCAATTGTTGATGTAAATTCTGGTGACCAACCTCTCTTCAATAAAAATCGAAATCACGTTTTAGCGGTCAACGGCGAAATTTACAATCACAAAGAGCTAGAAGCGAATTTAACTGTCGACTTCGAATTCCAAACAAAATCTGACTGTGAAGTTATTTTAGCTAAATACCAAGAAAAAGGTATAGAGTTCATTGACGAGCTAAAAGGCATGTTCGCTTTCATTCTTTATGATGAAACTAAAGACGAATACCTAATTGCTCGTGACCATATTGGTATTATCCCGCTTTACATGGGTTGGGACGATCACGGTAACTTCTACGTAGCTTCAGAAATGAAAGCATTAGTACCTGCATGTAAATCCATTAAAGAGTTCCCTCCTGGGCATTACTTACATAGCGCTGACGGCGAATTACGTGAGTACTACACACGTGACTGGATGGAATATGATGCAGTAAAAGACAATACTGCCAACGCTGCAGATATTAACGTTGCACTAGAAAAATCAGTTAAATCACATTTAATGTCTGATGTACCTTACGGTGTATTATTATCAGGTGGTTTAGACTCTTCAGTTGTATCATCGATTACCCAAAAATTTGCGGCACGCCGTATCGAAGAAGATGATCAAAACGAAGCTTGGTGGCCGAAACTTCACTCATTCGCAGTGGGTTTAGAAGGTGCACCAGACTTAAAAGCAGCACAAAAAGTCGCTGACGCGATTGGTACTGTTCATCACGAGATGACATACACCATTCAAGACGGTATTGATGCGCTACAAGACGTTATCTATCACTTGGAAACTTACGATGTAACCACTATACGCGCATCGACTCCAATGTACTTAATGGCGCGTAAGATCAAAGCCATGGGCATCAAAATGGTACTTTCTGGTGAAGGCGCTGACGAAATCTTTGGTGGTTACTTGTACTTCCATAAAGCACCTAACGCTAAAGAATTCCACGAAGAACTTAACCGTAAACTTAACAAACTACACATGTTTGACTGTTTACGTGCCAACAAAGCCATGTCAGCTTGGGGTGTTGAGGCTCGTGTACCATTCTTAGATAAAGACTTTATGGATGTCGCAATGCGCATTAATCCAGAAGGTAAAATGATCAAAGACGGTAAGATTGAAAAGAACATCTTACGTGAAGCATTTAAAGATGGTTACTTACCTGACGAAGTATTATGGCGTCAAAAAGAACAGTTCTCTGATGGTGTAGGTTATAGCTGGATCGACAAACTTAAAGAGCACTGTGAAGCTAACGTATCTGATGATCAATTGGCGAATGCTGAAAAACGCTTCCCGCACAATACGCCAGATACTAAAGAAGCTTACTACTACCGTACTATCTTCGAAGGTCACTTCCCGCACCCATCATGTGCAGAATGTGTACCTGGTGGTAAGTCAGTTGCATGTTCAACGCCTGAAGCCTTGGCATGGGATGCTAGCTTCCAAAACATGGCTGACCCATCAGGCCGTGCAGTAGCAGGCGTTCACGATGACGCTTACAAAGCCTAAGTAACACCCTTATCTGCTAAAAGCCCGCTACTGCGGGCTTTTTTGTTTATAGGGTTTATGTTTTGTTTACTCACCTAGGCGTTTCGTCACGATAAAACCTTACGCTTTATCTATCTCTCGATATAGTGAAGTGCGCTTAGTCACTTTACGCAAATAATCACGCGTTTCTTTGTAAGGTAATTTTTCAACCAAAGTTTGATAAACTTCCTGTGGCGTCATTCTGTTAATCACCTTAGTCGCTTTGGTTAAGCTTCGTGTACCATCTTTATTAAAGGTTTTAGCGACATTTCCTGCTCCCGTATTATAGGCCGCAATAACACAAAAAGTGCGGCTCAACGGGTGCTTAATGTTCTTTAAATAGCGACTATTTAAAATGTGGACATAAGCGATACCGGTTTCAATATTCTTGCCCGAATCAAACAATTGATGGCGAGACATGGCTTTATCTTTTTTATACAAAAAACGATTAACATCAACACTTGCGGTTGAAGGCACTATTTGCATCAAACCATAAGCGGGAATATGTGATTGTGCTTTAGGATTAAAATAACTCTCGGTATGCATAATTGCCAACATCAAACTCGGTGTCAGTTGCCAACGCTTGGCTTGCTGGCTTACGTCAGCTAAATAAGGTTTGGCTAGTTTAAATGGCTGACTACTTGGAAATTTAATGGTGTACGAGGTAATTTGTTGTTGAACACTGGGGGCTTGTAAATACTGCTTTGCCGCAGCCGCTTGTGCGCTTTTATTGAGTTGCTCAATGCGTTGCTGAGCAAGATTGTCTATTTTCTGTTTTTGCGCTTCTACCTGATCTTGCGGCAAAATTACTGGCGTTTTTTTAAGCTTATTAACATTAACTTGCGCCAATTCACTTGCTTTTAAGTGCTGCATATCTTGCACCCGCTCAAGCTCTATTTTTTGTTGCTCAGCTTGTTTACGAATGATTTTCGTCTGTTCAACCACTTGTTTGGCTTGTGACAAGGTTAAATCTAATGGTTGGGTTGTCTGCTGGGCTGCTAACACCATTTTAGCAATATCTGTTTTCGTAAGATTTTTATCTGTTACTAACTGCAAAATACTGGCTTGCGTCTTCTCTATTGTTGACTTTCCATCTTGTGTCGATTTTCCTTGGGGCGAAGACCGTTCATTTGGAACAGATAGCACCTGTGTCTGATTAAATTGCTGCAAAGATTGGTATACCTGTTTGCGATCAACTTTTTGATTCGCTTGATGCTTAATACTGACGCGGATCTCCTGTTTTTGATAATCAACAACGGTTTTAATATTACCACCTTGTTGATAATCGACTAACTTAGTCTGATCCGTTTGCTCTGATTCACCCCACTCCAAAAACAATTGATCACGCATTTTGTCATATTCAGCAAAATGATTTTGCTTAAACACTAAATATTCAGATAAATAATCATCTCGCCATTGATCAAATGTCTGCTGAGATTGCGTGTCGATTGACTTGCTAGATCCATTTTTATCAGCTGGGGCTGGTTGTTGAGCCATTTCAGCTTCTAATTGAGCAAATGCACTCTCAGGGCCATTGGCGTAAACCACAGCCGACCATAATATAAAACTTGAAATTACCCCAGTTGCAACTATTCGCATATTCTCTCCCTAAACACAAAATCCAGATACAAAAAAACGTGCAAACTCATTGAATTTGCACGTTTTTAACTTAAAACAAACCCGCGAAATTAATCGGTTAAACGCGCAATTTCTTTATCTAAATCTTGCTCTGCTTTAAAAGCTTTAAACTCTTCGTATAAGAACTTTTCATCTTGTGGATTAACCTTACGGCCAGACTCTTTAACAATAGAATCAAATAACTCTTTAGTGGTATTAGGGCTTAACACCATCAAGGCACAAAAGTGATCCTTACCAGCAATATTGACAATATCCGCTTTTTCAACGCGCGCACCAACTAATTTTTGATTAGTGATTTGCTTAGATACTGAGCTGAAATTTGTGCCAATTGATGTTTCATCAGTGGCGTCAGTTCGGCGAGCATACGTTTTGTCTAAGCCTTCAACTTTAGTCTCTATTTGTTGTGCTAAAGCTAAACGTGCATTGGCACGAGCCATTTTTTGGTCAACTGAAACATTACCAGAAAACTTAATACAGTCTGCCGCAGCAATACCATTCTCAACAACAGGATTTAATACCCATTGTGGTATGTTGACAGACGGCTTGCTACTAACCTGTTCTGTTGAACCACAAGCCGTTAACAAACCAGCTACTGCAGTCGCAATTAATAAATTCTGTAATTTCATTCCTAATTTCCTTTAGTCACGGAGTAGATATTGTTGTAATTTTATGTAGTAAATTAAATTCGGCGAGCAAAATGCTACGATTAACCAAATTATCCTGATGAACGCCGTCAATTGAAAACGCTCGTTTTTTAATTCTAGTCAAAGCGATCGGGTTTTAGGGAAAGCCGTCAAGCTTTGAGACCCCATGAGCATATGCTCTACTATGTGATTGGGGCGAATAAGCGCTGACAATGAACCATAAAATCTGAGCGAGAAGACTATAGTCTAAAGCAATATAGCCTATATACCAGCATTAAACCTTTGTTTCATCGCACAAAATTTGAATATTAACTAAGGTTAGTTTTTAATTAGCACCTCGACTTACTAATAATCAATAGTCAGAGCCAAAAGACTATACATGGACGAATAAGCGTTTGAAAAAGACTCACTTGATAAAGCCGTTGTGGATTTGTTTGCTAGCCATCACTTTAATGACTGGCTGTGTAACGACACGACAAGGCTATAACGTATCGCCCACGAGTCAGGTTAAAAATGGCCAGCTATTAGCGGCTAAAACCACCTTCCGTTTGCGCTATTCAGACTCAGGCAAAGATCGTCTACTACATCATCTTGAGCTTGGCACCATTAACCATTTAATGGGTAACTACACGCAAAGTAATATTCACTTTAGTGCCGCAGAGCAACTCAGCGAAGAATTTTATACGACCAGTATTTCTGAAAAAGCAGCCGAGCTGCTAACCGGCCCACAATACACAACCTATAAGGGATTTGTGTTTGAAAACACCTTTATTAACTACTTTAAAGCGCTTAATTACTTAAAAAAAGGGCAAGAGGATCACAAATTATCACCCACCGAAATTGATGCCGCCTTAGTCGAGATCCGTCGCCTTGGATTACGTTTATCTGAGCTCACTCGGCAAACCGGTGGTTATGCCCAAACAAACAACACAGATAAAAAGCAATCCACCGCGTCAGAAATATACAACTTATTTAAACGTGCATTTGGGAACTCAACAGCAGGGCTAGAATTGGAATATAAAGACGACGCCTTTGCCCACTACCTATCTGGTTTACTGTATGAAACTAATCGCGACTTTGACAGCGCACGAATTGAATATAAAAAAGCCGCGACAGCCTATGAGAACGGTTTTGCTAAGCAATACCAACTCAATAACAAGGTAGTTCAACAAGCTTGGTTTGACACAATTAAAGTCATGCTTAAAGACGGCGGCTACCAACAAGAAGCTAAACGCCTGATCAATCAAAAGTTAAATCAGCAACAAGCGCAAAAAGTGGTAAAAGCCAGTCAACAAGCAGAGCTGGTTATCATTCAACATGTGGGTACAGTGCCTGAACGCCAGCGCATTAACATTTTACTCACCTTAGATAAACGAGCGAAGTCTTTAGTGCTCAGCCCGATACTAAGTGGGCCTTTTGCCCAAAGACGCGAAAAAGCCTATTGGTTTCAAATGCTTTATGCGGATAATCAACTGTTCGATATTATTAAAAATTACATCGCTGGCGACATTCCTGCTGCTGTAATGGGAACACAGCAAAAACGCATTCCTTTAGGTGGCGATTTATGGAATTTGGCAGAAGATATTGGCATGTTAGATGCCTTAAATACCCCTATTACGGTATCCGTTCCATATTATCCAGCGATAAAACCCAGCCTAAGTGGGTCTTCTGTGTATATCAATGGAAAAAAATACGCCGAACTCGAAACGGTGGAATCACTCAGTTTAATAGCCCTGCAAGAGCAAATTCGCAGCGCCAATGAATTTATTTATGCGTCACTCACTCGCGAGATAGTTAAGGCGATATTTGCCCACAAAGCGTTAAAAGAGACAGGGTTATTAGATAAAGGGATTTGGGGTGACATAGCCAAAGGCGCCACCGCATTAGTTAACATATTAACTGCACAAGCCGACACCCGAAACTGGTTAACCTTACCCGAAAGTATCAAGTTGGCGCGGTTTAACTTACCCGTGGGTGAACACAAAGTTAGCTTAATGAGCAAAACAAGCGACGGCAAAAATATCAACCAAACCTACACAGTTAAAGTCGCCGCTGACCAACCTTATATATTACAAACGAAAACCTATGCGGAGCAGGCAAATACGGTTAATAAGCCGACAAATCTGGTTAATTCAAGTGCAAAACCAACTCATGTGTCGCAAATCAGTTCAATCGAATAAATTTAACGATAATTTCCCTAGAGTAATAGCAAGATTCACTCTATGATTTTGAAAAATAAAGCTATCAAGGATCGGGTAACGATAATGACAAAAAATAAATTAATCTCTTTAGGACTCATATTCTTAAGTACCGTAGGATTAAGTGCATGTAAATCAACGACTTCTATAGAGCGAGTAGAAACCGATAAAGAAATTGCCCTGACAGACAAATGGAACGATAAAGACTCACAACTTGTCGCCAGTGCGATGGTAGAAGATATGTTGAGCTTTCCTTGGATCGACCAACACTTACAAAAAGAACAAAATCGTCCAGCCGTGATCATTCAGCGCGTACGCAATAAATCGCATGAACATATTCCAGTCGAAACCTTTTTAAATGACTTAAAACGCGCCATGTTGCGCAGTGGCCGAGTCGATTTTGTCGCCAACAATGACATTAGAGAAGACGTACGTAAAGAACGGGCCGATCAAGAATTAAACGCCAGTATCGATACGCAAAACGCCATGGGTGAAGAAACCGGCGCTGATTATGCATTATCAGGCAGCATCAACTCTACGGTAGACCAAGCCGACGGACAACGCGTTACCTTTTACCAAGTCGATTTACGTTTGATTGATATGACATCAAATCGTGAAGTATGGAATGGTCAGAAAAAAATTAAGAAGTTTTTAAAACGTGCTAGCTATAGTTTATAAACGGCAAACCCAACTCGTACTAGGGTTATGTTTAACCTTAGGTGCGCTGATGGGTTGCCAATCGACAACATCAAAATCCAATAGCGATATTGCGCAACAATTTTACGCAACACCCGATTGGGTAAAACAACCGCCTTCCACCGCTGGGTTACTTTATGCTGTCGGCGTGGCGCCGATTAATAGCACTGAAGCTAACGCAACTTTAGCCGCAAGCGAAAGTGCCCGAGCAGAATTAGCTAAGCGAATTAAGCTCAATGTTTCGGCCACGACTCAAGTCAAACAATCTGCCCAATCAGATGGCAGCATGGCATTTAAATTCGATGAACTCATTAGCAATAAAATTCCTGAACTGGAATTAAAAGGTTTATCTATTGTTGATAACTACATCGACAAAGCCAGTAAAACGGCTTATGCGCTAGCAAAGCTTGATAAACATATGGCTATTATGGATATTGAACAACAAATTATGACGCTAGATAACGAGCTCAGTCATAAAGCTGTTGATAGCAACGCCATTGCATCGGTGCGTTTAAAGCAAGCTATACACATTAAAACTGAACTGAGTAAGCGGCAAAGTTTAAACCAACAACTTGTCGACTTTCAGGCTAATCAAGTTGAGCTTAGTGAACAAGGCAGAGCGCTAGAAGCGCAAGCAAATGCTGTGTTTAATCAACTGACCTTCGCAATTGATAAACAAGCCGATCAAGCATTAGCCAATAAAGTTGCCTATGTGTTATCCCAAAAAGGGCTAAATATCACTAAAGATACAAACGGTGATTTTACTTTAAGCTTTAATGTTAAATGGCGCGATTTAAATCGCAATGAACTGTTTTATAGCTTTGCCACAGCAACCATTAAAGTTGCTGAAGCACAAAAAGTCATAAGTACTTTTCGTCAAAAAGCCAAAGGGGTATCCAGCGATGCGGGGTTAGCTCAAGACAAAGCCATTGAAAAATTGGGTGACGACTTTAGCCAAGCCATTTCTAAGCAATTATTGACGCATCTATAGTCAACATGATCGGATTTTAAGAGCAAATTATTTCCCAAATTATAGGGGCTATTTTACATCGACAAACCTTGTGTTAGCGAAATAAATTCGGTCCAACAATAGTTCTAGCCTTCAGTCTTGCGCGCTTTTCTGTATGGATTGTTTATATTCACAAGGTCGAGCATAAGCGCTGACAGTCAACCATAAAACAAAGCATAATGAGTTTTAACCCTGAGCAACTAATTAGCATTAGCCAACAAAACGAATATTGTTTGGCAACATTCAAATCTTACTCAATCCATCAATGGCATAACTGGCGTTGGCTTTATCATGCTTCAGGCACATTATTGTCGGTAATGGATTTAACCCACCCAGAGCAGCTGAGCGCTGACTATCAATGGGCTATGCTTGCGGGTTGGCAATTGGCGAATAACAATGATAACCACACACAAAATCAAGCCAAAGTATTAAATTTAGGAATGGGCTTAGCTGGGTTTGAACGCTTTTTTGCGAATGTTAAAGTGGCGGTAGACAGTGTCGAAATTGACACTGAATTGGTCAATATAGCACGTCAATACTTCGAATTAAGCCCGACTCACCCAGTAATAATTGAAGATGCCGCCAACCTTGTGGCTAAATTGCCAAAGCCTAAAATACCGCAAGCCAGTCACTATGATTTGATTTTGGGTGATCTGTTTGCCAACAGCCAAGTACCAAGCTGTTTACTTAAACCCGAATTTTATAAGGATTTAGCTTGCCTGATTAACGACAACGCTGGCTACCTAGCGCTTAATACCCTAGTCGATCAGCAACAAGATCTACTCAATATAATGCAGGCTATTCGTCAGCACTTCGCACATCAAGTTATACTCGATATTAATGGCTGCAAAAACATTGTTATACTCGCCCGCCAGCAAACGTTTTGCCAACAACAATTAAAGCAAAACTTCCAAGCCTTAACGCAAAGCGTAACCCTTGCCCCAGATACAAAAAAGGCGTTACAAACGAGTATTTGTAACGCCCATTATTTATAACTTTGCGCTTAGTACAAGCAACGGCTACTAGATACGCAATGCCTTCTCACCACGAGCTAAGCCGGTAACACCAGTACGTGAAGTTTCCATTACTTCCGTTTCTGGTTTAACCGCTTCAATAAAAGCATCTAACTTATCGCTAGTACCAATTAACTGTACCACGTAAGTATTTGGCGTAACATCAACAATCTGACCACGGAAAATATCAGCAGTACGTTTGATTTCGTCACGTACTTTAGCGCTTGATGCGCGTAATTTAACTAACATTAATTCGCGCTCAATATGCTCACCTTCAGTCAAATCAGATACTTTCAAAACATCAATCAGTTTGTTGACTTGCTTAGTGATCTGCTCAATGACTCTGTCATCACCAATCGTTGTAATGGTAATGCGTGACAAGCTTTCATCTTCTGTCGGGGCAACCGTTAAGGTCTCAATGTTATAACCACGTTGAGAAAATAAACCAACAATACGTGAAAGTGCACCCGGTTCGTTTTCTAATAAAATAGATAAAATTCTACGCATTTACGTTCGCTCCGTACGGCTTAATAACATATCGTCCATCGCGCCAAATTTAATCTGCATCGGATAAACATGTTCTGACTGATCAACATTGATATCCATAAATACCAACTTATCTTTCATCGCAAAGCATTTATCCATTGCTTCGTCTAAGTCAGCCGGATCAGTTACACGCATACCGACATGGCCATAAGCCTCAGCTAACGCAACAAAATCCGGTAAAGATTCCATATAAGATTGACTATGACGACCACCATAATTGAGGTCTTGCCATTGACGTACCATACCTAAGGCTTGGTTATTCAATGAAATGATTTTCACTGGTAAGCCATACTGCATACAGGTTGATAGCTCTTGAATATTCATCTGAATTGAACCATCACCAGTAATACATACCGAGATAGCATCAGGCAATGCCACACTAACGCCCATTGCAGCCGGTAAACCAAAGCCCATGGTGCCCAAGCCACCTGAGTTAATCCAACGACGCGGTTTATCAAACGGATAATACAACGCACCAAACATTTGATGCTGTCCTACATCTGAAGAAACGTAAGCTTCACCTTTGGTTGCGCGATACATAGATTCAATAACTTGCTGCGGCTTAATCACCTTATCACTCTTTTCATAAGACAGTGATTGGCGCGCGCGCCAGCCTGCAATTTGTTGCCACCATGCATCTAACGCTTCTTTATCGTTAGTAGAATGATTTTCTTCCAGCATGTCCAACATATCGCTAACCACGTCAGAAATCGAACCAACAACAGGCACGTGCGCTTTAATGGTTTTAGAGATTGAAGCAGGATCGATATCCACATGCAATATTGTCGCATCCGGACAGAATTTTTGCGTATTATTGGTGACACGATCATCAAAACGAGCACCCAAAGCTAAAATGCAATCTGAGTGATGCATGGTTTTGTTTGCTTCAAACGTACCGTGCATACCTAACATACCTAGGCATTGCTTATGCGTTCCAGGGAAAGCCCCTAAACCCATCAAAGTATTCGTCACCGGCAAATTAAGCGTTTCAGCAAGCTTGATAATATCTTCACTGCAATTAGCGTTAATGGCACCACCACCGACGTAAAGTACAGGGCGTTTTGCTTCAACTAAAATCTCAAGCGCCTTTTTAATTTGGCGTTTGTGGCCTTTAACCGTCGGATTGTAAGAGCGCATCTTAATATCCGTTGGATACTCATACGGATGCGATTCTTTCGGGTTGACAATATCTTTAGGAATATCAACCACAACAGGACCAGGACGTCCAGTTGCCGCAATGTGATAAGCCTTAGCTATCATCACTGGAATATCTTCAGGTTTTTTACATAAAAAGCTGTGCTTAACAACAGGGCGAGAACAACCGACCATGTCACATTCTTGGAATGCGTCTTCACCGATGACACTAGTTGGTACTTGTCCTGACAACACAACCATAGGAATTGAATCCATATAAGCGGTCGCAATACCGGTTAAAGTATTGGTAGCACCAGGACCAGAAGTCACTAATACCGTACCCACTTTTCCGGTTGCTCTTGCATACCCGTCAGCCATATGTGCGGCTGCTTGTTCATGACGAACCAATATGTGCTTTACATCAGCAGCGAATAAAGCATCATAAATATCAAGAACAGCTCCACCAGGGTATCCAAAGATATGTTCTACCCCAGCATCTTTAAGTGCGCGTACCACCATTTCGGCGCCCGACATCATTTCCACGATAGGTGTTCCTCTCAACTGTTTAGGCCGGAAGAATAGCAAGACAATGAATGAAAAAACACACTGTTTTTCAAAGGATTATTCCGCAAAAACAATCCTTATCTCACTATTATTTAAAGCTTTGTGTTAGTTGCGCCTGTAAAGCCGCAAAACGAGCTCGGCATGCTATCACAATTTGCCGTTGTTGTTGCGTAGAATATTGAGTCCAATGCGTAATTTCTTGCAAAGTACGACCACAGCCCACACAGATGTCCTGCTGATTTAGGCAACAGTTTCTTACACAGGGAGATTGAACCGACTTTTCCATTACTGTTTACACCAATATTCAATAGCAAAATGAATAAATTCTTAATACAACATCCAGCTACCATAACCTGTATAAGGTTTATGATCAGGATTAACTTCATAACTGTGCTGATAATTAATCATCTTTAGTAGCACCTTGTTTTGCTTCCAATACAAACTCAGCATATTCAGCATATGAGTTGCACTGGTACTTTGATTAATTGCCAATTCGTGATTGGCACAAATTGCATCACTAGTTGCTTTGTCAAATGCACAAGCATCTGGGTAATCAATACCTTGGCTTAAATTGCTGCACACAACAAGTAAACTGCGCTCAGACCAAATCTGATCTAATAAATCGTGCAGCGCCGCTTGCGCGTTATCGCCGACTAAAATTGGTACAATCGAAAAGCGCGACAAGCATAATTGCAAAAAAGGAATTTGCACATCCAATGACAACGCATTGGCATACACCTCTTCTTGGATCGTTAATAACCCCTGCTGCGCCGCAACGTTAACACTTTGCTTATCTAAATCAACATCTCCCAAAGGTGAACAGAAACAACGCGCCCCTGAACTGACTAAATAGTCAGCCTGCACAGACGGATGATTGGCAAGCAAAATAACACGGTCAATAGTATTCGCGTAGCGCCTAATCGATAAATAAGCTTTAGCGGCAACATAACCACTAAGGGAAACAGGGTCATGGGGAACAATTAATCCTCGCGGCCGAGTGGCTCGTTGCTCAGCTTTAAAAAATAAACTAGCAAGGTGATAGCTTAATTCATCAGGATCAATTGAAAAATAATGATGTAACTGGCTGGCATGTCGCTTCATGACTGCTACTTTGCTATATCAGACACTCGTTAATTTAGAGTGTAGACCAATAAACCAAAATAGCGCGTTCAATGCCACAAAGCGCCTAAGCACTTTGTGGCAACCATGCTAATCTTCAACTTCCTCTTCTGTATTCGTACTGCCTAAATCAATGTTATCCAAATCGTCGGACGAACCGCCGTCATCCACTTGTGATGTGTCAATCCTCGACCCATAAATACTACCCAACTTAGGACGGTTAATACGTGCAATGTATTTTCGCCAAGCTTTGGTAGCCAGATCATCAGGTTCCTGTTCACCACGTAATACAGCAACAAAGTGCGTATCTTCATCGTCCGCAGGCGCATAAGCACCGCTTTCGAGCGCGACAATCAAGGTCCCGAACTTTTCTAAAGCATCAGCCTCTTTAATAGAAAAATCGCCAGAGCGACGAAAACCACGAGGGTAATTTTTATGATCAGCATATATACGTGAAAGTAATTCTTGCTTTGTTGGCGCTGCCATCATCTTCTCCGTTCAAAAACAAAAAAACGACAATAAAACAAAATATTCAGATGGAGTTGCAGAAGAGCATCATCAGACTCTGAATTAACTGAATTTTTAGTTGCAGATTAATTTCTTGTCAACAAATTTTAAATGACAAATTTAAGTCGTTTAGAAGATAAACATTGAATTATTGGAATAAGGCAGGCAATTATGATGATGAGAAGCAAGAGGCTCATGAATAAGCCTACTTGCTACAACGTACACTATAAACCTAAAGGTAAAGACCCAGTTAAGTGCAGTTGTTTTTTCTCCATGAGTTTTTCAATCAAAGGTGTCACTATAAGCTCCATGGCAAATCCCATTTTGCCACCCGGCACCACCAAAGTATTAATGCGCGACATAAACGAGCCATCAATCATTCTCAGCAAAAACGGAAAGTTCACATCTTTCATGCCTCGAAAGCGAATAACAACAAAACTTTCATCGGCGGTTGGAATATCTTTAGCCGATATGGGGTTAGATGTATCAACCGTGGGGACACGTTGAAAATTAATATGCGTACGACTAAATTGCGGCGTAATGTAATTAAAATAATCATCCATACTGCGAATAATGGACGACATAACAGCTTCACGCGAGTGCCCTCTATCCGACGTATCGCGAATAATTTTTTGGATCCATTCCAAGTTAACAATCGGCACTAAGCCGATAAGCAAATCAACGTATTTGGCAACATCGTTTTCATCCGTTACCACTCCACCGTGTAATCCTTCGTAATACAATAGGTCGGTATCGTCGGGTAAGTCTTGCCAAGGGGTAAATGTACCCGGCATTTGGTTATAAGGCACCGCTTGATCAAACGTGTGTAGATAGCGCCGAAACTTGCCTTGTCCCGTTTCATGGTAGCTTTTAAATGTTTCTTCTAGTAACGCAAAATCATTAGCTTCTTTACCAAAATAACTAATGTGCTTGCCTTGCTCTTGCGCTTTGCGAATTTCCACTTCCATTTCAGGACGAGTAAATCTATGGTAGCTGTCACCTTCAATACTGGCAGCCGATAAGTCCAGATTACGAAAAATATGCCGTAATGCTTTAGTTGTGGTCGACGTGCCGGCCCCAGATGAACCTGTCACCGCAATAATGGGATGTTTGGCAGACATACGCAGCCTTTCAATAAAAATTTAATTACGCAAATTTATACAGGGCAATCATAAAATGGCAACAGCTAATTAGTTATGAGGTTACACCCCTGATGAATGCTAAGATGTAATAGATTCGTTACAGCAAGTCAGCGGGTAATATCGGCTGAAACTGATTACAAGCAATCAATAAACTGTCGGCTGTTAGCATTTCTACCCCGTGAACTTGGCTTTTGGTGTGAAATTTATCACTCACGGTTCGCAATAAAATATCAAAATCGCCATCGCCAGACAGCAAAACCACATAATCCACTTCGGGTGCCAGCAGCATCATATCAACTGTGATCCCGACGTCCCAATCGCCTTTGGCTGAGCCATCACTGCGCTGAATAAAAGGCTTTAATTTTACATTAAAACCTATATGGCGTAGCGCGTCTTGAAATTTACGTTGGCCATCGTCCTTACTGGCAATGGCATAAGCATTGGCGGCCACAATATCAAATTGATAATTTATCTGTTGCCAAAATTGCCGATAGTTAAATTGGCGACCATAAGCCTGTTTACAGGTGTAATAAATATTTTGCACATCAACAAAAATGGCGGCCTTAGGTTGAGCAGAAGATAAACTCATAAAAATAAATTATCGCGAAAAAGTAAATAATTCAGTTATCATGCCTGAATACACAACGAATAACCAATGACAAAATTAAATGAAAATTTGGGTAGATGCCGACGCTTGTCCGGTTGTAATTAAAGATATTTTGTTCAAATGCGCTAATCGCACTCAAACAGCCACCACACTCATTGCCAACCACGCCATGCGCTATCCGCAATCTCCTTATATTCGCCTATTAGTTGTTGAAAAAGGTTTTGATATTGCCGATCACAAAATTGTCGAATTATGCCAAGCTCAAGATTTAGTGATCACCAGCGACATTCCACTCGCCGACGAAGTTATTGATAAAGGCGCACTTGCATTGAGTCCACGTGGCGAATTATTTACTAAAGAAAACATAAAGTCCCGCCTGAACATTCGTGACTTTATGGACACCATGCGCGCAAGTGGCGTTGAAACCCACGGCGGACCTCCACCGTTAAGTCAGTCTGATAGACAAAACTTTGCTAATCATTTAGACAGAATTTTAGCTAAGGCAAAGCGCTAAATATTAAGTATTAAAGCAATAGTGACTTTAGGTGTGACAATTTGAAATGAAAAGTCGGACAAAAAAGCCCGACTTTAATCTACCATAACTCTGGTTAGGAGTTACTGTATAGTCAAAGCGATCAGGTTTTAGGGGAAGCTGTCAAGCTTCGAATCCCCATGAGCATATGCTCTATTATGTGATTGGGGTGAGTAAGCGCTGACAATGAACCATAAAATCTGAGTGAGAAGACTATACTTAGATGCCGTACTGGCTACGATACGCCTGCATTTTTTCTACATACTCAGCTTTATCACCTTGTTCTTCAAGGTAGCTAATGATGTCAGACATAGTCACAATAGAAATGACCGCAGTGCCAAAATCACGCTCAACTTCTTGAATAGCCGACAACTCGCCTTTGCCTTTTTCTTGGCGGTCTAACGCAATTAAAACACCTGATAATGTCGCATCAGCGGCTTGAATAATTTGCATCGATTCACGGATCGCTGTACCCGCTGTGATCACATCATCAACTAACATAACTTTGCCAGTTAAGTCAGAGCCGACTAAATTACCGCCTTCACCGTGATCTTTTTTCTCTTTACGGTTAAAGCAGTAAGGAACATCCTTATCATGATGCTCAGACAAAGCAACTGCCGTAGTAGTGGCAATTGGAATACCTTTGTAGGCAGGGCCAAACAATAAGTCATAATCCACACCCGCACTTTGTAATGCAGCCGCATAATATTGGCCTAATTTAGCCAAATCACGGCCCGTATTAAATAAACCGGCATTAAAAAAATAAGGACTCGTACGGCCAGATTTTAACGTAAACTCGCCAAACCGTAATACGTTACGCGATAACGCAAACTCGATAAATTCTTTTTGATAATCTTGCATAATATTTTATTTGGTAATTGGATATTTCATCCTTGTAGGTCGTCGACGCTTGTTCCAGACAACTTACGACATTCCCTACATCCCTGTAGGTCGTCGACGCTTGTTCCAGACAACTTACAACATTCCCTACATCCCTGTAGGTCGAAATTTATTTCGACAACTGGATTTTCTTTAATAAACCACAATGTCGAGTTAAAACTCGACCTACATATTGAAAACGACTTACGCTAAAGCCGCTTTTTGAATATCAGTAATTTCGCGAATAGCATGTTTCGCTAACTCAAGCATTTCAGCCATTTCTTCAAAACTAAACGGTTCGCCTTCTGCCGTGCCTTGCACTTCAATTAACTTACCGGTTTCTGTCATAACGACATTCATATCGGTTTCAGCTTCAGAGTCTTCTACATACTCTAAATCAGCAATCGCTTCACCTTTATAAACACCAACCGAAATAGCTGAGATTAAATGCTTAAGCGGATTAGTTTTAATTAAACCTTTGCTACGCATATGCGTTAACGCATCAACTAAGGCAACACAAGCACCAGTAATAGACGCAGTACGAGTACCACCGTCGGCTTGGATCACATCACAATCAACGGTAATCGTGTTCTCGCCCAACGCTTTTAAATCAACCGCCGCACGTAACGAACGAGCAATTAAACGTTGAATTTCCATAGTACGACCACCTTGCTTGCCTCGTGCCGCTTCACGGTTATTACGAGTATGGGTCGAGCGTGGCAACATACCATATTCAGCTGTTATCCAACCTTGACCTTGGCCTTTCATAAAGCGTGGTACTCCCACTTCCACCGACGCGGTACAAATTACCTTAGTTTCACCAAACTCAACCAAAATTGAACCTTCGGCATGAGACGTAAAATTACGGGTAATATTGATAGGACGGATTTGACCGTTAGTACGACCACTTGGACGCATGGAATTCTCCTTGAGTTGGAATTGAGAGGGCTTTTAAAAATTGTCGGCTATTATAGTGTTCAATCTGCGATTAACCAATACCAATCCCTAATAAGCACAGCTATAATCAAGTTTTTTGATCACTGATAATATTTTTATGCCAATTCACAGCATGACCGCTTTCGCCCGTTTAGAGTCAAAAAACGACTGGGGCACGAGTGTTTGGGAGCTTCGCTCAGTTAATCAACGCTACCTAGAAACCTACTTTCGCTTACCTGAACAACACCGCAGCCTAGAACCGGTATTACGCGAAAAGCTAAGAAAAGCCATGCAGCGCGGTAAATTAGAATGCAGCTTAAAAGTCAGTGATGACGGGGCAAAAACCGGCCAACTGGTACTAAATCAAGAACTTGCTAATCAAATCATCGAAAGTGCTAACTGGGTTGGCGAACAAGCCAACAACAGCCAATTAAACCCGATTGATGTCTTACGCTGGCCTGGCGTGTTATCTGCCGAAGAGCAAGACTTAGATGTAGTTAAAAGCCAATTAAGCACCCAGTTCGACCAACTAATCAGTGACTTTTTAGCGGCACGCGCTTCTGAAGGCGCCAACTTAAAAACCATGATTGAAGAACGCTTAGCTGGTATTAGCGCACAAGTAGAGATAGTACGAGAGCAAATGCCGCAAGTCATGGAATGGCAACGCGAAAAACTCACCTCACGCCTAGAAGAGTTACAAGCCGATATCGACCAAGCCCGTTTAGAGCAAGAATTAATCTACACAGCACAAAAGCTAGATGTCGCCGAAGAGCTAGACCGCTTGCTATCGCATATTAAAGAAACCAAAGCCATCCTGAAAAAAGGCGGAGCCTGCGGTCGCCGCTTAGACTTTATGATGCAAGAATTCAACCGCGAAGCCAACACCCTAGCCTCAAAATCAATTAACACCACAGTCACCAATGCCGCGGTTGAAGTTAAGGTTTTAATTGAGCAGATGCGTGAGCAAATTCAGAATATAGAATAGTGTTTTCTACTGTTTTTACATGTTCGTAAGTCATTGAAAAACCTAGCTATCGCTAGGTTTTTTGTTACTATGGTTCCAGATTGTTCGCTAAAGTTAATGAATAAATGGTTACTAAAATTATTTTAAAAGGCCTCTACCCTCAGTTAACCACCACACTTTTATGCGCATAAAAGTGTGTATTTTTACATTTATATGCGCATAAAAGTGTAAGATGAGTTATAGTGTAGGCCAATAATAATCTTAATTGGCTAGAAGTGACTATGCAGCGCTATTTACTTAACGCTCTATTGGAATGGAAAAACCAACCTTTGCGCAAACCATTATTGATTGATGGAGCAAGGCAAACGGGTAAAACCTATCTGCTGCAAAAATTGTTTGGTAACAACTTTGCCAACACCCTTCGCATCGACTTTCTTGAAAATCCCGCCTACAAAGAAGCGTTCGATGGCTCACTGTCACCTGACGAGTTACTAATGAACATTGAGCTTTTAACCAATCAGGCATTCAACCCACAAACCGATCTGCTGATATTAGATGAGATTGGCGAGTGTGAGCGTGCCGTTACCTCACTTAAGTATTTTGCCGAAAAAGCACCATCCTATTTTGTCGCAGCCAGCGGCTCAAACATTGGTTTGCTCAAAACCTTCCCCGTGGGAAAGGTAGAACAGTACAATTTACGACCACTGACCTTCCAAGAATTTATTTATGCATCAAACGAGCAAGCGCTGATCAAAGCATTTGATGCCCAAGCAAGCACTCCAGTAGTGCACACTAAATTGATGGATAAACTAACAGACTACTTTTTTACCGGTGGTATGCCAGAGGCTGTTGCTGCTTGGTACCAGTATAAAGAGTCGAGTATTTTGCAGCGTGTTGAAAAAGTCACAAAAATTCATGCTGATTTAGTTGAAGGTTATCGCCGCGATTTTGGTAAGTACGCGGGCAAGGTCGATGCCACCGTGATTGAATCTGTGTTTAATAGCATTCCAGCGCAGCTATCACTTGTGAACGATGAGTCTGTTAAACGCTTTAAATTTAAGCATGTGCATGAGCGTAAATCTCGTTATAGTGATTTTGAAACCGCGATCCATTGGCTTAACTGCTGTCGCTTAGCCTTACCAAACTACCCTGTTGAAGGATTGCCGAAATCACCGTTGGCGGCCTATAAAAAAGAAAATATGGTTAAGCTATTTTTGTTTGATGTGGGTTTACTCAACCATATGCTAGGCAGTAGTTACAAAGAAATTAAACATCAAAACTACGAATATAAGGGATATGTAGCTGAAAATTTTGTTCAGCAAGAGTTAACAGCTATTGGTGTTGAACCAAGCTACTCATGGAATGACGCCCGCGCTGAAATCGAATTTATTTTGGCGACCGATGAAGGCGATATCCTCCCTGTTGAAGTCAAAAGTGGTAAACGTACAAGAGCAAAATCGTTGGCATCCTACGTTAAAAAATGTACTCCAAGTAAAACCTTTAAGTTAACAGGTACACAAGGCTCTTCAGCGTTAGAACAAACCAATATCGTGATGCCTTTGTATTTCACGCAGTTTTTACCTCAGAGATAGTAAAGGCGCGTTGCTTACCCCCTAGGTCTACATAAAGCTACCTTATGAGTAACAATTTGTAGACCTAATGCTTACCATTCGACACTCAGGCTTATCAAAAACCTTTGTTATTCACTGCCTCAGCGTACACTTTTTCAATCTCTGTAAACTTAGTGACATTCTCAAGGCGAGTTAAAGTTGTGAGTTTCAGCGAGTGGCTAAAGTTTCGTAGAGGCACATGGGTTACAGGGTTCTGAAGAGTTAACGGCTTACCTAATTGAAAAAGATAATAGAGCTCATACGAATCGACAGACTTGCCTGCCTGTTCAGCAGTAATGGAGCTACGAGGTAAAATTGCAACCTGTTTCACTGGCCATACCTTTGCTATCGCCTTAGTGCCCGCACAATTATCATTTACGCCATTGCTAATTTTGCGGCTTGTTTCCACATAAATGCTGGCATTGTATTTCGCAACTTCCAAGTTATGTTCATAGGCTGGCTCCCTGAGTGCGATACATACTCCACTTCACCAAAATTCACAAAGCCCATAGTTCTCCTGTGCTCATCGTAAGTGTGCTCTCGAACAAAAAGGAAAAGCCTTTTGCCTCTTTCTTTGTGCGTTACATACTCTAAGCCTTTACCGAGATCGGGTCTCGCCGAATTTTGGCTTTGCCAGTGGAACAAATCTGCATTGATAGCGTAGTCATGATACATAGTGGTTGGCGAAAACTGCTTATCGTTTTTATTTAAGGTAACAAACATCAACTCAATGTTGTGTTGTTTGATGTTATAAATCCCTTCCATCGAGTTTGGTTGTTTCTCAAAGGTTGTTGCGCCGAAACCAACTAATATTTGCTCACGAGCGTAACGCGCATGCAGCTTAATTGGATGTTCCCCCATCAACGGCATGTTTTCCTGTTTGTGATGAATACGATCGATAAGTACAGCTGTTAGGCTCGCTAATTCTGCTTTTAACCACGAGTGTTCAAGTCTGCCTAAACTGTCGTTTATATTTTTAAAACCAAGCTTTTCACCCGACTGCTGCCAAAAATCATAATGCAGCATTAATTGAAAAGGTTCAGAAGCAATCAAACCTTTGGTAGCGAAGTTATGTAAACTACTTAAGTACTTATGATCATCGCTCACTAACAACCTTGTCTTTACCATTCGAGCAAAATTACGAGTAAGCTCAGGATTAGTTTCGTTTAACAAACCCGCTTCTACACAAAGCTCGGTCCAACTAAACCTTTTATACAAGGCTTCTACTTCAACTTGTGGGTATACCTTAATAAAGTTGGCTAGGTTAAATTCCAGTGTTGAATCTCGCGAAAACGAGCGAGCTAAACCGATTAACCTTTGCTTGCTCAGTGTTGCATTTCTGATATTTCGCAGCACTACGTCTTGAGTTTGTTTTGACAACTCAATTCGACAACCTAGCGGTGCATGTGGAAATCCATTTTTTATTTCATCACTAATAGAACCATCAGTTTTACCCACTAGCGCACGAAACTTATGCGCAAAATCATAATCTGCATTCGCGTTGCCAACAAAATCCAATACGGTACACACTTCTTTGTCATCAGCTAAACGCAAACCCCGTCCCAATTGCTGCAAAAAAATAGTTAAGCTTTCTGTTGGCCGCAAAAACAATAGAGTGTCGACCTCTGGTATATCCACACCTTCATTAAAAATATCAACAACAAACAAAATGTTTATTTCGCCACTGCGCAGCGCTTGCTGCTTTTGCGCTCGATCTTGTCTATTGTCACTCGTGAGATAATCACACTTAATACCCTTGAGTATAAAATTGTGGCACATGTACTCTGCGTGCTCTTGGCTAACGCAAAAAGCCAACGCTCTCATGCGACTAATTGAAGTAATAAGTTCATCTAGGGTTTGATATATTTTTTCTACTCGTTGCTGGTTATGAGTGTAAAGATTCGTCAACTGTGCAATATCGTAACGACCTCGACTCCAACTAATATTGCGCAGGTCGGTATCATCATCGACGCCAAAATATTGAAACGGGCATAAATGCCGACGATTAATCGCTTCAGGTAATCGTATTTCCGCCGCGATAACACCACAAAAATCATCGAGAATATTCGCCCCATCAAGCCTTTCTGGCGTGGCCGTTAAACCAAGTAAAATCTGTGGTTTAAATCGAGCTAAGATACTTCGGTAAGAACTAGCTGCTACGTGATGTACTTCATCTATGACAATATAATCATAATAGTCTGCGGTTAAACTTAATCCTGATAACTGGCTATTAAGAGTTTGTACGGAGGCAAACAATTGTTCATAACGCTCAGGTTTGTGATTGCCTACCCACAACTCACCAAAATTTTCACTTTTTAGCACGCCGCGATAAGCCAATCTAGCTTGCTTTAAAATCTCTTCGCGATGCGCGACAAATAAAAATTTAGCATTCGGCTTTTGTTTTAAGAAACGCGCAAAATCAAACGCTGATATTAGCGTTTTACCGGTTCCCGTAGCAGCGACAACTAAATTTTTAAATCGTTTATGTAACGACCGCTCAACTTCTAGTTGCTCTAGAATTTCTTGTTGGTGAGTAAATGGTTTGATCTCAAAATAATGTACCGAGGGTTCATCTATATTATCCCCCATTCGAGCTTGCTTTAATGCTGTAGTTAACTTGTGTTTCGCATCTGCTTTGCCATCGAATAATTCAAATTCGTTAGAGTTCCAATAGCTCTCAAACGTATTAATTGAGCGAGTAATGATGTGAGGGATTTCTTGCGAAGTTATTTTTAAATTCCATTCCAAGCCATTAGTCAACGCAGAATGCGATAAATTAGAAGAACCAATATACCCCGTATGAAAGCCGGTATTGCGCAAAAACAAGTAGCTTTTAGCATGCAAGCGCTCACGTTTGGTGTTGTAACTGAGTTTAACTTCAGTATTTGGCAATGACGCTAAAAATTCTACCGCTTTAGCATCTGTAGCTCCCATATATGAGGTAGTAATTATTCTCAGCTCGCGTCCATTGGAGGTAAATTTTTCAAGTTCATTACGAAAAATCCGAATTCCCGCCCATTTAATAAATGACACCAACCAATAGATTTTATCCGCAGATAAAATTTCTCGTTTAAGCTCAGATTCAAGCGAAAGTCCGGCATTACTACCACAAAATAGTTCGCTTTGAGTTAGCCCCGTTAAAGGAAATATTTCACTAACATAGTTTTTTAAATTAGCCGCTACAGGGTTTTCCAGTTCATACAAAGCTGTCAGAATTTTGCCTTGGCTACTAAGTAAGTTATCTTGAATGAAATCGTTGTCTTTGATTTGATCTTTCAGCCAGAGTAACAATTGGTTAGACAGGGTAATTTGCTGTTGAAGACGATCTTCACCCACAGGGACTGACTCGATAGCATATTCCAAAATATGTGATAGAAAACGCGATAACCAAATGGATGCTTCGTTACTATTTAACTGTCGATCGCCTATATAGAATCGTTCTCGGTCAATTCGGCTGGCAATAAGCTGCGTTATTAGCTGCTCATATATTCCTATTTGTTGCATGAGTGCCTGTTATTTTGGAGATAATAGTTTGATGGAGGTCCTGCGAAGCTTTCGTAGCTGCTTCTTCCTTTAGCGTATATTAACAACCACTTATAATTGAGCAAGCTGATTATATTGATTGCCTTATTTGCATTAGCAGTGTTGTTAGATAAACGCTCACTCAATTAATAGATTTGTTAATCAACCTGTAAACAGCACCGGTCAAGCAGAAGTCTGCGCATTTATAAAATTTACATATAGTCAAAGAAGGTTACGATTTCCGACCTACCTAATTCAGAGTTTGTTAATACTTAAAAATACCGAAATGGCGGCCAATTTAACGTAGCGGTATGCTTAGCAAGTGGGTATCGATAGCTTTAATCATCGACTTGGTAAGTGATAAATGTGCTTTTTCTTTAGCCCAAACTTCGTAGAAGTCAGCTACAGTTTGCTTGGCTGTATCCAATACCAATTTTTCTGGCAACATGGCTTTAGCGGCTAGGTGTGATAATTCATCTAGCGTGAAATCACTGAATTTTTTACTGCGGCTAACCTTTAGCGATGCACTATCATCTGGAATATAGGGAATGGTCGAAACAAGGTCATAAGCCGGCGCTATCGATGCGGTGTACTTGTCTTTGTAGATTACAGACCAATTCTTCAAATGCATATCCGCATTACCAATTAGGGTATTGAACACTAATCTGCGGGTAAATTCGGCAATGTCCTCGTCTTGACCTTCAATACCGATAACCTGAGCAATATTGCGCATACTGGCTTTTTTATATTTATCTTGAGGATAAACCCCAAACACTTGTGCAAAGTCTTCAATGTGTACAGCTTGACCATCAACACGGTCAAACCGCTTGATAGCAAAAGCGCTAGTACCATATTTGCCAATACCTTGTGGAATGTTAGTAATCTGGTCAATAGAAAGTAGCTGAGTTTCTGGCACATCCATTCCCAACATTCGAGCCAATTCCATCATCGAATATTCATTTTCGGGCACAGCATCAAATCGAGACGATGGCAATTTCACTATCCAAGCCCCTCCTTGACCCGTAGCAGGGATGGTTAAACCACCGTTCGCCTGTTGTACTGCTGAAAACTTCAATTGTACACCCGCCAATGAAAAGCGCATTGGCGCATCTACGTTTGTATCATCATCAATGCCTTGATGTATATTAGTTGGCAACGCTTCCCCATCGGCCGATTCAACCATGATAGCGCCAGGTAAATCCTGTCCTAGCACCCACAATAAAAAAAACTCTCGCTCTGGGTTCACACCAGCACGCTCAGCAAGGTAATTGCGCATAGTTTCTTCAGGCAAAAGGTTGGAGAAAAATGGGGTTAACTTGGTTTGGGTAGGTTTAAAGTTAGTCAGCAATCCACCTAGCGCATCTTTAAAGCCAAGCCCTAATACGGGCCGTGATCCGTCGTTAATATATGGATCCGTAAAGGCAAATAACGTTCTGTCATTACCTACGTTGGTGATCGTTGCGATGGGTTCCCCATAGAGCAAAACGTTTAACGTAGAGACATGATTAGGCATCATCATCTCCATCTAACTGATATGCCGGCAACATTTGCTCACTTACATGACTAATCCCTTGGCTGCTTCGAATGATTGACTTGATGGCAGGAACAGACTTTTTAGGGGCGACCAATAACTCTAGATCAAGTACTCGAGCAAGCGCGATTAAACTGGAAATTCTTAAATCAACACCGCCAGACTCGATTTTCGAAATATGGCTTTGCGGAACCCCCGAACGCGCGCTGAGCTCTCTCTGACTAAAGCCCTTACGTACCCGAGCTTCTCGAATGTCTTGTAATATCTGCTCTGTTACATAGCTCATATTGATAGCTCATGTTGATACATTTTAATACATAACCCAATTAAAACTATATGTATAAACATATCACCTCAACCAAAACAGCACAATTATGATTACCTGTTGCATATCAAATTAAACATTTAATATGCAATTATAGATAATCATAACATGTGTTACATACTCTAAGCCTTTACCAAGTTCTAGTATCGCCGAATTTTGGCTTTACTAGGCTCTAACCATTTATAAATTGCACATAAATGAGGTTTATTGGCAAAACTTGACTTACAACCGACTACTTCTAGTGGCAACATTGATAGCAGGTACTTAAGATTTACTCTTTTAGACTGAAAGTTGGCAGGCTCTGCAAGCATAAATGCCAAAGTCGTTAACTTAATGGCATTGGCATAAATGCTCACCCACACTCACCCACAAAAAGCTTGATACTTTAAAATGGTTAGTTAAAAAAAGAAAAAGCAGCCCGAAGGCTGCTTACACACTGGGATGTGTTGTTGCTTGAAAAGGTTACACTATTGATAATTGGCTAAATCAATAACGGTAATCGTCGCATCTTGTGTTGCTTCATCATTCACTTTGAGAATGAACTGCACATTGGTTGCATCTAATCCCGTTAAGGCGATATCGCCTGCATTATGCTCAAGCGTTAGCGGTTCATGTAACGCTAAGCCTGAGCCACCAAAATTAACTGGCGACCAACCTTCAGAGGCTATTTTAAATTGCGTATCACCGGTGTGCGCCATGGTAATTGCATAATATCCGTTACCATAATAGGTAAATTGGTTGGCTGGCGTCGTATTGTCCCAATTGTTTTGATAGCCACGTAAATATACGGCACCACCTAAATACGGCTGTTCATCGCGGCTGACGGTTACAATTGGTGCGCTGGCGTTAGATGCATTAATACTAAAAGTATACATACCATCTTGCGCTATGCTAATCGTCGCATCACTTCCGCCATCTAAGGTTAGTGGTGAATCAACTGTCGTATTGGTTGTGCTACCTGCGCCAAAATTCACCGCACTCCAATCTTCAGAGGCAAATTTAAAACTGTGGTCGCCTGCTGCTAATTGATAACGGATCACATAGGTTGCGTTACCAACAAACAACATAGGATCTGCCGCCCCCCAACCATTCATGCCTCCACGAATATAGACTGGTGTTGCGCCGTACGCGGGTTGTTCAATACTCGACTCTATAGTCAATATAGGTGCATTAGGGTTCTTAGCGTTTAGCACAAATTTGTATTTATCAGCTTTAGAAATTGTCACTGACAAGTCATCGCCATTCGCACCCAATGTAGTCGCGGTATTCAACGCCACATTCACACCGCCACCTATGTTAGGGTAGCTCCAATTGGCATCTGCTACTTTAAAGCTATAGTCTTGTGCAGCTAGTTCAACGACAGTCTCGTAAATACCCGCTCCTTTATATTCAAAAGCATTGTTTTCACTCCACTCATTCATATCACCGCGTAGGTAAATGGTGGTTGCGTCATAAGGTGGAATATCGGGTTCACCCACTGTGGCATAAATATTAATACCTGCACCTTGTGCGCCGTCTTGCTTTTTAGCAAATACCGCAGTGGTATAAGCTGGCACAGTAAACTGACCATTGCCGTCTACTTCGCTCACGCTTGCGCTAGCAACCACTGAGTCGTCAGAGTTAGCTTGCACGTCATGTAACGCAAAGCCTAACGCAGTCGGTACCACCATTGTTTGTTCTGTGGCTGTACCATTGAACACCACAATTAAGCCATCGTAGTTAGGGTCTAAATCCGCACGTAAATCAGTTGTGACATCACAATTACCGGCATAATCTTTAGTGCCATTTTTACAACCCGCGCCATCATCTAAACTCATCACGATCACCCCGTGAGTCTGGCTGGAACCTGTATTATGAAAACCAACGCGGTCCATAATTTGCTCAGCAGACGTTAAGCGGAATAATTTAGAGCTTTTACGAATTTTTAAGAAATCTTGATAAACCGCACTGGCCCATTCAATATCAACACTTTGTGCTTTACGGCTATCCTGTGCTAATAAGCCTTGTAAACGCGCTTTACAATTATCGGCAGACTCATCACCCCAACATGAATATTCCAGCGGGAATGAAATATTCCAGTTGTGATCTTGTTTAGTAAAATCAACTTTATTGAGTAAATCGCCACTGTCATAGGTATTACGATCCATGGATTTAGAGCGAAGTAAATCCTGCCCCATTTGAATAAATGGAATACCTTGGCTAAGGATTGGGAATGAACCTGCAACCGCGTGAATACGAGCGCGTTCAGCTGAACTTAAATCATCAGGCAAGCCAAGTTGTAGCTGATCCCAAAGGGTTTCGTTATCGTGCTTACCAACATAATTTACGATGTCTGCAGGATCTTTCGCATAACCGTGATCATCATTAGGTAAAGCACTTAATCGACCAAAATTACCTTGATGATTTTGCAACGTATAATTTTCAAGATTAGCCACTAAGCCAACACGAATAGTGTCAACATCAGCGCCGTTACCACCTTGATTAAATAACGCAGCATGGCGTACAGCATCGCGCTGGCGATCAGAGAAAGTACCAAACTGCGTACCCGCCATTTGCTCTTCTACCGCGCCAAAGTTAGCGATCATGCCAAAGTTCCAACCTTCACCATAAAAGTAGTTATCATCATCAATCGCTAATACAGCCTCGCGTGCTTCTAATACGAGATCTTTTGGTAATAGGTTCATTAAATCGAAACGGAACGCATCAAACTTGTAGTGTTCAGCCCAAGAGACTAAAGAGTCTTTCACAAACTTAGCAAACATGGCGTTTTCGCCCGCGGTGTCCTGACAACAGCTGTTATCAATCACAGCGCCCGTGTCGACATTCAGTCTGTGGTAATAGCCAGGGACAATTTTATCAAATACTGAGTTATCCCATAAACCTGAAGCGCTAGTGTGGTTGTAAACAACATCTATCGATGCGCGCAGGCCAGCTTCATGTAAGGCTTGTACCATGCTACGCATTTCAACAATACGTGCGACTGATTCAGGATCACTCGAGTAACCACCTTCTGGCACATTGTAAGCGTAAGGATCGTAGCCCCAGTTAAAGCCATCCAAACCGCGTAAGGCTTGTAAGGTTTGATTGACCGTATTACTCGCCGGATCCATTGCCGCTAGTGCATCTTGAATAACGGCTGTCGCGCTGGCTTCACTACAAATGGTTAAATCGGCTTTAACGGCACACAAATCCGCCACTGTGTCAGTCACATTCACTTGCTGGCTAATATCTTCGTTAGTTGAAGCAATATCATTAGCTGGTAATACTTGAAAGTGAGTTAAACCCGCTTGTTGTAAACTTTTAAGATGATTAACCGGTGCGGTATCGACCTCGGTAAAGGCCAAATATTTACCGCGGTTTTCAGCGGCTGTACTGTCATCAAGGATCGAGAAGTCACGAATATGCCCTTCATAAACCACAATATCTTCAGGATTTTGACCGGCTGGAATAGTGTGATTATCCCACCCTGCTGGCTTTAAGTCGCTATCGTTTAAGTTAACAAAGCGTGCATAGCGGCCATTTGTTGTGACACTTAGCGCGTAAGGGTCAATCACTTCGTGTACTTCAAAGCTATCTGTCATTGGGTGATACACGCTCACCTCGTAACGAAATAATTTTCTGTCTAACTCGGCAGTATCGCCTGTATAAGACCAAATGCCTGATACATCGTTATACGCCATGTCTTTGCTGGCGATTTCCGTGTACTCACCACTGCTATTTTTATCGTTATACAGTTTTAATTTAACTTGGCTAGCTGTGGGAGCCCACACCGAAGTCGTGATAGTGTTATTGTGATAATCTGCGCCTAATTTAACAGTATCCGCTTTATCCTCTTCACCTGTATAAAGATCATCTAACACACCTGCGGTTTGTACCAAATAGCTAATAAACGGGTCACCCTTTTTATCGTAAAGGATCGCCATAACACGACCTTTGAGTAACTCTTTTACTTGGCTTATGTAACTCGTTTTCGCTTGATTAACTTGCTCGTCAGTGGCGTTTTCATCCGTATTCAATTGTACGGAAAATTGCGCAAAGTCACGGCGATATTTCGCTCGCTCTAATTCGTCGGCATCTAAGCTGTCACTTGTACGGGTAAACTCAACATAATCACCAATTAGGTAATCATCCATGTTACGAAAGCCTTCACCCGGAAATAACTTTGCAACAGCGGTAGTCGAATATAAACGAATAGTTTGCGCCTGATCACTTTGCGTATTAAACAACAAGGTATCAGCGTTGAACCAATGAATTGCTCTATCTTTTGATGCGACACGAATACCATCACTCGGCTCATCTTCTGGCACATAATATGGAAAAGTAGATGCATTGCCGACTTTAGTAATGCCATTTTCCACATAACTCATGCGGTCGACATTAAAACGTGGCGTGTCTTCTTCACCGCCCAAATAGGCTTTCATGTCGCCGTCAGGGTACTTTGTATCGCCTTTGTGAATAATAAAGTTGGCACAATCACTATGATCATCTAATAACTTAAAGCGCCAATACAAACCATAGTTATCATCGAAACCACTATGTAACACACCAGTTGCCCAATCCGTGGCCCAATAATTATCATTGTCAGGATCTTGAGTCGCGCCTTTTTCAAAAAAGTCAGGGTCGTAAGCATTACAATCTGCACTATTCCATGCATGGATAATAATACCAGCAGCATCAGCTTGATCTTTAGTTGTTATCTCTTCCGTTTTGAAAAAGATGGTTGCGTATTTCGAACCATCGTTTAGCTCGTTTTCAATGACGGATGTTTTTGCACCATCAACTTCATCAGGCGCGTCAGGATGGCGGCCCTTAGAGTTACAAGTGTGCTTAATAGGATCGTAATCTTGACCAACACAAGGCAACTCAACCCTTTCACACATAAGTGCACCATCGGTATCAAACATTTGATTACCAAAGCTGTCTACTTTAATCGTATCCGGTGCGCGACAGACTAAAGGAATGTCGACCACTTCTGAACCCGGCACATTAGCTAAGCTTTCTTCGTTAGATGTATTACATCCGGCTAGTACCGAGGCCAATGCCAGAGCAATGGCGGAGGATGTCACCTGCTTATGTATCATTTTCTTACTCCGATCCTATTTTTCTACCGCTGTAAACAGAGTGTTTATAACAGTTCATTAAATCGATTTTTCTAGTTAGTGGGTAAAGGATAGAAAGTCGCAAGTTAAGAAACGGTTAAGAAAATTAATTAATTGAATTTTGTTTGATTACAGTATCAAATTTAAATAAAAATCATTTATTTTCATAAACTTAACAACAAACACCAGCAAACAAGCCGTTAAGCTTGGGTTAAGAAAAAAACAGGGTTTATCCGTTTTTCTTAACCGCTTCTTAACTTTCTCTAGCGTAATGTGCCAATCCTGAAAAAGCTTATCGACTGGCGACAAGCTTAATTGCACGCTCGGCAGTCAAGTTACGAATAAGGTTTCAGCTTAATAATCAAAGTGTTAACTGCACAATAATAGCTGAAAGCGGATCACGTAAGTGAAATTGAGGATAAAGACGCAATGAATCACTTTAAACCTAATTTAATCACCATGGCGGTTTTAGCGACTAGCCTATCTGCGACCCAAGCGTTGGCTAACGAAGCAGAAAACGACGAGCAGCTTGCTCAAGAACAAGCACAAGATACCGAAGTTATTGAAGTGCGTGGTTTCCAACGCAGTGTTATCGAATCGGTTAACATGAAACGTTTCTCCGATACCATGGTCGATGCAATTACCGCAGATGATTTAGGTTCATTACCTGATTTGTCCATTGCCGATGCATTATCCCGCTTACCTGGGGTAACCTCAGTGCGTAATGGTGGTCAATCAAGCGAACTGAATATTCGTGGTCTTTCAGGTCAATATGTATTTTCAACCTTGAATGGTCGCGAGCAAGTTTCTTCTTCCGGTGGCCGTACCGTTGAGTTTTCACAATTTCCTTCAGAGTTAATTACCACAGCTCAGGTACACAAATCACAAAAGGCTTCGTTAATTGAAGGTGGTGTTGCCGGTACTATCGATTTACAAACCGCCAACCCGCTTAATATTAGTGAAGAGCAAAAGTTTAATTTAAATGCTCAGCTCACCTCAAATTCTCGCGCGGGTGATCACCCTGATGCCGCCTCTGTCGGCCATAGATTAAGCCTATCCTATCAAGGTAAATTTTTAGACGAAACCTTAGGCGTGGCGCTAGGCGTTGCTCGCTTATTCCAACCCAGTGTTTCAACCCAATTTGTTGGTTACGACTTTAACTACGATCAAGTGCGTTACGACGGTATTACCGGTAAAAGTGATTGTGGCAACCCAGATACCGATGCGTTTTGGCGTGAAAATAGCTGTTTAGCTTATAGTAGCGGCTTTGAAATGATGGCGCGCGGTGGTGAAGATGTGCGCAACGGTGTGATGTCGGCCATTGTATGGCAACCGACCGACGAATTAACCATGAAAGCCGATGCTTTTTACTCGCAATTTGATTCAAAAAAATGGGATCGCGGTTTATCTGTAAACGGTTTGTGGGGCGTTAACTCGACAGAGCACTTACGCACGCTAGAGCTGAGCGACCCCATTGTTATTGGTAACGAAGATAACGGCTACTCATTAATTGGTGGTACCTATCATGCTTCATTAAGCAACCCGTTTGCCCAATACGATGCTAACGAGCCATGTAAAGCTATTTCAAATGGTAAAGTTCAAGCCCCTTGTCAAGATGCCAACGGCAATAGTGGTGTTAATCCGCTACACATCACCAATATGGCCGACGATGCCACCACCAATAGTGAAGTATTAACCTTAGGCTTTAACACCACTTGGCAAAATGACGAGTTTAAAGTCAGCTTAGATTTATCGCATTCTAAAGCGTCAGAAGATTCATTTGACCGCACCATGAGCATTTTGATGTTTGAAGACGCAAGTGCCGCCACGCCAAAAGTTGAAACCGACTTGGTTATGCAGTACCAAATGAATGCCTTGCAAGTGCCACAAGTCAATATTAGCAATGCTGCGGGTCAAGCTATCGACTTTACCGACATTAATAAAATGATGGTTACCAGCTATTCTCAATTCCCGCGCTTTGAAGAAAACCAAGCCGATGCCGTTCGTTTGGATTTTCAATATTTTATGGACAACGACTTCTTAAGTAGCCTTGAAGCAGGCGTTCGTGCATCTAAGCGTACCCACACATTAGAGCGTGGGGTATGGTCGTATGGTGGTCCAGGTCACTTTGAAGACGGTCAGCACCTAAATAAGCGTTCATGGGATGACATGCGTGCCGGTAATTACATTGTTTGGGAAGGGGGAAAAGAAAAGCACCGTTTTGCCCCGTATCAACTTAGTGCTGACGAAGTGACAGTGGTAGATTTAGGTGGCGAATTTAGCTCTTTACCTTCATTTTTGGCCATTGATAACGAAGCCATTCTTGATAAATGGTTAGTTGACTCTCAAGGTAATCCATTAAGCCGCGAGGCAGTAGATGTATGGGATGGTGCCGATTGGACTATAACCAACGACCGCGACATTACCGAAAAAGTCACTTCCGCTTTCTTTATGGCTAATATCGACACCACAGTATTCGACATGCCATTAACCGGTAATATTGGCGTACGTTGGGTTGAAACCGAACAAACCGCCTTTGGCGTTACACCGGCACCTAGCTCGCGTGAATTTAAACGCGATGCTGATGGCAATATTGTTGAAGATAAAGATGGCCAACAAATTCTCGAAACAATTGAAACCGGTGACCCAATTACGGATGATGTTGGAAAAACTGAAGCATCACACCGATATACGCAAATTAGTCACAAGTTTGACAATATTTTACCTTCACTTAACTTAAGCTTAGGCATTACTGACAACGACTACATCAAATTTGCGGTAGCTCGCGTGATGGCACGACCTGATATGGCGCAAATGGCAGTCAGTGGTAACTACAATTACCAAAACAAACGACCGCGCGATGGCAAAAACGTAGTTAACGTCGATATGACAACCAGCCCGTATCTTGAGCCGTTTTTAGCAACCCAAGTGGACTTGTCATTTGAGCATTACTTCGCAGAGACCGACGGTAACCTATTTATCGCCTTGTACAACAAAGATATTGAATCCTTTACCGATACAACCACTATCTTTGATTTTGATTTCGCGGCGGCGGGCATCGAACTACCTGAGACCAATGATAGCGGCCAAGCGGTTGAACCTGGTGATTTAAGCGTAACGGTAAACAACGAAAAAGGTGGTTATGTCCGTGGTTATGAAATTGGCTATACGCAAACCTTTAAGTTTTTACCGGGTGCTTGGTCTGGCTTAGGCTTTACCGGTAGTTACTCACATACTGAAAGTGAAATTCAGCGCACTATAAATATTGGTAATGGCCAAGGCGATGTTAATACCCCGATTGAAGGTTTATCGCCGAATATTTATAGCTTTACCTTGTTCTACAACTACGAAGGCATTATCGATACCTACTTAAATGCCCGCCATCGTGAAGGCTACTTAGGTCGGCAAATTGCTACCGGCCAAGACCAATCAGCCTACTTCACTGAAGAAACAATTTTAGATTATCAGGTGAAATACAGTGTCAACGATAACCTAAATGTCACCTTATCTATCAACAACTTAACTGACGAAGCTAACCGCTCATACTTCGGCGATAAGACCAAGACAGGTACGATCCAATACTTTGGTCGTAACTACTTCTTAGGTATGAACTACAGCTTCTAAGAGCTCTGTTCTTTGAAATAAAGAACGCAGCTCTCAGTTGTGTATACTCCTTGTGAGTGTTGCCCCAGCAAGTTAACGCTTGCTGGGGCTTTTTTGTGTTTGCATATTCTGCAAGCACGAGGTTTGTCGATATAAAATCGACCCTACAAATGAAAAAAGTCAGATGTTTTGTAAGGCAGGATTTATTCCTGCAAACACTTTGTCATTTCAAGGCTGGGTTTTCTTCGGTTAGCACGAGGTTTGTCGATGTAAAATCGACCCTACAAATGATAAAAAGTCAGAACTTTTGTAGGGCAGGATTTATTCCTGCAAACACTTTGTCATTTCAGGGCTGGGTTTTCTTCGGCTAGCACAAGGTTTGTCGATGTAAAATCGACCCTACAAATGATAAAAAGTCAGAACTTTTGTAGGGCAGGATTTATTCCTGCAAACACGTTGTCATTTAAAAACCTATTGTTAGAGGGTGTAAAAAACCCCCGAAAGGTTCGCAAGGTGTTTAATAATATAAAGCCAAATTCACTTTGGCTAGCACGAGGTTTGTCGATATAAAATCGACCCTACAAATGATAAAAAGTCAGAATTTTTGTAGGGCAGGATTTATTCCTGCAAACACTTTGTCATTTCAGGGCTGGGTTTTCTTCGATTAGCACAAGGTTTGTCGATGTAAAATCGACCCTACAAAGGTTTTGCAAGCATAAATGCTCGCCACAAAAACGGGGTTTTCGGCTAAATATCCAGCCATAGCCAACTACCAAACTAACTTAACCCAACGGCCATTATTTAATGGTTCAACTTGGTAGCTAAGCTTTAAACGCTCGACAATTTTTTCGACAATGACTAAACCTATACCGAAGCCTTCAGTGCTATTAGCTTGTTCATCTTGGGTCATGTCTTGATTGAGAATGGTTAAACTGTGGTTATCAAGGCTGATCACAATTTTACCTTGATGAGTATTTTGCACTGCGTTACGAATAAGGTTATTCAAGGCAATTTGCAATAAAGTAGGATGAGAGGAAATAACTTGATCAGCACCGACAATTTCAATAGATACCGGCTTATCTAACAACAGCGGCTGATTATCAGTCACTGACTTGTCAATCATTTTTCGTAATTGGCAATCACTAAACTCAATGTCTTTTTCAGCCTGCTTACTAATCCACAATAGCGCTTCGGTTTGGTATTTCATGTCCGAAACCACTTGCTCCATACGGAATAAAACTTTGCGTTCAGACGGACGAAGATCAGCCATAATAGCATCAAGAATTTCCATATTGGCCGACAAAATAGCCACTTGGGTGCGCAGTTCATGGCTGGTAAAACGGGCAAATGAATGCTCTTTTTCTAATACTGTATTAAAGGCTTGTAAGCTGTTATTAACCATAGTGGCTAATGGGTTCAAACCCTGCACACGCATTTGCGGCGGCGCTTGCGGCTGATTTTTCATCGACAAATTTTGCGCCCAATCAGCCAATTCACGCACGTTGTTATCCATTTTATAGGTGTAAATCAACTGCACAAAAAACAACAAGGCAATAATAAAAGCTGAAGTAAAAATAACAGGCTGTAAGCTTTGCGCGAGCTCGGCTTCTAGGTGCTCGTCGTTAAAATCGGGTTTATAACGAAAAAACGCAAAGTAATCTTGACCTTGAAAAACCACTGGATAAACAATCGAAAAGTTAGCGATCGCAAATAAGCCATTGAAACTATCAAGCACCATGCTGACTTTGTTTTTTTCAAGCTTAGTTAACTGTTCAGGAATGTAAGGAACATACTGTTTTAATTGATCATACCCCGCTACCAACTGCATTTTTCGATTACCCAATTTAACAGGGTTATCCCCAATAAATTTATTGGGGTTAGCTTCTAAACGCGTAATCGAGCGACGGGTAAATTCACTCAGTTGCACCGCTTGTTGCTGAGCTAATTGGAAATGAAAGTGAACAAACTTAAAACCAATAAACAGACACACGAGTAGCGCACCTAATAAGGCGACCCAAAGGGTTAGATGGTAGCGGTATGATTTGCTTAAAGTATGCATTGTTATTGGTTTGGTTTTATTTGTGGGCGAGCATTTATGCTTGCGAACCTGCCATCATAGTACGAGTTCAGTAAATTTTGATTAATTGTAAGTTCACACTGAGCGCGAAGCAGTCGAAGTGTCGATAAGTCAGAAAGTAAAAAGACTTTGACACCAAAAGTAGGCACCTAAAGCGAGCTCAGCCTGAAGTAGTTTATTTAATCTAACATCACGAGTGATAGTCAATTCTACAACAGATTCAATTAACCATTTGCTAAATTGTAGGGTCAATTTTACATCGACAAACCTTGTGCTAGCCGAAATAAATTCGGCTCTGCAAGCATAAATGCTCGCCTACAAACAAGCAAACAATACTAACACCGAGCCAATCTAAAACCAAAGCCATTTACCGCTTGTAAAATGGGGAAGGTAAAGGGTTTATCTATGCTTTTACGTAGGTTATGAATATGCACTTTTAGGGCGTTGCTGTCGGGTAATTCATCACCCCAAATGGCGAATTCTAAGTCGGCTTTGCTAACGGGCTCTGGATAATTACGCGCTAATTTTTCAAGCATTTTCCAGCCAGACGGGGTTAGCTTAAGTTGCTGATCATCACGCGTAGCTACACGCTGATTAAAGTTGATATGCAGTGGAAATTCATCAATCGACAATTTATTTGATTGGCCGCTACGACGCTTGGACAATACGTTAACACGCGCCATTAATTCACGTAATTCAAACGGTTTAGTTAGGTAGTCATCGGCACCCGTATCAAAGCCAGCTAATTTATCTTCGATATCGTCGTTGGCGGAAACAAAGATAAATGGGATGTTAATGCCTTCATCACGTAAATATTTACAAAACTGTAAACCATTCATTTTTGGCATATTGACATCGCTAACCACGACATCATAGTCGTTAGCCTGCATTAAAGACACAGCTTGCCGACCATTGTTGCAAGGGTCGACGGCGATATCGAACAGTTCAAAAAATTGCATAACTGAGTCAGCTAATCTAGCATCATCTTCAACTAATAAAACGCGTATTGTCATTCTTTAAACACCTGTGTATCGTTTGCTTTCAAAAAATGCCAACAACCCAATTATGAATATCAAGCGTCTTGTTATTTTCGTGTGCTTAATTTTATCCACATTAGGCTGTGACAAGGTTTTTACCTTGTCTGACCCTGTGACAAAGTCGCTATCCTTTGCCGAATTTGCTCAACTGCCGGGCTTCAAGCTGGATTACGACTTATACCTGCCTAGTCATATCAACTATTGGAGCCATGTTGACGAATTTAAATTCACCTTTGATGCTAACCAGCAAATATATTGGTTGAAAAACATCGAACTCAGTCGAATGGATGAGAAAAGCCCCACCCTCGATTTTAAAATTTCCAATGTCGACTGGCATCACCAGTTTGGCTTTGGCCATATGCGCGTCAACCCTGACGAATCGGTTTACAGTGTGACGGCCAGTGACGGCGTGGTTTTTCAGCTAATTTACTCGTCTAATGCCAGTAATTTAAGCCTTGAACTGCCGCACAACACTCAAGCCAAGTACGTATCGTTTGCGGTTAAGATCACCAATAGCGAACTTAAGCCCAGCGCATTACTTTATACCCAACTTAGTCAAACACCGTTGTGAACAAATTTTACACAAGCATAACCAATCATTAACCAAAGCCCCATTGAATTTGCATTGAATACGTATTCACACAGGTTTTTAAGCCCCTGACAAAAATCAAGAAATACTGTATTACACTAACGCTTAACAAACAACCACTTACAATATTTTCCATTTCACCTTCAAGAATAAATCAATTAATTCGGCATATTACCTTTACTTACTGAAGTTCGTGGTCAACTATGTTTGTATAAAAAATCAATCGCCCACCTGCTTGAGTGTAAACAGCAGTTAACTCGGAACACTGTTATGGTGAAGATATTTTGTGATTTTAATTGCCCGTTTTGTTTTGCCCAGCATGAAAGAATAACGCAACTGGGCTTAGCAAACGAAGTGGAATGGTGTTTTATCGAACACAACCCACAAATTGTCAGCACGGCGAATACCCTAGAGCAAAAAAAACAACTGCATGACGAGTTTACTTTGCTTAAACAACGCGCTGCTGAAGTCTCTATCAAAAAGCCCAGCCTATGCGTAAACACGCAACTGGTTATCCTGTATTACATTTCTCTTTACGAAATAGACAAACCCAAAGCCGCGCTATTTCGCACTCATGCTTTTCGCGCCTATTGGCAACAAGGACTCGATATTTCCGACCAATATGTACTGTCCGATCTACTCAAGCATGTTAATAAGCGCAGCTTAAAAGTGTCCAATAGCGCTATTGATACATTCAACCAATGGCAACAATTTTGGGCCAGTCATGATACAGAAAAACGACTACCTGCTATGGTATGTGAAAGCAATGGAGTTTTACTCGGCTTACAACATATCAATAATATTAAAAGCTTTATTCGTGGTACTTATCAAGCCGATAATCCCGAACCCGCAACTTGTGAAGCAGGTAGTAAACCTGTCGTAGCCCTAATCGGTTTACCCAACCTTGAGCCATTATTTGCTGCTGAAGAGTCCGGATTGCACACACTAATCTTTAAAAACGTATCGGAATTCAGGTTATACAAGCATCGCCACATTGTTAAAGCCATAATTTTTTATATCGATGTCAGCATGATGGATCCATGGGTTGATTTAGGCCGTCTTAAACAAGACCCAGGCGTCAAAGAGTTTGTTCCTGTGATAGGTGTCGCCCCCTTTACTAACAGCCCTATTCTAAAACAAGGATTTTTACTGGGTGCCAGCGATATACTTGAATTAGATAATATGGATAAAAATGTATTTCCGATTATTCATGCCAGAATAACTAACTATCAAATACTCAGCACCTTGTCTGAACATGCGCTAATTGATGGCTTAACTGGCCTGCTAAACAAACGGGCATTAGCCGATAATTTACAAAAAGAATGGCGCCAAGCCTGCCGAGACCAATCAACCCTATCTATCTTAATGTTGGATGTTGATTATTTTAAAGGCTTTAACGATTTATATGGTCACTGTGCTGGCGACAAATGCTTAAAAACCATTGCCAATACACTGCAAGCCCAAGTAAAACGGCCTTGTGATCAGGTCGCGCGTTTTGGCGGCGAAGAGTTTCTTATCCTTTTACCAGACACCGACGAAGCCGGCTTAAGCAAAGTGATTAAACGCTTAACCAACGCCATCGCCGATTTAGCACTTAAACATGAACGTAACATTGCCAGCCAAGACAGAGTTGTCACAGTGTGTATTGGCGGAGTTACCGCGCAAGCTCATGCTGACCATACACCAACAGAAATGATCCAAATGGCTGATAAAGCCTTGTACCAATGTAAATCCAATGGCCGAAACCAAAGTTTCCAAGCCGTAATACCACTCCCTGAATACGCCCAAGCTTTAACACAAGGGCCAGAACCGGAGAAAATTTAGATGAACGAAACAAACTGGATGAAAGAAACCGATTGGGAAATATTTAAACAGATCCGCGAACAAGCATTGGAGCAATTTTATCGTGAATCACTCACTCAATTTCAAACAATAACTGAAAACAGCGGCCTATCACTGAAAGAGAGGTACGACAAACATTATGAGGCTGTTATAGAGCGAGACCAATTATGCGCGAACTTGTTTGATAATCTTTGTCGTTCAAAAGCGGCACTGCAATTATTACAAATGCGCCATCAAGGTTTAGTTGACGCAATACTTCTGGAAAAGCTCAGCGAAGAATTTCGCCACGGCACAGATCCCAGTGATGTATTTGATTAGAACAAAAAAACAGCAGTTAAACACAAATTCAATGACTTAGCCTAAAAGCGCTGGCGATTTTGTTAACCTTTATATAGAATCGCAGCGTCCTTTCGACATCTCGCGCTCCCATGGTGAAATGGATATCACGCAGCTCTCCGGAAGCTGAAGTTCAGGTTCGATTCCTGATGGGAGCGCCATTATTCTACTGACTACCACTGACCTCTTACTTAGCCGCTAGCGCTTTTAAATAATCCGTTTGTTTTTCAATAGTCAGTGCGCCGGGTTTAACTGCTTTGACTTCTGCCCTTGCTTGTTCGTAATCACGTCCGCGTTCTATTAATAGCTGCGCTGCAATAGTACCCGTTCGACCTTGACCGCCCATACAATGTAAAGCTACGCCTTGTTGCTTATCTAAAATGGCATGAACCTGATCTTTTTGCGATGGCCATTCAATATCAAACTCATTGCTTGGCGCTTGGTGATCATCAATTGGCGCGTAAAACCATGCAATACCCAATTCACTGCATATTTGTGGCATATCCGCGACCCCGAGTTTTGCCATTTCAGGTTTAGGCGTTAATGACACTAAGCCTTTAATTCCTTGCTCTGCAAACTGTTTGATAGTTTCACGTAATGCTAAACCTTTAGTACCAGGACAAGGGGTTAAATATATAGCTGCGCCATTTTCTAGTGGCAGTTTGTCTGTAGGGTGCATAGTGATTTTGTGGTTGAATTTATAATGGGCGTTAGTGTACAAACGCGGTCCTAGTTGGTAAAGCTTTGTCTTGTCTTCTCGCTCAGGTTAATGATGCATTTCAGCGCTGGAAGCCCAGTGTCTTTTACTTAAACCTATCAATGTTTATCCAACAAAAGTCACTGGCTCACCGCATGCGCAAGAATGACGAGAGAATAATCCTAAGCCGCAGTGATAAAATTTCAACCCATTGTCGTAAATGAGCGCTCTGAAACTTAAGCATATAAGACATAGGCGCAGGGAGTAACACCCCCTGCCGATCAATTAGTTAAAAAATAATTAAGTCACTGATTGCTCTACTTGTGCTTCATTTGTTGCTAAATGAGGGCGCACCAATTGGCCGGTTTCAACTCGTGTCTTTAGTGCGTATAAAGCCTCTTTAAAGGTTGTTGCGAGTTTTCTACGCATGAGCAATTTATGCAAAACTTTACCTAACATGCCAAAACGCAGGTTGTAAGTAAAATTGGCGGTTAATACGGTCGAGTTAGGGCTAAGAGCGTGTAAATACCAACGGCTTTGTGACACATCCAATGGCCCAAGTGGTGTCACTTCAAACGTAAAACCCCTACCTTCCTGCCATTCGATAACTTTTTCATCGACGGTGCCTAATCCGTCTATGGTGCAGCGCCGGCCGCAATCTTGGCCCTTTGTTTGCGCAGTAATACCGTGAGAATGACTGACCGCAGGTGCCCATGTATAAACGTTGTTGAAATCCTGCAACACATCCCAAACTTGTTCGATACTTTTATCAATAATTAATGTTTCGTCAATACGGTGTAAAAAGTGCTTTTTTGGTGGTTCCATCTATAAATCCCCTTCTCTTTGACTATTGGTTTCTAGCTTTAAGCTGTAACACGGATAAAACTGTATCAGCTCTATTTGGAGAAATATGCACACAATAAACGCCCACACCGTTGCAAATTTGCAACACAAACTTGGTATGAATTAACAGAGTGGATTACACTATGGCTGTTTTAATTTAATTTTGATTAGTTGAAATCCCACTTGTAAGTTGAAGATTGCCTCGACAATGGCTGTAGATATTAGGCAAGACCGCGCCTAGAAACCAAGTCCTTAGCAGCTCTGCTGCTATTGTCGAAATAAATTTCGACCTACACGGGTGATGTTTTTTAAACTTGTCCGTTGTTATATAGATTGTTAATAAAAACAAGCACGGCATATCAAAAAAACTTATATAAGCAAAGCAGGAAAACATGACAGACTGGGATGATTATCAATACTTTTTAGCCTTGATCCGCCAAGGCACGGTGCGTAAAGCGGCTCAAATATTAAATGTAAACCACAGTACGGTTTCGCGCCGCCTTGAGCAATTTCAACGCAGGTTAAATGTCAATTTATATGAACGAGGTCCACAAGGCTATATTCTGACCGAGGCGGGTTTAAAGGTGAAACAGACAGCGGAAGAAATTGAGTCTCTCACTTTAGGCTGTGTCAAAGTTGTTGAAAATAAAAATCAGATCATCGAAGGGGATGTATATCTTGATTTAGCCGATATTTTTATACCCATAGTCAGTGAAGCACTCAGTAATTTATGCCAACAACATCCCAATCTGACCTTACATTTAAATGCCGATATCCATAATGCGAATATCGATAAGCGCGAAGCGGATATTGTCATCCGCTTTGGTCAACAACCACCAGAACATTTAATCGGAAGGCCGCTTGGGCATTTAGATTTTGCCGTTTACTGCCAAAAACAGAAACAACCTATCTACCAAGATTGGCAAACTGCGCCATGGGTGCGTTGGCCTAAACATTATCGCGCTCATATTATTGAGCAATGGATTGACCAACACATTCAGCAAACTACCACTGCTATTCGCGTCAATAGCTATCACGCTTTGCAGCAATTTGTATTGTCTGGTGCTGGGGTCTCTTTGTTAGTTCCTTGGGTTGAGGAAGGTAACCCCAATTTAGTGAGGCTGAGCCCTGTAATAGAAGAACTAAATGGTCAATTTTGGCTATTAAAACATCCTGACCTCCGTGGTGTTGAACGGGTAAAATGCGTGTTTGACTGTATTAATCATTGCTTTGAGCAACATATTGGCAAATCTAACTTCTTTCATCGATTTTAATTTTATAAAAATACTCTTGGTTTGCAGGCTCGGTAAGTAAACATAAATGCTCGTACAAAAAGCGGGTTAGCAGTGCTAACTGCCAAAAACAAACTATATTTGTTACAGGGATTTATCCAAGTATTTGTATTGTGGCGACTAATAAAACTTTTCTCTTTATTTTACTCACCTGTTGTAGCTATTGGCTGCATGCGGCAGAGTCCGTTATATTGCAGCTAAAATGGAAACATCAATTTCAGTTTGCCGGTTATTATGCAGCGTTAGAAAAAGGCTACTATGCCAACGCCAGCTTTGATGTGACAATTAAGGAACGTGATACTTTATCTACGCCGTTCGACAATATCCTGCTGGGTAAAGCTGATTTTGCTATTGCAGACTCAAGCATTGTGTTAAAGCGACTTAACGGCCAACCTTTTGTAGTGGTATCCAGTGTTTTTCAACACAGTCCGCTGGCACTTATGGTTAAACGCTCATCTAATATCCGCAGCCCTTACGATTTAATTAATAAACGAGTTATGTTTCAAAAAGGGGTAGATGGCGCCACCATTACCGCCATGTTTAATCGCCTAGGTATTAAGCAAGAGCAATTTAATTTTATCCCGCATAACTTCGACGATTTGGCTTTGCATAATAATGTGACTGACGCTATGTCAGTCTACACCACAGATCAACCTTACCTGTATTTACAAAAAAATGTCGACACCTTAATCATTGAACCTGCCAATTACGGCATCGATTTTTACGGCGATCTTATTTTTACTCGACAAGATTACGCTGAAAAATACCCGCAGCGAGCGCGCGAATTTGCTAGCGCCAGTTTACAAGGTTGGCAATATGCACTGGCTAACCCTGAAGAAATCACTAATCTTATTATTAAAAAATACGCACCTAATGCCGACAAACAAAAGCTGCTGCATGAAGCAAAAACCTCTGCGCCATTAATTAATGCTGATGTCATTCCGCTTGGCACCACGATTAAAGAGCGCTTTTTTCGTATTGCCGCCATTTATAAAGAGTTAGATATGGCACCAAATGACGCTAGCATTGAAGGCTTGTTGCTCGCATCATATGAAAAACCACAGGCGTCGATTAGCGCACACTGGCTGTATGTCGGCTTAGCCGTTGTTGGGCTATTGTTGCTATCGATTACTTTATTGTCTCTTTTTAACTGGCGTTTAAAAAGAGCGATAGACAAAAAGTCAGCTGAACTCAATATAAATGAAGCTAAATTTAAAGCCATTATTGAGCACGCCCCTATTATGATTAATTCGTTCGACGAACAAGGCGTATGTTTATTATGGAATAGTTGTTGTGTATCAACCCTAGGGTATTCGCATCAAGACATTATTGACTGCGACGATCCCATGCACCTGTTTTATCCTGACGATGCAATAAAACAGCAAGTTTACCAAGACATTAATAAAGCAGATGGACACTTTCGTGAATACCAAGTTCAGATCCGCAATGGTAAACAACGCTATCAAATGTGGGCTAACTTTAAACTGCCAAGTGGCGCGGCAATAGCCATTGGTTACGATGTCACTAAACAGCGCCTAGCCGAGCAAGAAATACTTGAACAACAGCAACATTTACTCACTCTATCGAAAGAGGCTGAGGCGGCCAGCCACGCTAAAAGCGAATTTTTAGCAAATATGAGCCATGAAATTCGTACGCCGATGAATGGCGTTTACGGCACACTACAATTATTAGCCAATAGTGTCGCGGACAATGACAAGGCCTTACTCGATAACGCAACTTTGTCTTGTAAAAGCTTATTGGCGATTATCAACGATATTTTAGACTTTTCTAAGATAGAAGCTGGAAAAATGAGCTTAGAGCAAGTTAGATTCAGCTTCAAAGAGATTGTGACGCAAGTGGCACATGAGTTTGATCACCAAGCCAGTCAACAGTCGACCGTATTAGAAATAGACATTGCGAAGGATTACACCGATGGCTGGATAGGCGACCCAACCAAAATAAGACAAATTTTAGTTAATTTAGTCTCTAATGCGATTAAGTTCACTCAAATGGGGGTCGTGCGCATTCATGTTGATAGCTCGCTGACGGCAAACAAATCTGAGCTTAAATTTAGCGTAGAAGACAATGGTATCGGCATGGATCCACAAGCCGTTGATAAGTTATTTAGCCGCTTTGAACAAGCAGACAACTCGACTACGCGTAAATACGGTGGAACTGGGCTCGGTATGGCAATTTGCAGTAAATTAATTGAAAAAATGCAAGGCTATACCCAGGTGAATAGCGAGATAAACAAAGGCACTAAAATTGAAGTCTGCCTGCCTTTACCAACTGCCTCGCTTGAATGTGAAACAACCACAAACACCACCAAACAAATACCCGACTTAACCGGCCGCAAAATTTTATTAGCAGAAGATAACGAAATAAACCAAATTATTTTTGTCTCTATGATGGCGAAAACCCATGCTGACATCCAAGTGGCAGCCAACGGTTTACAAGCGATTAGTTTAGTTGAAGAGTTTGCCCCTGAACTAATTTTTATGGATATTCAAATGCCAGAAATGGACGGCCTTGAAGCTTGCGAGCGCATAAGAGAGCAACACCCCAATTTACCCATTATCGCGTTAACAGCCAATGTCATTGAACAAGACATTAAAAAATATAAAGAACGAGGCTTTAATGGACATGTCGGTAAGCCAATTGAATTGGCGGAGCTGTATAAAGCAACTCACATCCACTTAGCTTTATCGTCCAACGATCTTGTCGATCCAACAAGAACTTAAGATTTGCCTGGAACAAAAAATTGTGCCTGCACGGATAGCTGGTACTTAAGATTTGTCTGGAACAAAATCTTGTCGTTTTGCTCTTTTAGTCAGAAAGGTTTGCAGGCTCTGCAAGCATAAATGCTCGCCCACAAAAATTGGATATTTTACAACGCTTATTTTCGACAAAGGTTAGTAGAGGCTCGAAGCGAAATTTAAGTATAGTCAAAGCGATCAGGTTTTAAGGGCAGCTTCCGCATCCTGCTCACGCTAAGTACTTACATCCATGTAAGCAAAGCCGTCAAGCTTTGAGACCCCATGAGCATATGCTCTACTATGTGATTGGGGCCGCCTAAATGGATTTAGGTGTTAGGACGACGCAGGAGCCAAAGTCGAGAGATAGCGCTGACAATGAACCATAAGACCTGAGCGAGAAGACTATATCAGTATCTTTTATTGAATACATGACTCCTCCTCTATTCACCTTTGGTATCAAAAAGTTAACTGTTACAATTATGGTTAATATTACCAATGCGGTTATTGTTTAAGTAAGGACAACGCATGCCAATTACTGCCATCTATCCAGGCACATTCGACCCCATTACCAATGGCCATACTGATTTAATTACCCGAGCAGCCAAACTGTTCGATAAAGTTATTATTGGCGTGGCTTTTAATCCAAATAAAAAGCCTTTATTTAGCCTAGAGGAAAGAGTCGCCCTTGCACAACAAGTCACTCAAGATATGGCCTGTGTCGAGGTTGTGGGGTTTACTGGCTTACTAGTCGACTTTGCTAAACAACAAAATGCCTCTGTACTATTGCGCGGTTTACGCACCACGGTCGACTTTGAATACGAACTGCAGTTAGCTTCAGCCAATAAGCGTTTAAACCATGAGCTCGAAAGTGTTTTTTTACCACCTTCCGAATCATGCTCTTTTATCTCATCAACCTTAGTGAAAGAAATAGCCTTACACCACGGGGATATTAGTGGTTTTGTACCTAAACCAGTAGAAGTTCAATTGTTGAACAAACTCAATACTGCGGGCAAGGAGTCAGTATAATTTAAGTGAGGTTAGGGGAAATATTCAACAATTTTCAGTGACCTACAAAACAATAATTGTCGGCCACTGAATATCTATTAAGCCAACTTACAATTCATTTTTTAAGCCATTTGGGGGCTTGAATTAACGCCATGATTTAGATGACTGAGCGGATATATCTTTTGGCTTAATTTTCGCTATGTAGGCTTCCGCTTGGCTTAGTACGCCATCGTCAGTGTCCGGATTCTCATCCTTATGGGATTGATCATACAGGTGTAATACCAGCAACGAGGCAAGTACAATAGCGGCAACAACAAATAAAGTGACAATGACAACCACGGGTACAGCTCCTTTATTTTGCACAAACCAAGATTTGCCATGCACCACTGCATAACCCAACCTAATCAGATCCAGCACTCATTCTTACCCAGTCATGTAAGCAACCGGATACTGAATTCACTCATCGAAGAACATCCTTCTTCAATGGGGTTGAAACTGATATTTAATGTTCGTACTTGTTTTTAGTTTTATATCCGCCGCACATAACTCCATGCTCCAGACATTATTATGCGACGTGAGCTGTTTATTGTAGAAGAGAAAAAACAAAAGTGTATCGGAAAGTGCTATACGCCAACAATCTCACCTGTAATATTATTGTAACAAAAAAGCTAAGTTACTGATTTAAATTACTATTAGTATCTCGCTGTGGGATATATCTTACGAAAATATGACAAATCGACGAATTTTGACCCAAATTAATGCAAGTTAAACCATTCTGTTATTTTTGAGCGAAACTTTTGACCATTACTTTTGACCATTACTTTTGACCGCTATTTTTGACCGTTACTTTTGACAAAAGCCACAAAACACACTGGCACGTTGGCCTATTTTGCACTCGTTTAACACTTGGCCACAGGTGACACAGTTTTCTCCACCACGGCCATATACATTAAGTGACTGTACAAAATAACCCGGTTTACCATCTGCATTGGTGAAATCTTTTAGCGTAGTACCCCCCTGCTTAATTGCAGCCGCAAGCACTTGCTTAATCACACTAACAAGCTGTTGCCACTCTTGCTCTGTAACTTGATTGGTTGGCCGTTTAGGGTGAATACCGGCTAAAAATAACGACTCGTTAGCATAAATATTGCCTACACCTACCACCACTTTACTGTCCATAATAAAGTTTTTAATCACAATACTTTTGGTTTTGGCTTTATCCTTGATATAAGCTGCATTAAAGTCATCCGACAAAGGCTCAGGGCCTAAACTGGCTAATTGACTCAATGGCTCTGTTTGCTGCCAATTTTGCCATAACACAGCGCCAAAGCGCCGCGGATCGTTTAAACGTAAACACTGACCATTACTAAGCTGCAACTCAAAATGATCATGCTTTTTAATTTCAGCAGTCACAGGCAGTATTCTTAACGAACCTGACATGCCTAAATGTAATATTAGCGTGCCAATTGCCGTATTAATTAATAAGTACTTACCTCGGCGCTTAACTGACAGAATGATTTGGTCTTGTAGTAAGCTAACTTCTTCAGGTATTGGCCAGCGCATTTGGCGATGACGTACAATGACCTTAGTGATAGTTTGTTGATTAATATGGGGTTCAATACCCTGTCGAGTGACTTCTACTTCAGGTAATTCAGGCATGGCAGCAAACTTAATTGATAAATAATGTGTCTAGCTTGGCATCATCGACTCGCAGCCAAACATCTTGTTGAATGTCGTTAATCAATAACCCCGTTTGCTCAACATAAATCTGTAAAACATAGCCTTGTCTTTGTCCGGCAAACCAAGCTGTTACCACATAATCAGGATGAGTATTAACTTGATAAGCAGCTGCTTGTGTCGCACTCAATAACTCGCCTTGCATGGCTTGCCAAGCCACTATCAATTTTTCGAGTTGTTGCTCTGTATATTGCTTTGCAGGGTTGGCACGCCAACCTCGGCCGACACGTTCTATTGATACGCCAGGCATATCCAAGGTTAATAATATCTGCTCGCTAGGAAAAACAGCATGCATACTGCCCAATTCCGGTTCATTATTCAGTAATTTGTTATGCACACCATTAAACAGCAGTATCATGGTTAAGCTGGCAAAAATAAGCACATTGTTCCAGCCGCGGCGGTCGAGTCGGATCATGGTTTATTGATTCTTAATCAGAAAAGGCCAATTATACGAATTTCAGGCAATAAAAAACCCGGTCAAGCCGGGTTTTTTCAAAATCACAAAAAAGCTTACTTAATTTTAGCTTCTTTGAAAAGAACGTGCTTACGTACTTTTGGATCAAACTTTTTGATCTCAAACTTACCAGGCATGTTACGCTTGTTCTTATCTGTGGTATAGAAATAACCTGTACCAGCAGTTGAAACTAATTTAATTTTATCACGCATTTTCGGCTACCTTAAATTTTTTCACCGCGCGCGCGGATTTCAGTTAAAACAGCGTCAATACCTTTTTTGTCAATGATACGCATACCTTTGGTTGATAAACGCAATTTAACAAAACGATTTTCACTTGCAACCCAAAAACGGTGTGATTGCAAATTAGGTAAATAGCGACGCTTAGTTGCATTTTTAGCATGCGAACGGTTGTTACCTACCGCAGGCTTTTTACCAGTAACTTGGCATACTCTAGACATTACTGTGTCTCCAATTACGTTTTCAGGTCATCAACCTGAAAAATACATTCTGCGTACCCTGATTCAAGAGGGCGCAATTTATACAGAGAAACACTTTTAAAGTCAACTTAATTCAAACTTATTGCTTAAAAAATTAGCATTTAATCTCGACTAACGCTTAAGCTGTTCGTTTTTAGACAAATTTAGAAAAAATCGACCCTAAAGCAAACCATGCTCAGCAAACGATAACACATCGCCATCACCTATCACAAAGTGATCGAGCACTCTAACATCAATCAAATTTAACGCTTGGCTTAGGCGTTGAGTAATTTGCTTATCTGCCATACTAGGCTCGGCAATACCTGAAGGATGGTTGTGCGCCAATATAACCGCTGCTGCGCCCAGCTCTAAGGCTTTTTGCACCACAACTCTTGGATAAACCGCTGCGCCATCTATCGTGCCATAAAACATAGGTAAATATTTAATCACACGGTTTTTATTGTCGAGAAAAATAACCGCAAATACCTCGTTTGGCTCGTCACGCAACTGCGCGGTTAAAAACTGCTGACAGGCCAATGGCGAATCCATAACATCACCGCGTTGCAAGGTTTCCGCCAAATAGCGCTTGGTCATTTCAACACTCGCCTGAAGCTGGGCGTATTTTGCCGACCCTAAGCCCTTGCCTAAACTAAAAGCTTGCTCATCGGCGGCCAGTAACGCTCGTAAGCTACCAAATTGGCCGAGTAGCTCTTGAGCGAGTTGCACAGCTGAACAACCTTGCACTCCTGTTCTAAGAAATATTGCTAGTAGCTCAGCGTCGGTCAGGCTATCTGCGCCCAACATGAGTAGTTTTTCACGCGGGCGAGTTTGCGCCGGCCAATCCTTGATGCTCATATTATCCCTTTATTCGAAACAAGTACTTACTTACTGTTTAAGCTAATAAATTAAACAACTTAGGTATATAATTCATTGACAGGCTCAACTATTTTGACGATCTTTAGCGGCCTATCTAATTTCCTATTGCAGTTTCAAGGAAAATTAACATTTTTTCAATGGGGTTTAAGTGAATTACCTTAACCAGAAAAAAATATTACTGGGTATGACCGGCGGAATTGCCGCCTATAAATGCGCAGAGCTCACCCGCCGCCTTAAAGATCTAGGCGCAGATGTTAGAGTGGTCATGACCCAAGGTGCCAAGGCCTTTATTACACCACTGACCATGCAAGCCGTTTCCGGCAACCCAGTTTCCGACTCTTTACTCGATCCGGCAGCAGAAGCCGCCATGGGGCACATTGAGTTAGCTAAATGGGCAGATGTCGTTATCGTCGCTCCCGCTTCCGCTAATACCATAGCCTGCCTTGCTAATGGCTTAGCCGGCGATCTACTGTCAACTTTATGCTTAGCGACGCCTGCTCCCATTGTGGTTTGCCCTGCTATGAACCAACAAATGTGGGCCGCCAAAGCAACCCAACGCAATATGGCCACTTTAATCGACGATGGCAAACAAGTGCTCGGCCCTGCCTCTGGCGAGCAAGCTTGTGGCGATGTGGGTGTCGGGCGCATGTCGGAGCCATTAGACATTATTGCTGGCTTACAAGGGATATTGGCTCCCAAACCTTTAGCCGGCAAAAAGCTAGTCATCACCGCCGGACCGACACAAGAAGCCATTGATCCAGTGCGTTATATCTCTAATCACAGTTCTGGCAAAATGGGCTATGCCATTGCCGCAGCCGCGCAGCAATTAGGCTGTCGGGTTGAGCTGGTTTCCGGCCCTTGTAATCTACCCAGTCCATACGGCGTCAATCGTCACTCTGTTGTATCAGCACAACAAATGTTAGACACAAGCCTAAGCTTAGTGAATAACGCCGATATTTTCATTGGTTGTGCCGCAGTTGCCGATTATCGAGCCGCGGATCAGGCTCAGCATAAAATTAAAAAGTCACAAGCCACTATGACCATTGAGTTAACCCGCAACCCCGACGTTTTAGCCAGCGTCGCGGCGCTCGATAAAAGGCCCTTTACCGTTGGCTTTGCAGCAGAAACACAAGATATAGAAAAATACGCATTAGATAAAATGCAACGCAAAAATCTCGACATGATTGCAGCCAATAACGTTGCATTGACTGGCCAAGGTTTTGGCGCTGACCAAAATGCGTTGCAGGTTTTTTGGCCTCAAGGTAAACAAACATTAGAACTTGCCGATAAAACAGCACTCGCCACCAAATTAATGCTGTTGATCGCCGAGCATATCAATAAAAAATAATTGGAGATTTCGATGCCAACTCAAACCAAGAAAAAAGGCGAACGCAAACATCAAATATTGCAAGCATTAGCGCAAATGCTAGAAACCAACCCTGGCGAGCGTATAACCACTGCAAAATTAGCGACGGCTGTGGGTGTCACCGAAGCTGCGCTTTACCGGCATTTTCCCAGCAAAGCCCGTATGTATGAAGGATTGCTCGATTTTATTGAGGACAGTATTTTAGGTCGGATTAACACCATACTAGAAGAAGAAAAACAAGCTGCTCCCCGCTCGTTTCAAGCTTGTCGATTAGTCATTTTATTTGCCGAGCGTAACCCTGGAATATCGCGTTTATTAAGCGGCGAAGCCCTAATGGGTGAGCAAGCACGTTTACGTGAACGAGTTAATCAATTTTACGATAAGCTTGAAGTGCAATTTAAACAAATACTGCGCGAACGAAAATTACGTGAAGGCAAAGACTTCCCTTATAACGAAGCAGTTGTTGCCAATCAATTAGTCTGTTGGATTGCAGGGCATATTAGCCAATTTGTCCGCAGTGACTATCAGAAAAAGCCGTCTGAACACCTTCTGGCTCAGTGGGCTATATTTGAAAGTGTGTTGTTCGCCAACCCATAAGGTATTGCAATGTTGAGATGGATTAGCTTAGTTGTCATAAGTATTAGCTTAATAGCCTGTTCCAAAGTCGGTGAAAATCGGCAAAAGGTATGGCTTCATACAGAAAATGGAGCTTATGCAGCTGATCTATCTAAATTTGGTGAATACGCTGTGGTATCGACCAATACTGGTATCACCCTATGGGAAATGGCCAAAAACAACCCCAAATACTTATGGCACCACAACGACAAAAACAATCAAGTAGTCCATGTCGATATCGCTAGCGACAATAGCCATGTAGTGACAGCAACCAACGCAGAAATTGCGCTTTGGAACATGGCAACTGGCCACAACAAAGGCTTTTGGCAAATAGATGAAAGCCGCATTGTCGATATTAAAGTTGCTAATCAAGGCCGAGCATTATTAATTGGCTTGCTAAATGGGGTTGTCGAGTTTTATCAATTGGACACTGGCCGTCGTGTTCGTTTTTTAGGCCATACTGAACGAATTAATCGAGTCGATTTATCTGATAATGGTCATTTTGCATTAACCGGTAGCTATGCGGGTGAAGTCCACTTTTGGGATACTCGAACGGTAAAAATATTACGAACATTCAAACATGAAGGCCGAGTAACCCAAGTCGCTTTTGACCAATCCGGTCAATATGCCTTTACCGCCAATAGTTTTAAAGAGTCTTATATTTGGCACCTACAAAGCGGTAAGCGAGTATCGCAATTAATCTACCCTATGCGTCAGCAAATATTCACCAGTGCGGTTTTTTCACATGATGGCGCGACACTAGCGACAGGTGCACCTAACCAAAAAATAAAACTATGGAATATCCACAACGGCGAAAAAATAGCTGAATGGCGCTATGAAGGTGACAGCCTAGGTGTCACCATTCTGGACTTTGCTTTTAGTCAAGACAATCAAACCTTAATTTCTGAAAGTAGCTATGGTTTAGCCGAACAATGGCGTATCCCTTAAGCGTAAATCCGCGATGCCCATTTAGCTAACCCAGCCGTAACACTGCCGAAATAGTCACCATCAAGTAAAGGGATAGCTTGTTCTGATTGCTGATGCGCTTGTTGAACTGCATCGAGTACTGCTTGGCGCAATACTGGCGACTTAGCACTACCGCCAGTTAAATAAATAACATCAGGCTGACATTGAGCTTGATTAATCGCTTCGACAATCAAGCTTTGAATATCCTTAATAGGTGCTTGAATAGCATCAGCAAAATCTTGCGGTGTCAGTTGTTGGTTTAAACCATGCGAAATATAGTCTAATTCCACTTGGGTTTGAGGTTGCTCACTAAGCTGGATTTTTGCCAGTTCTGCGCTGCGCACTAAGCGATTGTTTTGTTTAGTTTGCTGGAGTTGATATAAGCGCTTAATCAAATGGCCTTGTGCAGCGTCTCGAGTTAGTTGGTCGAGTGCGTTGGCGTTACTGCGGCTGTAGAATTCAGTTTGCGCAACAACATCGTTCGTCGCTACCGCATCCCAAAAAATGCGTGTTGGTAAACTTTTACCCGTTTTAAACTCGCTACCTAAACCAAACAATGGCATAAGCTGTTTATACGCAAAAAAGATATCTAAATCATTACCGCCTACCCGTTTACCGGTATGAGCTAGAAAATCGCCTTGTCGCTCAGTCAGTTGCTGGCGATCGGGTCCCATGATCACCATGGAGCAATCGGTTGTACCACCACCAATATCAACCACAAGTACGGTTTTTTCTTGATCGAGCTGGCTCTCAAAATCAATACCCGCGGCTAAAGGTTCATACAAAAATTCAACCTGTTGAAAGCCACAACGCTGAGCCGCTAATGTTAAAATATCTATGGCTTGTTTGTTGCTGTGTTCACTATTAATGCCTTGGAAATTGACCGGTCGGCCAATTACCACATTTTGCAAACTTTGCTGTAAATGCTTTTCTGCCTGATTTTTAACAGACAGCATCATAGCCGTGACCAGATCTTCGAAAAATTCAATTTGATTTGCCTGTAAGCCACTGGCACCCAAAAATGATTTTGGTGATTTTACAAAGTAGCCTTCTTCTGGAAACTCTAAATATTCGCTAATGGCCTCATGACCAACAAAACAAGCTGTTTCATTAGCAGTTAAATCATGATTTCGTCGTAGGGCTGGCGCTTTTTGCAAAGCGAGTTTACGGGCTTGCAGATAACCAGTTGCCAGTTCAGGTTGCGAGCTTAACGCTTGATATATGTAGTCACTAATTAGCCCTCGCTCGAATGCATACAAGGTTGATGGCATGAAACGCGTGGGCTTATCATTATGTGTAAATAAGGGAACGATTTCGGTTTGCTGGCCATAACTGACACCAAGCGCACAATGCGACGTTCCAAAATCTAATCCACAATTCATAATCAATTCCCCTTATCACCACGCCATTGACAACCGGCACTAATACGCAAAAAAGCGCGAGTATAACAAGGAATTAAACAGTTTCCTCTAGCAACGCGTGTTGCGTATGTTTAAGTGCTGGAATATCAAGCAATTGAGCAAAATCGTCGATAACAAAGTCAGGGTCCGCCTCACTAATGGGCACCCCATAGTTATAACCATAAGTTAAGCCAATCGACAAACAGCCGGCTGCCTGAGCCGCTTTAATGTCGTTTTCAGAATCACCTACCATCAGCATTTCTTGCGCTGTCACTTGAAACTTATTTGCCAACCAATGCAACCCTAAAGGTGAAGGTTTGCGCTCGCTTAGGGTGTTACCGGCAATCACGTATTTAAAATGCTGATCAATAGCAAAGTGTTGCAATATGGGCTCAACAAAACACTCAGTTTTATTGGTCAACACCGCCATTTTAATACCTTTAGCCGCCAATTTATCTAACGTTGGCGCCACGTTAGGGTAAATTCGATCAAATTGATGCCCTGCGGCTTGATAGGTTTGATTAAAAATTTGGCGGGCGTTGGCTAACAGCTCTGGTGGCAAATCAGCATTAATCTGACGGCTTCGGCTCATACCGCGGGCAACCAAAACATCACTGCCATTACCGATCCACTGGCGCGTATTATCTTCCCCAACCAATGGATAATTGATTGCCGCCAAGGCACTATCTAGCGCATGGGCAATACTTGGCAACGAATCAATCAAGGTGCCATCTAAATCAAAAACAGCTAATTTTATCATCTGGAGTTACTCTCTAACGCTGATATTATCGTCAAAGCGATCAAGTTTTAGGGGAAGCCGTCAAGCTTCGAATCCCCATGAGCATATGCCCTATTATGTGATTGGGGTGAGTAAGCGCTGACAATGAACCATAAAGCCTGAGCGAGAAGACTATATCGTTAGTTTACGCAACTCCAATCAAAGTAAAGCAAATTTAACGCAATAAGTTATGCTTGTTTACTGTACAAAGCTTTAACCTCTTGACCAATAATTTTAGCAGCCGATTCAATCACCTCATCACTTTGACAATAAGACAAACGTAAACATTCTTGTTTATGCTGCCACGCGTCATCTAATGCAAAAAAGAAAGGCGAGCCATCCATGACCAATACCCCTTGCTGTTTCAGCCTTTGATATAAATCGGCACTACTTATTGGCAAGTCTTTTAGCCATAACCACAAAAAGAATGCACCCTCAGGTTGATGAATACGATAAGGCAGACCTTGCAGCTCATTGCGTAACGCATTCATCAGCACATCTCGTTTACGCTGATAAAAGGGCAATAGCATGTCTTTACAAATTGATTTTACTTTGCCTTGCGCCAGCATGCGCGTCATTAGTTCAGGGCCTAAATTACCATTGGCCAAACTCATGATGGTATTCACTTTCACCACTCGTTGGATTAAATCAGGATGCGCAACCACGATTCCCGTACGCGTCGCGGGCAAACCTAATTTTGATAAACTCAATACCAGAATATGATGATCTTGCCATTGGTAGTTTGATGATTGATAAACAATCCCTGGGAAAGGTTCACCGTAAGCACAATCGATAATTAGCGGAATATTGTGCTGCTTAGCTAAATCAGACAATTGGTTTAATTCATCGTCTGTGATCATATTGCCGGTTGGGTTGGTCGGTCGAGATACACAAATTGCCGCCACTTTGTCATCAATATGCAGATTGTCAAAATCAATTTTGTACTTAAATAAATCTGGGCCAATTTCTTCTATTTGCGGTTTAGCGCCAACAAAATAGTCATCTGCTACCCCTTGGTCACTATAACCTAAATACTCCGGCATTAACGGAAAAAGAAAATGCTTGTGTTGCGTCGCATCTGCCGCTTGGCCAGCTAGCATATTAATCAATATAAAAAACGCCGACTGACTACCATTGGTGATAGCGATGTTCTTGTCTGCGACTTGCCATGCACAATGCTGCTGAAAATAGTGACTCAACTGTTGGATAAAATCTTCAGCACCTTGCGGTGATTGATAAACCCCGACCAATTTATGTAATGCTTGCGGATCTTGCGCAATTTCACTCAGTAATTGACTAACCAGTAACTCAAACTCATCGACTTTGGCAGGATTACCACCGCCGAGAAACAACAGATTAGGATTCACATTAAGCGCATTACCGAGGTCGGCCATTAAATTGACTATGCCAGAATCAGACGTTAGCTGCTGACCAAATTGAGATAATTTCATATTACTCACACTAAAAACAGAAAAGCGAAAACTAAGGCGTGTAAAGCTTCGTATACACACTGATCATTATAGCGCTATTTACCACTGAATATCGCGCTTATGAAAGGTAAGAAAGGCGTCACAAAATGAAAACAAACACTGTCTTGCATCAGCTCAGCTTACACTTTCGTGCGCTACGTCGCAGATACCATCTGAAAAATAAAAATAATGTTAGGTATTACAGTTTGAGACGAAAAAGAATCATTAACAAAATTAGTTCAGTCTCAATCCGACTTAGGAAACCAAAATGAACGTAGTAGAACTTAACCCAACCCAACAAGAGCTGCCATCAACCAGCCACGCAGCGTGTTCACGCCAATTATTATTAGACATGATGCTCGAATCATCGCGTGATTGTGTGATTAGTCGCGAAGCAACACTCAATGCAATTACTGTATTATTTGAAGCCATTGCCAATGAAAACCCAGATGTCATCAAATTACTTAATACCAACGGCTTTGATGAATTTTCCTTAGCCATGGTGCAAGGCTATATTGCCAGACGCAAAACTGAACAATAATTTTAAGGGTGCATTGGTTAAATCAATAAACTTTGACTAGGCTTTGAGCTAATAACCAAAAAAATGGTGAGATTGGCATCAATGTCAACATTGAACCAAAGCAAACGTCGTACACTAAAAAAAATACTACTGGGCAGTGCGGCTGTTGGCGTTTATAGCCAAGCCCCCTATGTATTTGCTCGCACCAAGCCCTTACTGCGTATATTAGGTACGCACGTCACATTACAAGAAGCGATACGCAAGAAAGCCATGGAAGACCTTGGTATTGACCTTGCGTTTGAAGCCAAAGGCAGTGCTGCGGTATTACAAAAAGCCTCTATGTTTCCACAACAGTTTGACCTATACGAACAATGGTCTAACAGTATTAACGTACTTTGGCGTTCAGGAGCTATCCAAGCCATTGACACGAAACGACTCACTTATTGGCATGAAATTAACGACTTAACTAAAACCGGTAAGCTCACGACGAATGCCAATTTAGGGGCCGGTGACGCGCCATCGAAAATTCTCAATATTCAAAAAAATGGGCAATTAGGCGCTAACTTTACAGGGCAAATTAGCTTTTTACCTTATGTGCATAACGTTGACTCTTTTGGCTACAACACTAATGTTATCGCCGCTGGGGAACCTTATAAAACCGAAAGCTGGGGTTGGTTATTAAATGACGCCTATCGCGGTAAAGTTGGTATAGTCAATGCGCCAACCATAGGCCTATTTGACTTAGCATTAGCTGCACAAGCTAAAGGCTTTATTGAATTTAATGATATTGGCGCCATCAGTAAAACCGAGCTTGATAAATTATTTACCATACTGGGTCAATACAAACGACAACAACACTTTAGCGGCTATTGGACATCTGTACCTGAATCTGTGCAATTTATGCGAAGTGGCCGGGTTGTCATTGAAAGCATGTTTTCTCCCGCCGTTGCGTCACTCAACGGCCAGAATGTACCAGTGCGTTATGCCGCACCTAAAGAGGGTTATCGAGGCTGGCATGGGGTTATGTGCTTGTCTTCCGCCGCTCAAGGGCGAGTAAAAGACGCAGCTTACGACTATATGAATTGGTGGCTATCTGGTTGGGCGGGGGCATTTATTGCCCGCCAAGGCTATTATATTTCCAATCCACAGCGTGCAAAACTACAACTATCGCCAGCCGAGTGGAAATACTGGTATTTAGGCAAACCCGCAGAGCAAGATCTCACTGGAACTGACGGCCTAGTATCAGTTAAAAAGAATAATGTACGCACAGGCGGTAGCTATATAGAACGTCTAAGTAATGTAGCTGTATGGAATACGGTTATGCCAACCTATGAGTACAGTTTGCAAAAATGGTATGAGTTTATCAGCACCTAAGGCAAGCCAATGCTGACATCAATTAAAAGCCAAGTATACGTTATATTAACGCTGTTATTGTCGTTAACCATAGCTCAAGCATATTTTTCAGTGCAATCGAGCCGTTCCTATTCGGATAACTTTGCCTTAACGCAAACCTCATTAACTAATATTGCCACGGTAAAAAACTTGCAAACCCAAGTTATCGACCTACAACGCAATGTGCTGATATACAAACAAACCGGCAGCGAATCAGCCAGTGAACGCTTTAGTGAGTTAGTAACCGGATTAGTTGAGCAATTAAAAACACTAGATAACAGCCATGTTGGTACCCATAATCAGCAGCAATTTTCTGACTATGTCGCCAGCATGTTGGAACATTTACAAGCCTATCAAGAAAACTTCGCGCAAGTGGTGAACAGCAGGCAAAACCAAGAAGGGTTATTTCAAACCCATGTGATTAATGCGTTGGAACAAACTCAAAAATCACTATATCCCTTTAAACAAGCTATTTCACAAAGTCTACACTCACAATTATTGCGTTACTTATTAGAGGCTGAAAATGCCGCATTTCAATATATTGCCAGCCCCGACTACCAATATATTGAGCGTTTTAATTTGGCATTAACTGAGTTTCAACACGCTTTAGCACCGTTAAGTGAACAAAATGCCGATATTGAAACCATATTGCAGCAAACAACTGCCAGCAAAAAAAACTTTTATCGATTAACTCAATTAACTACGGGTTACGTATTTTTAGTCAATGTAGTGATGACAGGTTCAGCTAACGAATTCCTGTTTTTAACCAAACAACTTGTCGAACTCGTTGAGGCACAACAAGCAGAAATTAACCAACAAACCCAAAAAAACGCCGATGACATCCTGTTTAAAAACATCCTGCTGGCCTCTGCGGCAATAACTACAACCCTAATTTCGGCGCTCATATTAGGCTTTAGAGTTTTATTGCCAATCAAATCCATGTCTAAAATATTTCGTAAATTATCCGTTGGCGAGCATGTAGAGACATTGCCTTCCCTCGACCGCCAAGATGAAATTGGAGAATTGGCACAAGCAGCCAGTGTTTTCCAACAAAAAAATGAACAAACCCAAACATTACTCGCTCAAGCGCAAAGTCAAAATGAGCGCCAGCAAGAACTAAATAGCGCACTTGCTGAAGCTAAAATTAAAGCAGAACAAGCCACCGAATCAAAAAGCTTGTTTTTGGCTAATATGAGCCATGAAATAAGAACGCCATTAAACGGCGTGATTGGACTGGTTGATTTGTGCCTGAGAACCGACGTAAGTGAACAACAGCAAGAATATTTGTCGAAAGCCTTATTTTCAGGGCAAATATTAATGAGTGTCATTAATGACATTCTTGATTTTTCAAAGATTGAAGCCGGTAAATTAGATATCGAATCGGTCGGTTTCCCACTTGATCAAATTTTGGAAACCTTACTTGCTAACATTGGGGTTAAAGCGCAAGAAAAACAATTAAAGGTTAAATTAAACGTCAACCCAAACATGCCGCAACAACTCATGGGTGATCCGCTGCGCATTAGTCAAGTGATCCTCAATTTAGCCAATAATTCCATCAAGTTTACTGAACAAGGTTTTATCCAACTCGCCTTTGATTTTAGCCAGCATTCTCGCGACAAAAGTTTATTGCTGCAAATACAAATCAAAGATACCGGCATAGGTATGTCTCAGGCTCAACTGGATAAAATATTTCAATCCTTTACTCAAGCGGACCAAGGCACCAGTCGTAAATACGGCGGCACAGGTCTTGGCCTAAGCATAGTCAAACAATTAGTTGAATTAATGCAGGGAGAGATTAATGTCGAATCAACACCGCAACAAGGCACAACATTTACGGTTACTTTAAAACTACAAGCTTTAGCGAGTCCCAACTTTTTACAAAACCTTGAATGCGAATTGTGCCCAGTCTATTACTTGGCTAATGATGGCACTTCACTACTGTCGCCAATTAAATTACAAGACTATGGATTCACCCTAATCCATTTAACCCACGACAATTATCAAGATCATACATTTCAACAGCCCTCGTTACTGATTGTTGAAGTTGCTAAGCTAGACCATTGGCACACATTAGAGGAGTGGTTAAACCAAGTAAATCAGCACACAAAGTTGCTACTGATTATTGATAACTCAATAGTCGATGACGCATTACCGAAACATTTTCAAAGATTAATGTTACCTGCTACGCCTAAGCAAATTATCAATAAACTCAATCAAGTGTGGAGCCCAGAAAAATTCACCGACACGCATACCAATACAGCTAAAGCACGCAGTAAATTTAGCGGCCATGTTTTATTAGTTGACGACAATGACATTAATCGTATTGTCGCAGGTGAAATGCTAAGCACATTTGGCGTGACCTACGACGAGGCGATAAATGGTCAAGAAGCGGTTGATATGGTGCACAACAATACACACTATGATCTGGTTTTAATGGATATTCAAATGCCCATTTTGGACGGTTATCAAGCCACTACAAAAATCTTTGAGCAAGGTTTTACTCAATTAAAAATATGTGCTTTATCGGCCAACGCCATGAAAAAAGATATAGATAAAGCCTATGAAATTGGCATGATTGACTATTTAACCAAACCCCTACAAGTTGCCGACGTACAAGCTATCTTACATAAATATTTAGCTGAAGCGGCGTAGGCTGAGTAAATATAACTGTTAGCATCTCAAGCTGCGGACAGATAACCAATTAATAGTTACAAAGTCATTAGCCTTTTTGTAAGTGATATTTGGCTTACGCTCCTCTACTTTTGGTAAGCTTTTTTAGGCCAGAAAGGTTTGCGGGTTCTGCAAGCATAAATGCCAATGTCGTTAACTTAAGCCAACGTAGGTTGGCGCTGAGCTTGCGAAGCCCAACACAAGCCACTTAATGGCATTGGCATAAATGCTCGCCCACAATAATAATACCCATAAGAAATGAACCATAAAACCTGAGTGAGAAGACACTACAAGGTATCCCCCCTCTCTCAGGCCATTCATTACTCGGGAAAGTGCTGACGAGCTTGCCAAACAGACAAAGCTTTTTGCTGCGCGGATTCAAAATCGAGCTTTTCAATCAAAATTAAAAAACTCGATAAAGTAGCGATAACAGCAGCATAACCATATGGGTTCTGAGCTTGTTGCTCAGCGGTAGATAAGCGCCAGAAATCAGCTAATTCAACGCTCGATAATTCACGCGGTTTTATTTGCCACTTTTCCAACATAATAGGTAACTGCACTGTCGCTAGTTGCCCAGCGCGCGCAATATGCATAACACATTCGCGCTCAGGGTTAACTTCGGTTTCTCCCCCTTCACCACGAATACAAGACACATTATTGTCCTTTAGCTGAGCGGCGACTTCAGCGTGGCGCGCATCAAACTCTTTATGAAAAACACCATGAAAGCTATTTTTAGCGCCTGTTGGGTTAAGCATACGCGCCAATGTGTTAGTGCATGAGCGTAAACCAAACAACGCTCGTAATTGGATTAATTCATCCAACTGTGGATGGAGATCTTGTAAATCAACATAAGCAAAGCCTTGTTGGGCTATATGCGTTTGTACTTGCTGGGCATTTGACGCAATGGGCCAGCCTAGTTCTCCAAATACTTGTTTGAGATACAACCGCTTTGATTCCGGTTCAGCCGTACCGTGCATCATCACGCGCACACCAGATTGCGCTAATGCCACAACCGCTAATACAAACCAAGGCAAATGACGGCGCTTGCCAGCGTAACAACCCAAATCAAGATCGACACAATCCAGCGCTTTAAACTCGTCTTTAACCGCACTACGACAGGCAGTTAAAAAACCCGCTAATTCCTCAACTGATTCTTCACGAACGCGTAACAGCATCAGCAATGCACCCAGTTGCTCTGGCGTCGCTTGACCACTGAGCATTTGCGCCATTGCATCTTCAGCTTCTAGCTGAGTTAAATAACGTCCTGCTTTGTGCCCTTTACCTACGGCTTTTATGTAATTTTTAAATGGCTCTGCCACCGATATACCCCACAAGTCGATGAATGTTGCAACTATACTCGTAAGCAGGATTAGAAACCAGATTTACCCCAACAGCAAAATAAGAAAAAAATCATTTGCCAATCTGGTGCACTAATTTGGGGTAATGAGTGAAAACGCACCAAAATCGTCACAACCACAGATACAACCCACTGATATTAAAGGGAATTACATATAGGTATATTTTTTGCTTAAACCTATTTGCACAATGGCGTGCTTAGTTTTCAGTCTCCAATAAAAGTTAGTTATTATGGAAAACATATACCATCCTCAGGTTCAAAGTGACAAAACAGCGCTGTTATTTGTTGAATCTGAAGAATTTGAACGTAGCATCAAAGATGCGCTACTCACGGCAAGCTACAGCGTCTTGCCTATGGTGGTCGATAATTTCGTTTTACAGAAACTAGAATCATTCGACCCTGATGTCATTATTTTGGATGTCGACCGGATAAAACCCAGTCATATCGCGACGTTAAACATTATTCAACAGATCACACCTAAACCTATCGTGTTTTATGTTGAGTACCCAACCCACGATATGATCAAGGCCGTAATCGACTCGAAAATAAACGCTTATATTGCGTCTGATCGTTTGCCTTATCACGTTGAGGCGACACTACAAATTGCCTTTGCCCGATTTAACGAGGTGCAAGCATTACGTAGTGAATTATCAGAAGTCAAAGATAAGCTAGAAAATCGGAAGTGGTTAGATCGAGCAAAAGGTTTAATCATGCAGCAAAAAGGCATTTCAGAAAATGATGCTCATAAAATGCTGCGCAAAATGGCCATGGATAAAGGTAAAAAAATGGACGTTGTGGCGCGCGATCTCGTGTCGTATATGGAGGCGTTTAGTTAGCCCAACTCAAGCCCCATTTTGCAACTAAAAAAAGCGACAAATTGTCGCTTTTTTTGCTTACTATAATTAACTTATCGGCGCTAAACTATTACCTTAACTCAAAAGTTTTGAACGGTTGAATTTATAACCATTTACTAACTTGTAGGGTCGATTTCACATCGACAAACCTTGTGCCAGCCGCAAGATAAACAACCCCTAACCTAGCAGCATATTTCCTAAATCTAAATCTACCCCTAGATCAGTTGGCAACGTCGACTGCTCATCAGCAACTTCCAAATATTTATAATCCACATCACAGCATAAAACGTAGGATTGGCCTTTAGCAGAAAAGGCTAGTGAAATGGTAACATTCATCGCCACATCAGGTAACGCTAAATAAGGCTGTGAAATATAAACTTTGCCCATCGCTGAAATAGCTTTGCTAAAGTACTCGCGCCGAGCCCAGTTAATACCCTCATTGTCTGCAAAGGGTTGATAGTGAGTGTCCGTTGCCTCGGCTGCAATGCCTTTTAATGTAGTTGTGACTTGAAAACCCTCTTGGTTGAGCATGTAAACACAACTACAACCTTGCTTTTTAATTAAATGCTGACAACTCTCTTTAAAACCAACGCCCAATTGCAGCATATTGGCACAATGACTTAACAGGCTTTCGTAAACTTTAACTTTGCTCTGATATTGTAAATCTTGACTCGCTTTTTGATGATTCAGCTTATTGCCTAGGCGCTTGAACGACATTAACGCATCGCAATCACGAACTTCGTCCATCGAATTAGGTTTAGCAAAATAATAGCCCTGCACCATATCGGCTTCACTATCCATAGCAAGCAAAGCTTCGTCTTGTGTTTCAATGCCTTCAATCAGCACTAGGCTTTCGGTTTCGCGTACTAAACTAATCAAGCGAGAAAAAATACGTCTCGCACGGTTCTCTTCAACAGCGCTAGCGATCATACAACGATCGAGCTTGACGATATTAGGGTTTAATTTCCAAATACGATCAAAATTAGAATAGCCAGCTCCAAAGTCGTCAATCGCGACAATAAAACCTGCCGCCTTATAGTTGGCGACGAATTCAATTAGTAACTGATCATCCAAAATCAGATCTTCTAGGATCTCTAACACGATTTGTCGAGGTTGATACCCATGACGCGCTAACTGCTCAACTAAGTCACTAGGGTCAAGGTTACGCTGACAAATTTCTTCACCACGTAAGTTTAAAAATATCCACTGGCCTCGACTTTGTACTGACTTAAAATTAAGTAAATGCAATGCTCGGCTTAAACGATCAAGCTTAAGGGTTTCATCAATACTATTGCAGCTAGCAAACGCTACTAAGGGGGAAATAGCGCGGCCATTGTCGTTAACGCGCATTAAACCTTCGTAACCCACGACACGCTGTAGGGCAATCGAATATATAGGCTGAAAATGGCTGTTAACTTGCCACTTATCAAACCATCCACTAAAACTACCTTGCTGTTTGACTATCGAGCGGCTTTGATTTTGCGCTAAGCGCGGATTTTGATTCATTATCTTATTTATGAGTTGTTTAATCTCAACACCGTGGCTTAAGTAACCACGGTTAATGAGAGTGCTTCCCTGTGTTTACAAATTATAATCCAAGTTATGTCACTATTTAGTGACGGCGAGCTCAATTTGCAAAACTTGATGGTCAAAAATACTCAATAACGAATCCATAGTCTGAGTGGCTAAATCAAAATAATCTGAGCGCTGCATCACAATTTCTTCTGGCTCCAATATTTCGTTAACTATGGCTGAGGTTAAATATCGAGTATGTTGTACACCTTGATCTATAAATTTGTTCAGTTCACTATCACTGCCTGTTTTCATTTGCTTCAGCACTTTCTCAGATACATGAGTAATATGCTGGCGTAAAAACTTAAGGCGAATACGCTCGACACTTGAGCATTGCTTAGCGGTAACAGCACTAGTACCGACAGCGCGCGACTGCCCGACACTCTCGGTTACAGCAAGTAATTCACGCCACAAGTAGCCAACATGGGTAAACTCAGGTAAAAACTCTTGGCTTAAGTGATATTTCTCTGCCACATCTTCGAGTAAGTACAAAACATTAGCAATCATATGCGTATGTTGTTTAAAACTACTTTCTGCGCTTAAATCATCTTTGTGTTTAGCTAAGCGAGACCAGTGATCTTGAAAAGCAGCAAAACGATCAAATTGTTGCGTTAAGCCATGGCCCTCTAATTCAATCACGACCTTGCGAATATCACTTTTTAACAGATTAAGTTCAGCCATTACACTTGAGTCGCCTTGGCACCAAGCTGCACTCAAACCTCGGTGCTTTTGCAATAAACTAATAAGCAACTTAACTTGCTTGATATGGCGTAAGCCAGATTTTTGGTCGTTGAGGATCTTGCGCTGTTTACGTTGCGCGCCATACACGGCAATCACAATCAACCCCAAGATTATCCCAATAACTAGCATCCCCATAATTTTTACCTCTTACTTTCAATGTCTTTTTGTTTCTTAACGGCGTTGTTAAGCAAGCTGAGTTAGATTCTTTAAATGACTGGCTACACGCTCGGCTTGGTCGGCAATATCTGCATTTGATCTTGCCCCTTCAACCACTAATTCAACATGTTCTGATATTTCTTGTGTCGCCATTTTTTGTTGCTCGGCATTCGCTGAAACGATACCGATTTGTTCTTGTACCGAAAAAGTCTCTTGTTCAATTTGTTTTAATACATCATCCACCGTGCGAGCTTGTGTTAAACACGACTGCGAGCGCTCAACGACATTATTCATACTGTCTACAATTTGCTGACTTTGCTCCTTAACATCAACAATACTACCAATAATACTGCTAGCGGTTTCGTTACTGCGCTGCGCCAAAGCGCGCACTTCTTCGGCGACTACCGCAAAACCACGGCCAAATTCACCGGCTCGAGCCGCTTCAATTGATGCATTCAATGCTAATAAATTTGTTTGCTCAGAAATTTCACGAATGGACTCGGACATGCGCATAACGGTTTCAGTCGACTTATCCAAAGTCGACATTTCTTGTTGGGTACGCTCTGCTTCTTCTTCAACTTGCTGAATTTCATTGTGCAGTTGCGTTAAATAATCATGTCCTTGCTTAGCGACTTGACTGGCCTGCTCAGCTGCATTGTGAACATTAACAATTTTATCATTCACTTCTGCTAACGACTGGGTCATTTCAACAATAGCTGCCGCTGTCGAATGAGTTGAGTCAGACTGACGACGCACATTACTCGATACTTGATTAGCGGTTTCAATAACTTGCGCTGAGGAATGCTCAACTTCACTCATTCGATCAGAATAAGCATCGTTAATACGTGACATATCACGATAAGTACGCAATAGCTCAGCAAATGACTGGGTGTATAACAATGAATCAAATTTAAGGGTACGATAATCAAAATCATCTTTAACATCGACTTTACGTACTAAATGTTTAAATTCACTGATCTCTGAAAAGATGCGTAAAAATGCACCAAAAAATAAATAAAGATAGATAACAGACAAGGCAATAAATAGATCCGTACTTAACCACACGCCGGCACAAACCACACCCACAAATAACAATACCAGCAAAAGCGCGTAGCGCACTAAGCCAAAACCTTTAATTAAAAAATAGGCTGGTTGCATTAAAAATGACATACGTTACCTTCCTTACCATCTCGATTAGCGACATTGCTAATTTAACCGTATCTTGTCTGAATACAGCAACTGGGGGGCTGCATTCATTGCTAAGATAGCAAGCTTCATTCCAGCTTGTTGTGTTATAACAATTTATGTCATATAAAAAAGTGATATTCACATATAATACGGGGCAGGAGCAGTGAAATATTTTTTTATTTCTATTAATTTAGGTCAGAGTTGGTAACGCACCAAAATATAACTTGGCGAATTACCAACCGATTATGCACCAAAAAGATCCGTAGTGCGTTTAATGAGTTAACTTAACCACAATGCCTGATAAGGCTCAATTTTAATCGTTTTGTCGGCTTGATACTGAGTACCTGACAATACATCAATTAATGTTGCATCATTACCGTGATATAGCTTTTGTAAATCGAGTTCCACTATGCGACTCGTCACATTATAAATAGCAAATAGGGTTTGCTGCTTATGGCTGCGCCTAATAACGAATAATTGGCTGCTAATATCAAATACTTTTTGTTCAGCGTCAGGAGAGAAAGCTTTTTGCATTTTTCGTAACTGTAATCGTCTTTTGTATTCTTTAAACACTAAACCATCACGACTCGATAAATGTTTATCTAAATCAACTGCCTGCCATTTTTTACGATTAATTGAGCGTAAACGCCCTGTACTTTCAACCCCTTCTAAATCATTCGGCGTAGCTAACAAGCTATGAATGTATATAGCGGGGATCCCTTGTAAGCTGATCATCAGGGTTTGTGAGCACAAAAAGCGCTGTTGCTGCCATTGATCAGGGCCCGTGCGGGTTCCTAACATAGCATCATAATAAGAGATGTTGATCTCGTATGGGCTTTCAGTGCCGTCGCTATTACTTTTCATGCTCACGAAACCGCCAAACTGATGCATAGAATCAACTAAGCTTTCTAATTCATGTGGCGGCAAAATATTCTCAAGCGCTCGCAAACCCACCCCATCATGAGAAGCGGTAAAATTTAAGAAAGTACAGTTGTCTGGTGGCGGGTTTAAACTCATACACCATGAGGTTAGTGTTTCTGAGTTACCACGATGCATGGTAAAGAGCACTAATGGGGGTAAAGCAAATTGATAAATCATATGTGCTTCATCCCCTGCGCCAAAGTAACTGAGGTTTTCACTATGCGGCACATTCGTCTCGGTAATAATCACCACCCAAGGTGCAATCTCATCAATAATATCACGCAGTAATTTAACAACTTCATGTGTTTCGGGTAAATGAATGCAATTGGTGCCTAACTGTTTCCATAAAAATGCCACCGCATCGAGCCGCACAAAGCGCGCTCCTTTACTAATGTAAAATAGGAAAACATCAATCATGGCGATAAGCACACGCCAGTTAGCGTAGTTTAAATCAATTTGATCTTCACTAAAGGTTGCCCAAACGTACTTTAACCCTTGACGAGTATGTATTGGCGCCAACAGGGGCGTATTTCGTGGCCGAGTGACTAAATGCGTATCGGTTTCTGGCGGTAATTGAATAAAGTAATCTGTGTAAGGTTTGTTGCCACTCACATAGTCAACAAACCATAAACTTTCTCGCGAAATATGATTCAGCACATAATCAAACATCAGGTCTACATTGTCGCTGATTTGCATAATATCGTGCCAACTGCCTAATTCGTGATTGACCATTTTATAATCAATTACAGAAAAACCATCGTCTGAGCTAAACGGATAAAACGGCAAAATATGAATGCAAGGCAGTACCTTATCTAAATATTCTAACCAAAACTTATATAAACTTTGTAACGGCTTATTTTCGAGGCCACAAACAGAATCACCATAGGTAATTAAGATCATATCCTCTTCATTCCAGCGATGTCCTTGCACCTTATTAGGGAATATTGCTTGATACTTAGCCAACATGCTCAATAAAGCATCCAATGCTTGGGCTTTATCATCCGGTTTATATAGGTGGGCTAATCGCTGCTCTATGGTACGTTTGAAATCAGCAGTAAACTCAACAGTCATAAGATCCCCTAGCTCGTATTGTAATTTTAATCCGACAGTTTTAGTCAGTGGTTAACCGCAAAATATGTCGACTTAGGCAAATGCACTAAACTGTTACTGTGCAATTATCATTCCTAGCGTTAAGGCATGTGTAATTCGTGTTTGCAATCAAATAATGCGTAACCACTTAAAGATCCAATTTGGTGCAAAAATGCTAAGCATCATCTATCTTTTTACTAATTAAACAACAAAAACAAACATAACCAATTGTTTTTATTGGACTTTTAAAAACTGGAAACTATTTTGCTATGTGGAGTAACAAGACGTAAATGCTCGCAACGACACTATTTTGACTTGTTAAGCAGGTTAACTCAGTAGGTGGAAAAATATGATAAAGCAGCCAACCTGTATGGATACAAAAATACAAAGCGAACTTTTTGCCCAAAAGTTCACACAATTTTTGCGCAAGGCCCATTACCCTGAAAGCCTTAGCAAGCAGCTGCACACAGTATATTATCCACTGGCGTCTTACTGTAATCAGCTTCATCAAAATAAACCGATTGTCATTGGTGTTAATGGTACGCAAGGCTCGGGAAAATCAACACTTTGTCACCTACTCACTTGGTTACTGGCACACGCCTTCTACAAAAAATCCGTCGTGGTGTCGATTGATGACTTATACCTAACTAAAAACGAGCGCCAACAACTGGCTGAGACAGTTCACCCATTATTAGCGACACGCGGGGTGCCCGGCACTCACGATGTAGAATTAGGCGTTTCACTGATTAGTCAGCTTAAGCAAGCCAAATATCCAGCCGATTTTAGTCTTCAGCTTCCTATCTTCGATAAAGCAGTAGACGATCGTGCCTCTGAAAGTGAATGGCAAACAATCACCGAGCAACCCGATATTATTTTCTTGGAAGGTTGGTGTGTAAATAGCCAAGCGGTAGAAGCAGACTTGCTTGATAAACCGGTCAACCCATTAGAAAAAGAACAAGATCCACACGCCATTTGGCGCGGCTGGGTCAATCGTCAACTGCGTTGTGTTTATCCGGCATTATTCGATTTAATTGACGTCAACATCATGCTAAAAGCGCCTAGCTTTGATCAAGTGGTTAACTGGCGTATTAAACAAGAGCACAGATTAAAGGCAATTAAAGGCTTAGATGCCGGTATGTCAGACGCACAAGTCGCCACCTTTATTCAACATTATCAACGTATCACCGAAGATAACTTAGCCCGCTTGCCAGCATTATCAGATGCGGTACTTGAGCTAGATGCCCAACAAAAAGTAACGCACATAGAATTACCGCATAAGCAAAACGATAAATTTACTCACTGGTTAATGTTCTCTGATTTAGATGGCTCATTTTTAGATCACCACGATTATAATTATCAAGCCGCCATGCCGGCTTACAATGAATTACAACGACTCAATATTCCCGTCATTTTTAATACGAGTAAAACATTCGCCGAAGTACAGGCTTTTAATATCGAACTAGAAAACAATGCGCCTTTTGTCATCGAAAATGGCAGCCTAGTTTGTGTGCCTAAAGAATTTAAAATTCCAGAACATTTGAAAAAAGATGTACAAATAAACCTGTATGACGACTATCAAATGGTCAATTTAGGTGAAAGCGTAGAAGCGATTACTCAGCTACTACAAAAGCTTAAGCGCAAGTATCATTTTAAATTTACTGGTTTTAGCGAGCTCACCGCGGAAGAAGTGGCGCAAGCAACCGATTTGCCTTTATATAAGGCCAAAATGGCCAAGCAACGTTTTGCTAGCGAACCTCTGACCTGGCAAGACAGTGAAGAAAAACTACAACGTTTTAAACACGAAATTAGTGATGCAGGGTTCACCTTATTAAAAGGTGGCCGCTTTTATCACGTATTAGGCCAAGTAAACAAAGCTAGTGGCATTCAATGGCTACAAAAAGTTTACCAAGCTAAAAACCCTTATGTGGTTTGGAATACCTTTTCTGCTGGCGATAGCCCAAATGATTTTGCCATGCTAAGCGAAACAGATATTGCAATCTGTATTCGTGATGCCAACGGTGAACACTTGGAACTAACCAGCTCCAACTTACAAATTAATCCCCTTTCACAAGGATCAACCGGATGGTTCGAAGGGGTCACACAAGCTATTAATATTATTCTTAGTTAACGCTCAGGAGGCCGAGCATGGGTGATTTTCATCAAAACGGTACAATAACGACGCTACACAATTTAGCTGATCGCACAACTGAAGACATAGAGCGCGAACTAGTTGGTTTTTCCCGCACCATGCCAATGACATTGGTGCTGCCTTCACTGTACTCAGAGCTACAAACTGATGCACTCGAAGGTATAGTGCAACAACTAAAAGATGTACCTTATTTAAGCCAAATAGTCGTGGGCTTAGACCGAGCCACTAAAGAAGAATTTGAACATGCCAAAGAATATTTTGGCCGACTGCCTCAACCATTAAAGATTTTATGGAATGACGGCCCACGTTTACGCGCGGTAGACGAGAAATTACAAAAACTTGATCTTGCACCAAAGGAGCCAGGTAAAGGTCGTAATGTTTGGTATTGCTATGGTTACACCTTAGCCCAAGGTAATTCAAAAGTCATTGCTATGCATGACTGTGATATTAAAACCTATGACCGCAGCTTACTCGCGCGTTTAGTTTATCCTGTGGCTAATCCGTCTTTCCGTTACCAATTCTCAAAAGGATTTTATTCACGATACGCTGACGGTAAATTAAATGGTCGGGTTTGTCGTTTGTTAGTGACACCTTTACTACGGGCATTAAAGCAAGTTTGCGGCAGCAATGACTATATTGAATATTTAGATAGCTTTAAATATTCACTATCTGGTGAATTTGCTCTGCGTACTGACGTGATCCGCAATTTGCGTATTCCAAGTGACTGGGGCATTGAGATAGGTGTGCTATCTGAATTGCATCGTAATTATAACGAACGCAATATCTGTCAGGTTGACATTGCTGATTGTTATGACCACAAACACCAGCCACTATCTAAAGAAGATGCCGAAAAAGGCTTGTCCAAAATGAGTACGGATATTACTAAAGCTGTTTTTCGTAAACTCGCTACCAATGGCTTTGTATTTACCGAAGAGCACTTCCGCACCATTAAAGCTAGCTATTTCAGGATCGCATTAGACTTTGTTGAAATGTACTACAATGATGCAATGTTCAACGGCTTACAAATAGACCGTCATAGTGAAGAAGAAGCGGTTGAATTGTTTGCTAAAAATATAATGGAAGCAGGTCAACAGTACTTAGATAAACCCATGGAAACGCCTTTTATTCCAAGCTGGAATCGCATTCAAGCAGCCGAACCCGACATTTTTGAGCAAATTTATGATGCGGTTGAGCTAGATAATTCAAACTACTAGCTGGCCACTTGCCACGCTTACCCTGCATTGTTGCGGTTTATGCCGCAACGATGCATTATTTTTTTTTAAGTTTGTCTAAACGTTTGGGAATGCGAATATAAAATTCAGCACCTTGATCGACAAGACTATTGACAATTATCTGACCTTTGAGCTTTTGATTAACCAAGTTATAGGTAATATTCATGCCTAGGCCTGTATTGCCTTGTTGACGATTGGTTGTAAAAAACGGGTCGAAAATCTTAAATAAGTTTTCCGCTTTAATTCCTTTACCATTGTCACGATAAATCAATAGCACTTCATCATCACCCACTTCTGAAACCAGAATTTCCATTTCTCCTGGCTTTTCATTATCAAAACCATGGGTTAATGAGTTAATCATAAAATTAATAATAATTTGCGAAATAGCCCCCGCATGACTACACATATTGATTGGCAATTGGCCGTCAAATTTAACTTGGTGCACACTATTTTTAAACCTTGGCCGCACCGTATCAATGGAATCCTTAATCAGCTCGACAAGTTCAAACTCATGTGCATCTTCGTTAGACTGCTCAACCGATACTTGTTTAAAACTTTTGATTAAATTACTGGCGCGCTCAACATTAGATAAAGTTAAACTCACTCCGTCTTGTGTCTCAGAAAATAAATGCTCCAAGTCTGTGCGACTCAATTTATTTTGCTTGTACTTTTGTTCTAACTGATCAACTACTGTTTTAATATGGCTCAGTGCCGTGACGCAAATACCCAAAGGGGTATTCACTTCATGTGCCACACCGGCAACCATGGAGCCCAGGGCTGCCATTTTCTTTGACTCAACTAGCTGATCCTGCGCTTGTTGTAATTCTAATATGCTATCTGCCACTTCTTGGTATGAGCGATTAAGCTCAGCGGTACGCTCTGATACTCGCTTTTCTAAATCATGGGTTAATTCAGTTAATGAATCTTCCGCTTGCTGTAATTGCGCTATGTTTTGCATACTGCCGGCTACAACAACATGGTTATCATTGGCACCTAAACTACTGGCATCAACCCGTCTACCACTAAATAACATCCACTCCCATTCTTTTGGCACATCTGACTGTAAATAGCGGCTGGCTTGCAATGCATGCTTAGCCACACGACAACGCATTTCCATCACTTGCCCACCAATTTCAGCAACATCCTGCAACCCCTTATAGGCCATTTGCACATCATCAGGATGCATAAACAACCTAAGTGTTTCTTCGCCTAACCAAGGGCTAACAATATTGGTGCAATGACCTTTATCCGCTTTAATCACATAATATTGCTGACTGGTGTAGTTTAATTCCCAGAACGTGGTGTTGGTCGTTTCCATGGCAATCGCCATACGCGACTCAAAATCAGATAACTGTCTTTCTACTCGATCACTTGGCATGGTTCGATCGCTTTGACTATAAGTTAGGTTTAGATAATTTAGTGAACAGTCACAATATTTAGTCAAAGCGATCAGGTTTTAGTGGCAGGTTTCTAGTTCCAGACGAAACCTAAGTACTTACATCCATGTAAGCAAAGCCGTCAAAGCTACCGCGTCCTGCTAACGCCCCTTACCTGCATCCATGCAGGCAAGCTTCGAGACCCCATGAGCATATGCTCTACTATGTGATTGGGGCGAGTAAGCGCTGACAATGAACCATAAGACCTGATCGAGAAGACTATTGATGACTAACTCAATTATTAAAATAGTATCTGTATACAAACTAAGCAAATCTACCAACACCAGCTATATTAGTTAATATCAATGTAATTGAGAGCATGTTAATGAGTAACGACTTTCTTTTTTGTGACGACAATGATTTAGTTGAAGAGGTAGTGTCTGCCCCGCAAAAAAGCTGGAAAATACTAATAATTGATGACGAAGCCGATGTTCACCAAGTAACCAAATTGGTGCTAAGGGGCTTCCAATTGGAAGAGGCTGACCTCGAATTTATTAGTGCCTATTCAGCCAAGGAAGCTCGCGAGGTATTAGCTCAACATGATGATATTGCTGTCGCGTTTGTCGACGTTGTCATGGAAACTAACCACGCGGGTCTAGAGTTAGTTAAATATATTCGTCAAGATCTTAAAAACAAGCTTATCCGTCTTGTGCTGCGCACGGGGCAACCTGGTCAAGCGCCAGAAGAAGCGGTTATTCGTGACTATGATATTAACGACTATAAAAATAAAACTGAACTAACCGACATTAAGTTAAAAACTTTAATGTACGCTGCCTTGCGCTCGTACCGAGATTTAAAGACTATTCAAGAGCATCAAAAAGGCTTAGAGAAAATAATAGGCTCCACGATGAATTTTCTTGAATGTGACTCAATTAGTGCTTTTGGCTCGGTGGTACTTGAGCAAGTTGCCAATTTATTAGGTATGCAAGACGATAAAATATATTGCTGTGCTGCGGTCAATGATGACAAACACGACATTGATTTTCGTTTACTTGCCTTATGTGACCCTGATTACCCTACCCGTTCTAGCTCAACAGAGATACCGGATAATATTCAACTTTTATTTGAGCAAGCGCACAATCAAAAAACTTCTATTCATGGTGAAGACTTTTTTATTGGTTACTTTACTACGCAACGTGGTTTAGAAAATTTACTGTATGTTGGAAACAGCGAGAAATTAGAACAAACCCAGCATGATTTATTAGAGTTTTTCTCGAATAACTTTGCGGTGGCTTATGACAACATTCGTTTACGCGAATTAATTAAGGATTCGCAAAAAGAACTGAGCTATATACTCGGCGAAGCAGTAGAAAAACGCTCAAAAGAGACAGGTAGCCATGTTAAACGAGTGGCTAATTTCAGTTATATGCTAGCCAAACTCAGTGGCTTAGATTCCAATATATGCGAGCATATAAAGCTGGCCTCTCCATTACATGATGTCGGTAAAGTCGGGATCCCAGATAAAATTTTAAATAAACCGGCTAAATTAGATAATGAAGAATGGGCCATTATGCAAACCCACGCCAAACTGGGTTATGACGTGTTGAGCCAATCCACTAATGAGATCTTACAACTAGGCGCGGTCATTTCATATCAACATCATGAAAAATGGGATGGCTCTGGTTATCCACAAGGGTTACAGGGCAACGATATCCACATTGTTGGGCGTATCACCGCGCTGGCGGATGTATTTGATGCATTAGCCAGCGAACGTTGCTATAAACCCGCTTGGCCATTAGACAAAGTCATCGATTTACTTAAAGATCAACGTGGTAAACATTTTGATCCTCAGCTAGTCGATTTATTGCTCGATAATTTAGATGAGTTTATAGCCATCCGTGATGCTTTCCCCGACCCTGACACTTAACCCCCCGAGCGATAACGACTCAAAGTGATAATATGCACAAATGAAAGGCATGCATTAAAAACAGGCATGCTTTTTTGCCACTAGACCCCGTATTTTACAACGCTGTTTAACTAAACACTGAACATGCACCAAGTTGAACATGCCCTAAAATGTGTCGTTGTTTAATAAACGTTCAAAAAATAATCATAAAGTTGCATCATTTAGCTATAAGGCAAGTAAATTAGGCGTTACAAGCGAATTGGATAAGCTGTAATAAGCCGATTACAGGCTTTTTATATAGCTAAAAATGAAGATCCGTTAGCATTTTTAATCATTCAAGCATATTAATACCTGCCCCAATAATGCGCACAAGCAATCACCTTTAACCCAGCCTTTTAGTGTCCAATCACCACCAAAAACACATAAACCACTGTTTTTATTAAACTTTTTAAAACTGGCACATTAGGTGCTAATACCTAAACGTAACAATTTGATATTGGTATCTGGCACAACGGCGTGTCGTTATAGATACCTGGCACCGAAGCCCGCTTCTCTGATCACGGAGTCTATCTATTGATAGTTCCTAGATCAGCGAAACGGGCTTTTTTCGTTTTTAAGGTAGGAGAATACAATGCAATTCACTAAAAAGGTTACAAGCACTTTTGTTCGCAAAGCGCTAAAAACTGTTGCAACACTTTCGGCGGTTGCCTCATTGGCAATCAGTGGTAATGCCCTAGCAGAACTAGGTGAACCAGAAAAAGAAGATTTAAAATTCGGTTTCATCAAGTTAACTGATATGGCGCCTTTAGCTGTAGCCTATGAAAAAGGTTACTTCGAAGACGAAGGTTTATACGTAACTTTAGAAGCGCAAGCTAACTGGAAAGTACTACTTGACCGCGTAATTGATGGTCAATTAGATGGTGCTCACATGCTTGCAGGTCAACCTTTAGGTGCAACCATAGGTTTCGGTACTCAAGCCGACATCATTACTGCATTTTCAATGGATTTAAACGGTAACGGCATTACGGTTTCTAATGAAATTTGGAAACAAATGAAGCCAAACATTCCAAAAATGGCTGATGGCCGTCCAGTTCACCCAATCAAAGCCGATGCGTTAAAGCCGGTTGTTGAAAAATACAAAGACGAAGGTAAGCCTTTCAACATGGGTATGGTATTCCCAGTATCAACCCACAACTATGAATTACGTTACTGGCTAGCAGCTGGCGGTATTCACCCTGGTTACTACGCACCGCACAAAGGTGATACATCAGGTACAATCGGCGCTGATGCTTTACTTTCTGTTACACCACCACCACAAATGCCAGCCACTATGGAAGCGGGCACTATCTACGGTTACTGTGTAGGTGAACCTTGGAACCAACAAGCGGTATTTAAAGGTATTGGTGTTCCCGTTGTGACTGACTACGAAATTTGGAAAGACAACCCAGAAAAAGTATTCGGTGTTAACAAGCAATGGTCTGATAAATACCCTAACACTCACATCCGCGTAGTTAAAGCGATGATCCGTGCAGCAATGTGGTTAGATGCTAACAACAATGCTAACCGTCCAGAAGCAGTAAAAATCTTATCTAAGAGCCAGTATGTTGGTGCTGATTACGACGTAATCGCTAACTCTATGACAGGTACGTTCGAGTACGAAAAAGGCGACAAGCGTGAAGTACCTGATTTCAACGTATTCTTCCGTCATAACGCGACTTACCCTTACTACTCAGATGCTATCTGGTACTTAACGCAAATGCGTCGTTGGGGTCAAATCGAAGAGAAGAAATCAGACACTTGGTACAAAGATATTGCTAAAAAAGTTTATCGTCCAGACATCTATGCTCAAGCAGCTAAAGCATTAGTGGCAGACGGCGTAGCTAAAGCTTCTGATTTCCCTAACTTTAAAACTGAAACAGGCTACAAACCAAAACAAACACATTTCATCGACAACATTGTGTATGACGGTACTAAGCCAAACGCTTACTTAGAGCAGTTCGAAATCGGTCTTAAAGGTAGCACTAAACTTTAAGCGAAAATTCAACACAGGAAATCGGTTTGGATAGATTTTACGGACAAAAGTGTTTCATCCAAACCCGCAACAACTTTATTGCTAGCCACTATGATTTGTGGTGGTTAGCACTCAACAAGTCGTTAATTTTAAAGACATAAACGATTACGGCAAAGAAGCCAAACCCGATTGCACTCCCCCAGCAACAATAGCAGCGGGTTCAAAGGGTACTAACAAAGACGTTTATCGAAAGGGTTCATCATGAGTACATTAGCAAAATTTCCCGAAATAAAGACTTTTCTAACCAGTGAAGTCGTCAACTACTGGACACGCGTTGCCTTATTACCAATTACAGGTCTCGTAGTTTTTCTTTTCTGCTGGCATATCGTCGCCAAAAGTATTGATACCTCATTAGGCCAATTTCCTGGCCCAACCCAAACTTTTGAGCAAGCCAAAACATTAATTGACGAACATTACGAAGAACGCGAAAAAGAAGTCGCATTTATTGAACGTCAAGAAAAGCGTAATGCAAAGAAATTAGAAAAAAATCCTGACGCAAAAGTTAAAATTCGCCCTTATACGGGTAAGCCAACTTTCTTTGATCAAATTTGGACCAGTTTATACACAGTTATGGTGGGCTTCTTAATAGCGTCTGTCATTGCTGTTCCATTAGGTATTGTTTGTGGTCTTAGCCAAAGCGCCTATGCCGCGATCAACCCACTTATTCAGTTATTCAAACCTGTATCACCATTAGCATGGTTGCCGTTAGTGACCATGGTAGTCAGTGCAGTGTATGTTTCTGATGACCCTATGTTCTCAAAATCATTCTTAACATCTGCTTTGACAGTTGCACTATGTTGTTTATGGCCAACTTTGATTAACACTGCAGTGGGTGTATCTGCCGTGCCGCAAGATTTAATCAATGTCAGTAAAGTATTACGTTTAAGTCGTTTTGGTCATGTTGCAAAAATAGTTATGCCTTGTTCAATCCCAATGATTTTCACCGGTCTGCGTTTATCGCTTGGTATAGGTTGGATGGTATTGATTGCCGCCGAAATGCTAGCGCAAAACCCAGGTTTAGGTAAGTTTGTTTGGGACGAGTTCCAAAATGGTAGCTCAGACTCACTAGCTCGCATCATGGTTGCAGTATTAGTGATTGGTATTATCGGTTTCATCTTAGACCGCGTCATGCTGATGATACAAAAGTACGTAAGCTGGGACAAAAATGCCACTTTACGTTAATTGCACCATTAAATAGCAACGAACCAAAACAAGACACTTTAACTAAACAAATTTTACCTAAGCTGCTGAATAAACAAACAATTTCAGCAGCTTAAGATGGAGAACCTATCATGTCAGTAGAACATCCACATTTATTAATTTCGCAGTGCGGTATTGAATTTCCAACTCCTAAAGGTCCGTTTCGCGCGTTACGTGATGTTGATTTAGCTATCGAAAAAGGCGAATTCGTTTCATTAATTGGCCACTCAGGTTGTGGTAAATCAACCGTACTCAACATTGTTGCCGGCTTGTATCAAGCAACTGAAGGCGGTGTATTACTTAACAATAAAGAAGTTAACGAGCCAGGTCCTGAGCGTGCTGTTGTCTTCCAAAACCACTCGTTATTACCTTGGTTATCTGCTTATGAAAATGTTGAGCTTGCGGTTAAGCAAGTTTTCAATAAGACCATGAGTAAAAGTGAAATGAAAGATTGGGTGAATCACAACCTAGAGTTAGTTCACATGTCTCATGCCGCTGATAAGCGCCCAGATGAAATTTCTGGTGGTATGAAACAACGAGTTGGCATAGCTCGTGCTTTAGCTATGAAGCCAGAAGTTTTGCTAATGGACGAACCTTTTGGCGCATTGGACGCGCTAACCCGTGCACATTTACAAGATTCTTTGATGGAGATCCAAAAAGATTTAGGTAACACGGTTATTATGATTACGCATGACGTTGACGAGGCAGTGTTGTTATCAGATCGCATTGTAATGATGACTAATGGCCCAGCAGCGACTATTGGGGAAATTTTAGACGTAGATTTACCGCGTCCAAGAAATCGCCTTGAATTAGCTGAAGATCCAAAATACGTGCACTACCGCTCTGAAGTATTGAAGTTCTTATACGAGAAGCAGCGCAAAGTAGAGCCAATTGACAATAAAAAACAACAAAAGAAAAAAGCAGAAACCGCCGCTGCTTAATTGAAACAATTAAACGTTGGGCTTGAGTACTCCCATACCACTCTTGCCCGACAACCTATTTTAAAATTATTAGTTTAATCACTTGGGGAAATAAAAATGAAAAACCTTAAAAAAACACTTCTAAGTACTTCTGTTACTTTACTAGCGTTATCTGTTAATCCAGCTGCGTATGCTGACAAATACACAGATGCCTTAGTTAACGGTAAAGTTAAAGGCGAAATTAATGTTCGTTTTGAAGGTGCCGATCAAGATATTCCAAACAAAGATACTGCAACTGCATTAACGGCTCGTACCCGTTTCACTTATACAACTGGTACAGTTGATGGTTTCTCAGCTGTATTTGGTGTAACAAACACTTTCGCTATTTTAGATAGCTACAATGACAAAACACCAACTGGTGATACTAAATATGCTGTTGTTGCCGATCCTGAAACCACTGAAATTGACCAAGGTTTCATTCAATACAAAGCTGACGGCTTAACGGCTAAATTAGGTAACCAAGTTATTACGTTCGACGGTCACCGTCACATTGGTCACGTTGGCTGGCGCCAAAACCGTCAAACGTTTGATGGTTTCAGTGCAAATTACACCGAAGGCGATTACTCACTAAGCTATGCTTATATTAATCAACGTAACCGTATCTTTGCTGAAGCAGCTGATATAGATTCTAGCGACCACTTATTCAATGGCTCTTTAAAGCTAGGTGCTGGAAAATTAGTCGGTTATGCCTATTTACTTGAAGGTGAAAACCCAGGTGCAGAAGACGAATTAAGTACTTTTGGTGTTAGCTATACTGGTAAGGCTGGTGACTTTGGCTATACAGTAGAATTCGCTACACAAAGCTACGAAAAAGGCACAATGGACGCTGATGCTGATTACCTATTCTTGGAAGGTTCATATAACTTTGACGGTATTACCGCTAAATTAGGTTATGAATCTCTTGGTTCTGACGGTGGAGCATACGGATTCCAAACACCATTAGCGACTGGTCATAAATTTAACGGTTGGGCTGATTTATTCCTTAAAACACCTGATGCCGGCTTAGTTGATCTTTATGGTTCTGTCGCAACAAAAGCTATGGGCGGTAAAGTAGTTGCTGCTTACCACTTATTCGATGCTGACTCAGGTAATGGTGACTTAGGTAGTGAGTTAGACTTACTTTATGTTAAACCTATTAGTAAAGTGTACACAGCTGGTGTTAAAGCAGCATTTTACAGTGCGGGTGACGATTTTGGTGTTGATACAAGCCGCGTTTGGGCATGGGTAGAAGCTAAATTCTAAACTCAAGCTTAACCGCTTAATTACTAAAAAGGCGCCAATTGGCGCCTTTTTATAGTCAAAGCGATCAGGTTTTAGGGGAAGCCGTCAAGCTTCGAGCTCCCATGAGCATATGCTCTATTATGTGATTGGGGCTGCCTAAAGGGATTTAGGTAGTAGGACGACGCAGGAGCCAAAGTCGAGAGTAAGCGCAGACAATGAACCATAAGACCTGAGCGAGAAGACTATAAATTGTCACGACACTGACAGCGAGCATATATTAAGCTTTAAACAACGCTTTATCTTGCCACCTCAACATTGTCATTTGATTGCCCCACACACTGCCTGTATCTAACGCATATAAATTAGCTTGGCCAGTTTTACCCAGTAATGAAGCCCAGTGGCCAAAGATTACCGTGTGCTTACGCATTTCTGCTGACTGCAGTTTAAACCATGGCTTTAAAGTTTTTGGTGCATCCTTAACTGGCATTTTGGCTTTTAACTCTAGCTCAGTTTTTTTAGTTAAGTAACGCATTCGCGTTAAGGCATTGACTGCAAAACGAAATTGGCCAACTTCGGTTTCAACTTCACTAGGGTGATTAGGCTTATTGCCGTACATCAATTCCAGCCAATAAACAAAATCGTCACACTGTAAGCGTCGAGTTACAAGCTGAGCGTTATTTAATAATGTCGTTTTATCCCATAGCGGATACCAACCTGCATGACTCACAACCACATCCTGCCATGCAATCACTAATGGCTGCTGGCGTAACCAAAAGCAATAATCATCAATAATATGACTGGTTAATAATGGCTGTAGCTTGTCGCTGTCTTTGGCTTTTTTCAAACCGCTATAAACGGCTAATAAGTGTAAATCATGATTACCCAATACAGGTTTAACACTTGCGCCTAGCTCAAGCATTAATTTAGCCACACTCAATGAGTCTTCACCGCGCGCGACTAAATCACCTACTGGATACAAAATATCCTGTGCGGGATCAAATTTTACTTGTTCCAATAAACGACAAAGGCTGCCGTAGCAGCCTTGGATATCACCAACAAAATAGCTTGCCATGGTTAGTTCAGAATATTAGGGATCGCTAAGCGAAATACATCGATTGGTGCTTTAAATGGTACTCCATCATTACCCACCATTTCATAATACCCCTGCATTGTCGCGACTGGCGTTTCAACCACAGAGCCACTGGTATATTCGAAACTTTCACCGGGTAACAATTTAGGTTGCTGGCCAATAACGCCCGACCCACTCACTTCGTTCTTTTTGCCATTACTATCTGTGATCAACCAATAACGGTTGATTAACTTAGCTGATTGTTGGCCTTTATTAGTGATAGTTATCGTATACGCAAATACATAACGGTCCGCATCAGGCTGCGACTGATCCGGTACAAAACGGCTGACCGCTTCCACTTGTATATTATTGATTGGATTCGTCATTCTGTTTCTTTTCTGTCAAATATTGAGTTAAACGGATATAACTGTCTAATGAGATATTTTCTGCACGCAATGTAACATCAATTCCCAGCGACTCTAACTCTTCTGCACTAATCAATTGCTTTAAGCTATTACGCAAGGTTTTACGGCGTTGATTAAATGCATTGTGGCAAATAGAAGACAATAGAGCAGTATCTAATGCCACTTTTTCTTCTGGGCTTTTTGGTATTAAGCGCACGACAGCCGAGTCAACTTTAGGTGCTGGTTTAAAACACTCTGGTGGCACATCTAATACCGGTACAGCATGGCAATAATATTGCGCCATGACAGACAAACGGCCATAAGCCTTAGTCCCAGGCTCGGCACACAAACGGTCGACCACTTCTTTTTGCAACATAAAATGCATATCTGCAATTTGCTGGCAATAAGTAAACAAATGAAACATCAATGGGGTCGAAATGTTGTAGGGCAAGTTGCCAAAAACTTTGAGCTTTTTATCTGTTTGCAACAAACTCGAAAAATCAAACTTCATGGCATCCGCTTCATGGATCACCAGTTTTTGCTTTAAAAAGGGATGATGGCGCAAGCGCTCAGCAAGATCTCTGTCTAACTCAACCACATTTAACTTGCTACATTGCTCAGCTACGGGCTCAGTTAACGCACCTAAACCAGGGCCTATTTCAACCAGTTCATAATCATCACTCGGGTCTATAGCAAGCACGATATCACTAATAATCGCGTCATCGTGCAAAAAGTTTTGGCCAAAGCGTTTTTTCGCACGGTGACCTAGGTGAACATTATCACTCATGTATTTCTATCTTTCTCTTAACTGCGTTTATTGGCCATTTCTATAGCGGTATTGAGTGCGACCACAAAGCTACCAGGATCGGCTTCGCCAGTCCCCGCTAAGTCTGTCGCAGTACCATGATCGACCGACGTACGTACAAATGGCAACCCTAAGGTAATGTTCACTGAGTTACCAAACCCTTTGTACTTTAATACGGTTAACCCTTGGTCATGGTACATTGCCAATACAACATCGGCTTTTTCCAGATATTTAGGTTGGAATAACGTATCGGCTGGCAAAGGACCAATGAGATCAATGCCTTTTTCGCGCAATTGCTGTAACGCAGGCTCGATCACGTCGATTTCTTCTCGGCCTAAGTGACCACCTTCTCCAGCATGCGGATTTAAACCACAAACATAGATTTTCGGTTGCGCAATGCCAAATTTGGTTTGCATGTCATGGTGAAGAATGTCGACTATCTTATGAATGCGCTCTGGGGTGATCGCCCGAGAAACATAAGCTAATGGAATATGGGTTGTCATCAAGGCGACACGCAACCCTTCTGTTGCTAATACCATAACAACATCTAAAGTATTTGATTGCGCGGCAAAATATTCTGTGTGGCCGCTGAAAGATATGCCTGACTGATTAATAATACCTTTATGTACTGGGCCAGTAACCACAGCATCAAATTCGCCATCCATGTTTTTTTCACAGGCAATGCGTAGCGTTTCCACTACGTAATGGCCATTAGCCGCGTTGAGCTCGCCGCAAACAACGGGTTCGGCGATATCAACCGGCAAAATTGTGATCACGCCTTTAGCTTGTGGTTTAGCGGCTTGCTGAGGATCATATTGCTCAAATTGAACATCAATCCCTAATTTTTCGGCTCGCTGTAGCATCATTTGTGGATCCGCAATCACCACTAACTGCTCAGGCCAATCTTGTTGAGCTAAGGCTAATACTAAATCAGGTCCAATCCCCGCCGGTTCACCAGGGGTAATTGCTATCTTCATTGTCATAATGAATTAATCCAAAATCTCGATAAATGCGTTTTCACGTATTGAGCGATACCAAGCTTCAGACTCTTCTGCAAATTTACGTTTAAATAGCATTTGATAGGCCTGTTCTTCTTGCATGCTCTGGGTTTTATCTTGTTTACGGCGATCAATTAATTGCACGATATGCCAACCGTGGTCGGTTTTAAATGGGCCTGTAAACTCATCTTTTTGCAACGAGTTTAACGCATCACGAAATTCAGGCACAAATACATTTGGGTCAGCCCAGCCTAACTCACCACCTTTAGCCGCGGAACCGGGATCCGCTGAATGCTTTTTAGCTAATTCAGCAAAATCGGCTTCACCCGCTTTTATATCTTTTAAAAACGTCTGCAACATTTCTTTCGCTTTAGCATCACTTAAAATAATAGACGGCTTAATAAGAATATGTCGACTGTTGGTCTCGGTCACTTCAACTATCTCACGACCTCGTACATCGAATATGGTTAAAATATGGAAGCCAGCACCACTACGAATTGGACCAATAAATGCGCCTTTTTTAGCGCCTTCTACCGCTTCAGCAAACAAGGTTGGCATTTCATTAATATTCATCCAGCCTAAATCACCGCCATCTAACGCTTTTTCACCCGATGACGATGCGATGGCCATTTTACGAAATTCGCTGCCATCGTTTAATAAACGCAATACTTTTTCAGCTCGGCCTTTAGACGCTTCAATATCTTCGGCGCTCGCCTCACTAGGTAAACCAACTAAAATATGGCCCAAATGATATTCATCATTTTCACGACCTTTTTGCTGAAGTGCTTCAACTAAAGAGTTAATTTCTTGTGGCGATACATACACGCGGCGTGATACTGAACTACGGCGGACTTCATTGGTAATCAATTCAATGCGGATTTCATCTCGGAATGCTTCCCACGTTTTGCCTTGTAAACCTGCGGCGTCAATAGTACGTTTCAGTTGCTCTATCGTCATGCCTTGACTTTGTGCAATATTCACCAAAGTATCTTGTAGCTGACTGTCGCTAACTTGAAAGCCTGCACGTTCAGCCATTTGCATTTGTAGCTCTCGTAATATTAAACGTTCCGTTACCTGTGTACGCAATGCTTTGTCAGAAGGCAGTTTTTGGTTATTTTTTAACGCATTCGCCTTAATTTCTGTCACCATACTGGCGATTTCACTTTCTAAAATTACACCTCTGTCGACAATAACAGCAGCTTTATCCAATAATTTTGCCGCAAAAGCCTGACTACATAATAAGGTTGCGACTAAAAGCCCAAGTGCTTTTTTAAATTTCATACCCATCTCACTGATTCAAAAAATAGGGTCGACGATAACCAAAGGTACCATCTTGTAATAAACTTTGTTGATTAGACCGCGAGTTACCACCAAAGCCAGCAGTAAAACGTAACATAAATCCACGATCATATTCATCACTGAATTCATCCTGTGCAAGGCTATCTGCTTCAAGCTCACTCAATAAGCTTGACTGCCAAGAAAATTGAATGCCCCAGCAACAAGATTGATATTGGAACCCTAAGCGACTCTCTAAGTTCCGTGACAATGTTAAATCATGATAATAACTAGCAAAAACCTGCCAGTTTTGATCTATAGTCCACTGCCCTAATGCACCAGCCATATTAATTTTATTATTTGATATGTTTGGTGCATAACGGTGTGATAACTGCACAAAATGACCATCATCCCGCCGATAGTCAATAGTTAACTGACTTTTCTTAGTTTGTTCAAGCTGTGTATCGTACTGTAAACCATAATGTAAAAACCAAGTATTTCGAATATCTGCGCTCAAATCCATGGCCACTGCGGATTCACCACGAGCTAACTCTTCGTTTTCATCAACGATATTACCTTTAGGCTCGTTGAAAAACAGTATTTGACCAATACTAAACTCTAGCTTTTCTTGGTTACGATCGTTAATTAAACGAGAAGTCGCACCTATAGTTAACTGATTCGCCTCTAAAATGCGATCCACTCCTGAGTAGCGATTCACTCTAAATAAACCGTGAAAGTCGTCTTGCAATAAAGTGGAATCATAAAAACGAATATCATCTTGGTCATGCTGAGGCACCCACAAATATTGTACGCGCGGTTCTAGTGTTTGGGTCATAGGTTTACCAAACCAGCTAATCGGTTTTTCTAAGAAAAGTTGACCGTTCAAACGAACACGAGGTAACACCCGCGTAATGGTATCGTGTTTATTTTCCTGTAACCGCTCTTGGTAATAAGCCGTGGCTAACACACTTGTTTCGGCACTTAATTCCCAAGCTGGTTCATATTTATGCCAACGCATGGTTGGTTCAGTATGTACACGTAACGCACTGCCTCTTTGCTCTTCATTCGTGTCAAAGTAAACTAATTCAGCCGGTAAGCGAGCTGATACGTGCGGCCAAGCCAGTTCAGGGAAATATTCAAATTTAACTTCAGGTAATGCTCGATAAGGTTTTAAGTGATCACCAAATACCTCAAACTGACGGACATTTATTTCCACCGACCAATCTTTTTGCTGCTGATATAAACTCAGTACACTTTCAATATGCGTATCAACGCGGTTATAACTCAAAAAGCCAAAATCGCTAACAAAGCTGTCGTCGCTAAAATTATTAATATTTAAATAGGCTTGCCAATCATCCCAAGCTTGACCGTTATACATAAGTTGCATTGCGTTGCGCGCATCGCCATTAAACGACTTATCGTTATTTAACCAATGAAAAGTCACCATGCCTGTCCCTTGGCTACCCATATAACGCGCTTCGTTATTAAGCATGAGTCCGCGGTTGGTCATCATACGCAGCTCTGTAGTAGCATCATAATTAGGTGCTAAATTCCAATAGTAAGGGATCAGTATATCGGCACCGTTCTGACTAGAACTACCAATTTCAGGCATTAAGAAACCCGACGCCCGTTTCTCTGACAGCGGAAAAGAAACATAAGGTAAATAAAGAACTGGCACGCCTAATACTTCAACCCGACTATGCCAAGCTTCACCTCGCTCAGTTTCGGCAGATAAAAATATTTCAGAAGAGCGCAATTGCCATTCTGGTTCATCGGATGGCGGACAACTGGTATACGTTGCTTCAGACAATGTGACGCCTTGATCCGTATCAGATACCTTGAGTGACTTAGCACTACCATGCCCTGGGGTTTGCTTAAAGCGGTAATTTGATTCAACAAACTCTAGGCTTTTCAATGTCATATCAGCTTCAACGTTGCGGCTAGTCACCTCAACAACATCGCTGTCAAATTGTATGCCGCCGCGGGCAATAATTTTATTTTTATCTCTATCTGTGGTGGCTGTATTGGCGGATATTTGGCTATCACCATAAGTCAGGTTAACTTGGCCATGAAAGCTGGCAGAACCATCCTGTGCCATTTTCATAGAATTAGCTTCGATCACCACTGATTGGCGAGTAATGTCCAATGCCAACTGCGAGCTATCCCCTTCACTCTCGGCTTTTCTCTGTTGTGGTGTTTCGGGTGCAAAACACACTTTTTCTGCAGTTTTTTCTGCAGCAACCAAAGAAAAAGCGCTACTAATCAGTAAAACAGAGACTAAAGGCCTAATTAAAAAGCACGGGATACCAAACATATTAAAGAGAAAAAATCCTAATCTAAATAGCTGATTGAGCAGGTTTGCGGGAAAATTTACATAAAAGCTCATGTAAAGAATTAAAAGACACCTGAACTCATTCCTAAAGGTAGTTGTATTGTATTCATCGCTATGGGGGCGAATTATATACTCGAACAAGCTAAATAAGCGAGGCTGGGGTAAAAGATTCAACGAAATATTCTTTATTTCTATCGAATTAACCAAACATTTATAACAATTTTCCGTTTTCTCAAGATTCAAGCATTGCAACATTATTCACGCTTAGTATAGTTTGAGCCAAACTCAGCAAGATAATAACAAAAATGCAGTGCGATTTACGATTGGATGCTTTGCAAGCTTGGCTTACTCAACAGCCCAATATCAAGGCAACTAGTTTTCAACTGATTAGCGGTGATGCGAGCTTTCGTCGCTACTTTCGGGGTCAGAACCAGCATGGTCAAAACTTGATAGCGGTTGATGCGCCACCCACGACAGAAAACAACCCTTTATTTGTTGCTTTAGCAAAGGCGCTAGCCGATGCCAAGGTCAATACCCCACAAGTGTTAGCGACAAACTATGACCAGGGATTCATGCTGCTATCGGACCTGGGTAGCCAACATATCGCAGATATTATCACACCTGATAACGCTGAACATTTATATACCTTGTGTTTAGCAACGCTAGCAAAATTACATTCAGTTTCTCGCTCTAGTGAAGGGCAAATAGCTCATTACAATCGCGAACTGATTGAGTTTGAATTAGCCATTTTCAATGATTGGTTAATTACCAAGCACCTTGATATACAATTGGATCAACATGAGCAACAACTCATTAAGAATACTTTTAGCTATTTAACTCAGATATTTGAAAAGCAGCCAACCGGTTTTGTGCACCGCGACTTTCATAGCCGTAATATTATGCTGACCGATCCCAAGCCAAACTCTGTCGACGACATTGCCTTAATTGATTTTCAAGGCGCATTAATCGGTCCTGTTGTTTATGATGTTGTGTCGCTGCTAAGAGATTGCTACCTAAAATGGCCCGATGACTTAGTCTTAAAACTCAGTGAAAATTATCGCCAAGCTCATTTTCCTGACATAACGCCTAAACTTTGGCAGCAAGGGTTTGATCTAGTGGGTATGCAACGCCACTTAAAAGCCGCTGGCATATTTGCGCGTTTACATCATAGGGATAGTAAGTCTCATTATCTTGCGGATATTCCACGTACACTCAGTTACGTCGTTGACGTAGCAGGCCAGTATTCTCAATTACAGGCTTTCAGTGAGTGGTTGCAACAAAAAGTATTACCGCGCATAGAACAGGCAAACATGGAGTACACCCGCTAATGAAGGCCATGATACTCGCGGCCGGTCAAGGAAAACGAATGCGACCGCTGACATTGCATACCCCAAAGCCTTTACTGACGGTTAATAACAAACCACTCATGCAGTACCATATTGAAGCATTGCGCCAGTTAGGAATAAAAGAATTTGTGGTTAATTTGGCTTACTTAGGGTCAAAAATTGAAGACTATTTTGCCGATGGCACAAAATTTGGGGTGCATATTCAATACAGTTATGAAGAAGTGGACGCGCTAGAAACCGCAGGGGGCATCAAACAAGCCTTATCTCTACTTGGCAATGAAGAATTTATACTCGTTAATGGCGATGTATGGACAGACTATGATTTTAGCCGCTTGCAACAACCCTTAAATGAATTTGAGGCCAAGTTGGTTTTAGTTAATAACCCTGAACACCATAAAGCGGGCGACTTTGCCATTGACAATGGTTTGGCTTCATTAAACACATTGCCAAAATACACCTATGCTGGCATCGGCCGGTTTTCAACTCGCTTCTTTCAAGCGGTAAAGCAGGTACCGGCTCCTTTAGGCCCCTTGCTTAAGGCCAGCATACAACAACAAAAAGTGTGTGCCGAATTACATGAAGGCGACTGGTGTGATGTAGGCACGCCAGCACGATTAGCCTCATTAAAACAACAAGTGGAGTAAATTAATGCAAAACGTTTGGGGCAAAGTCATTGGCCTTATCTTTGGTTACATGTTTGCCAAAATACCGGGCGCTATTCTCGGCGTTTTAGTTGGCCATTCTTTTGATAAGGGCTATAGCTCTGCGTTTAATCGAGTCGGCGGCTTCGCTAGCTTGTTACGCGATAAAAATAGCTTAAAAAGTCGCGCCTTATTTTTTCATACCTTGTTCTCAATTATGGGGCATATCGCAAAATCAGGCGGCCGTGTCACCGAGGCGGATATTGCACTAGCTAGTTTATTAATGGAGCGCTTGGGCCTTTCCGCCGAACTGAAAAAAGAAGCTCAAGCAGCATACAGAGAAGGTAAACAAAGTGATTTTCCAGTTAAAGAAACGGCAAAAGAGTTTAAACGCTTTTGTGCTGGGCAAGCTGAATTCATTCAAATGTATCTCGAGATCCAAATCCAAGCGGCACTGATAAATGGTCAATTAAACGCGAAAGCAGAAGATATTTTACATACCGTAGGAAAAATCCTCGGCTACAGTCAAGACCAGTTACATAAGCTCATTTCGCAGGTGATCGCGGCAAACCGCTTCCATCAAGAGTCTGATCGTGCCAAGCGCAATAGCCATCAAGGCACACAACAGCCTAAATACAACACTTCTGCGCTGCCCGCTGCCTATCAAATGTTAGGGCTGGATGAGAATTGTGAAGAGAAACAAGCCAAGAAAGCCTACAAAAAGCTCATGGCACAACACCATCCTGACAAACTGGCTTCTCAAGGATTACCAGAACAAGCTTTGCAATTAGCCAAAGAGAAAGCGCAAGATATTCAAGCCGCTTGGCAGTTAATTAAAGAACATAAAGGTTGGTAAACGACTATACCGTTCTTTGCGGAACGAGTTGACTCACAGAACTTGCAAGCCTAAAGGCTCGCCTACGATATTAACTACCAACCGAGATAAGCAATATAACCGACAATTTCTTTGGTTAAGCGAGCATCTCTTTGCTCCCAACCTCTATCACCAAATAGTTGGCGCTGGCGATAGTGCATGGTGAGTAATTTACGCGCATAACGTTTACGGCTAGCCACTGTCGCTTTAGCCCATGGATTATCGTAGTCAGACCAAATATCCAATATCGGAGTTTGCAGTTCAGCTATTTTCTTAGGTAAGGCTTTATTGGCTTTATAATCAGCAAGGTAAGGCTGCACTAACACAAAGATTTCCGGTTCACTTAGAGTTTGCGCATGGTATAGCTCAGTTAAAAAACCGGCGGTTGCACCTTGGGCCACTACCATAATAATTCCCGGATAATCGCCTGCCATATTAAGCAAAGCTTGCATTCTAATTTGTAATTTTTGCTTTTGCTGAGTTTGCCCCTCTGCCGAAATAAACTCTGCGCTTTGATAGGCACTTTGTAGATAAGTCTCGCGATTGCTATCGTTAATTCGCCCCTGTTCATGATAAGGTTCAGGCGCTCCGGCGGCAATGGTAACCCAGCCATGGGCATTTAACGAATAACGTAAATGCCCATATGCTTGAGTTTGCATTTGGCTCAGTGACGAGTCTGCCATCAAGATCGCCACACCCCGTGTGAACGACGTATCTTGCTCACTCACTAAGGCAACAAAAGTTGAATCCCCAGCTACCAACTCTTTAACTTCGTCACTATCGCCAAATCTTTTAAGATCTTGACTCAATAACTGTGTTTTCGCCGTCGGTAATATCAATTTTTGCTCAGCCGCTAGCGACGCACTTAAGCAATAGGTGATTGAAATTAGGACTAATACAGCTAGCCAAGATAAATTATTACGTGCTTTCATAACCAAGTTATCGGCAATCAAAGACTAAGCTTTACTGAAAAGTAACCGTGAAAAAAGCTATCGAATTAAAATGGACAAGGGCAATTGAAATCTAGCCACTCATGGCTAACCGGATGATAAAACCCCAATTGTTCAGCATGCAATTGCAATCGACAAGCCGCGGCAAAACCATCAGGCTCTGCATAAAATTTATCGCCAAGAATAGCATGACCAATTTGCTGCATATGCACGCGTAATTGATGAGAACGCCCAGTAACAGGCGTTAAGGCCACTCGACAAAACTTAAACCCTTGAGCATCTACGCCTTTATCCATTAATCGCCAGTAGGTCGTCGACGGTTTACCGCTTTCAAAACAAACTTTTTGCTTAGGGCGGTTAGGCCAATCACAAATTAAAGGTAATTCGACAATACCTTGTGTTGAATGTGGATGGCCTGATAATCGGGCAATATAGGTTTTACTGGTTTGGCGCTCCTGAAATTGACGCGCTAACGCACTGTGCGCAGGTTTATTTAACGCCATTAACATGATGCCAGACGTTGACATATCCAACCGATGAACAATGCCTACCGTTGGGTAAACCCGCTTAACTCGTACCTCTAAGCTATCTTGGTGTTCAGGCGCTTTGCCTCGTACCGACAACAGCCCATTAGGTTTGTCGCAAACTAAAATGTCATCATCCGCATACAAAATATTCAAATACGGTTCTAACGGTGGATTATAAACAAACGACGACATAATTAATTCTGCAAATAACCTAAAATTTAAAGATAAACAAAAGCTAGCAACGCAGCGCCCAAAATGAGTCGGTAGATGACAAAAGGCAACATACCAATGCTATTAATGGCTTTTAAAAATAAATGAATACAAGCATAAGCGCTGACAAAGGCAAATAAGCCACCGGTTATCATCGCCATCAAATCCATAGCGGGCTCTGCCTCGTCCGTAGCCAGTTTTAAACTGTAGTAAGTCGCCGCCGCTAAAATAATAGGAATTGACAGTAAAAATGAAAAACGCGCTGCGGCATCTCGAGTTAACCCCAGCATCAAACCCGCTGTAATGGTTGCACCTGAACGAGATGTACCAGGGATCACGGCTAACGCTTGGGCAAAACCGACCCCCATAGCAACCTTCCAATTTAATGTATCCAAGGTTTTAACTTGCGTAGCTTTAGCATCTGCCCACCACAATAACAAACCAAAGCCTATCGTAGTCGAAGCAATAACGAGAGGAGAACGCGCGTAATCTTCAACAAATCCCGTCATTAGGTAGCCAAAAACCACCCCTGGAACAGTTGCAAAAATAATAAGCCAGCCCAAACGACTGTTTTGCGTTTGCTGTTTCGTTGACAGTGACTTTAACCAAGCAAATAAAATATCACCGACTTCTTTACGAAAATAAATCAAAACGGCTAACAGCGAGCCAACGTGAACTGCAACATCAAATGCAGTGCCTTGATCTTGCCAACCTAAAATTTGCGCCGGTAAAATAAGGTGAGCAGAGCTCGATATAGGTAAAAATTCAGTAATACCTTGAATTATAGCCAATACAATAATCTGAAGGGTTGTCATTCTCTATCCCTGTCCTTGTTAAATGTTATGTTATAGTCTTCTCGCTCAGGTCTTATGGTTCATTGTCGGCGCTTACTCTCGACTTTGGCTCCTACGTCGTCCTACTACCTAAATCCCTTTAGGCAGCCCCAATCACATAGTAGAGCATATGCTCATGGGGTCTCGAAGCTTGACGGCTTTGCCTACATGGATGTAGGTACTTAGGTTTCGTCTGGAACTAGAAACCTGCCCCTAAAACCTGATCGCTTTGACTATATTTGAACTAAAAGTTAAACGGAACAATATGTAATTTTTGCTGTGTTTTGTCGTATTCATTCCACATTTGCTGATACGTTTTAAGCACTGTTGGGTGAATTTCCGTTGGCGCTAATTCAGCCAAAGGCCACAAAACAAAGGCATTTTTGGTAATTTCATCTCGCGGTAAAACAACGGGCTCAGATACCACTAATTGGTCGTAGGTAAGCAGATCTAAATCCAAGGTTCGTGAGCTAAACTTTTCGCACTTTCGTACACGACCATTGCTATCCTCAATTTGCTTGAGTAAAGCAACCACCTCAGCAATTGATTTATCTGTCTGCGCACTCGCTGCGAGATTTAAAAAAGGATCACCATTAAAACCCACAGCTTCACTTTCAAATACTGGCGAAAGAACAACATTTTCAAACGCCAACTTAAGTGCATTAACGCCGTTTAAAATATGCTGTTCTCGTTCTACATTACTGCCAATACTAATGAAGATCAGCGCCATTAGTTGCTCACTCCATTTTCAGCCGTGAGTGTGCCTCGTTCAATAATGACCCCGACACTAGTGGCTTGTTTAACAGCGCCTGGTTTAGCCAATTTAATTTTCAACCAAGAAACATTAAATTGCTGCATAATTAAAGCAGCGACCTGTTCAGCCATGGTTTCAATTAACTCAAACTGGCGTGAGCTAGCAAAATCACAAACCGCTTGCGAGACTTTGGCATAATCTAATGCTAAGTTGATATCATCGGTTTGCGCGGCGGGTTTGTTAGGCCAAGCCATTTCAATCGTAAAAATTAATTTTTGTCGAATGCGCTTTTCCCAATCGTAAACACCAATACAGGAATCTACGCTCAAGTTCTCAATAAAAACAATTGCCATAGTGAAGTGTCAAATTCTTTGCTATTCTTGCCTGCGTTAAAACTGAGCAAGTGTCATTTATAAAATATTCAGGCAGATTAAGCGGCAACAAGGCTCAAAGACTTAATTAAAATCAAGTCAATCAACTAAGTTATCGTTAGATAAGAATCAGCCAAAAAGTGGTAGCGAGTCTAAGCTGACAAGTTTACCCTATTTTACTAAAAGGAAAAATACAGGACTGATGACGAATTTATTCTGGCCTATGCTGGTCATTGCATATTTGATAGGTTCATTATCAGGCGCTCGCTTGGCGCATGTATTCTTTCGTACCCCCAACCCACTCACACATGGCTCAGGAAACCCTGGGGCAACCAACATGTACCGTATCGGTGGCGCAAAAGCGGCGGCATTCACCTTTTTATTCGATACATTTAAAGCGGTTATACCTGTTTATGGCTCATACTTCCTTGGCTTACCACCAATTGAGTTAGGTATCATCGCGATTATCGCTTGTATGGGCCATATTTGGCCTGTGTATTACCGCTTTAAAGGCGGAAAAGGGGTCGCAACCGCATTTGGTTCAATGCTTCCACTGGGATTAGATTTGGGCTTACTGCTTGTGACAACTTGGACCGCAGTTTTATACAAGTCGCGCTTTTCTTCCTTAGCGTCGATAACCACAGCGGGAATTGCGCCGCTATATGTTTACTTCTTAAAGCCAGACTATGTATACCCAAGTTTAATGCTATGTTTACTCATTGTCGGCCGTCACACCGCCAATATTCGACGCTTACTAGATGGCAATGAAAGAACAATGGATGAAAAACATCTATCCGCTTTACGAAAATTAAAAAGAAAAGCGAAGAGAAAAGATCCTTGATCTCCGCCTAAAACTTAAACCGCAGGCAACTCTTCAATTGGCCAGCGCGGTTTAACCACTGCATCCAAAGTGGTTTGGCCCGCTTTAAGCCTTTGCATGCCCGCATAAGCAATCATAGCGCCGTTATCGGTACAAAATTCAGTACGCGGATAATACACTTGCCCGCCTAACTTACGCATTAACTCAGCTAATTGCTCACGTAAAAAGACATTGGCACTCACCCCACCAGCAATGACCAATCGCTTAAGCCCTGTTTGCTTTAACGCTCGCTTACATTTAATTAATAAGGTATCAACGGCGGCTTCTTGGAATGCATAGGCGATGTCAGCTAATGTTTGCTGATCTGCATTATCCACACCCCCTTCCGCGCGTAATGTATTAGCTGTGAAGGTTTTTAACCCAGAAAAACTAAAGTCTAACCCTGGACGATCTGTCATTGGACGTGGAAATTTATAGCGCCCAGCTTGACCTTGTTCTGCTAATTTGGCCAACCTTGGCCCACCTGGATAATCTAAATTCATTAATTTAGCGGTTTTATCGAAGGCCTCACCCACCGCATCGTCAATACTCTCACCTAAAATTCGGTATTGGCCAATGCCTTGTACTTCAACGAGTAAAGTATGCCCCCCAGAAACAAGCAAAGCGATAAAAGGAAATTCAGGTACATCATCTTCCAGCATTGGCGCTAACAAATGTCCTTCCATATGATGCACTGGGACAACAGGCTTTTGCCATGCAAAGCCTAATCCTCGCGCGACGGTTGAGCCCACTAATAATGCACCAACTAGACCAGGGCCCGCCGTATAAGCAATACCATCGATATCGTCCTTGGATGAATTGGCCTGTTTTAGCGCGGCTTCAATTAAGGGTAATGTTTTACGCACATGGTCGCGAGAGGCTAACTCTGGCACCACACCACCGTAATCGGCATGTAACTTAACCTGACTATATAATTGATGGGCTAACAGGCCTTGCTGATCGTCATAAATCGCAATGCCGGTCTCATCACATGAAGTTTCAATACCGATAATTCGCATAAGTTACACTCTTAAAACAGGCTGGCCGCGCATTTTAGCGACGTTGGCATTTTTTTCAAACAAAAGTTGCTTTACAAGCATAAGGCCTTGGGTTTAGAATGCCGCACCATTTTTTAGTCACTCGTTCATTATTTAGGCAGAGCGAGTTTAAATTAACATCCTTGAGGTGATTTTTAATGCCAGTTATTAAGGTAAAAGATAACGAGCCGTTTGACGTAGCTTTACGCCGTTTCAAGCGTTCATGTGAAAAAGCGGGTATCCTTTCAGAAGTTCGTCGTCGCGAGCACTATGAAAAGCCAACTTCTGAGCGTAAGCGTAAAAAAGCTGCTGCAGTTAAGCGTTCTGCTAAAAAAGTAGCTCGCGAAAACGCACGTCGTACTCGTCTTTACTAAGAATTAGATTCAACTCATGAGCTTAATTGCCCAGTTAAAGGACGCACAAAAAGACGCGATGCGAGCGAAAGATAAAGCTCGCCTTGGAACTATTCGTATGGCTTTAGCCGCGATCAAACAAATTGAGATCGACGAGAAAAAAGAGCTGAATGATGACGATGTCATCGCCGTTTTAACCAAAATGGTTAAACAACGTAAAGACTCTTTTAGCCAATTCCAAGATGCTGGCCGCGAAGACTTAGCTGCTAACGAAGCCGCCGAGATTGAAGTAATTGAAGGTTTCTTGCCTGCTAAATTAAGCGAAGCCGAAATTAAAGAATTGATATCTGCTGCCATCACATCATCAGGTGCACAAGGTATGCAAGATATGGGGAAAGTCATGGGCGTGTTAAAACCCCAGATCCAAGGCCGCGCCGATATGGGTGCCGTAAGTCAGCAGGTAAGAGCTGCTTTAAATAGCTAATACCCTTTCTCCAAATACGACTTTCACAAAACCGCACTCGTTGCGGTTTTGTTTTTTCTGACTGACAACAAAAGCAAAACCCTCTAAGATAACTGGGTTAATCAATCGCTAAAAACTGAAGTAACCAATATGGCTGGCCGCATCCCTCGCCCCTTTTTAGATGACCTAATTGCTAGAACCGATATCGTTGAATTAATCGACAGCCGTGTTCGTCTAAAAAAAGCAGGGCGTAATTATCAAGCCTGCTGCCCATTCCACAACGAAAAGTCACCCTCGTTTACTGTCGCACCTGATAAACAGTTTTATCATTGTTTTGGTTGCGGAGCCCATGGCAATGTAATTTCGTTTTTGATGGAGCATGACAGGTTAGAATTTGTTGATGCCGTTGAAGAACTTGCCGGTATGCACGGTATGGAAGTACCCCGTGAACAAGGTGGCAATCCGCAAGACGCGCACAAAAGTCAGCAAATTAAAGCCGATTGGGATGTTATGCAAAATGCCGCTGTTTTTTTTCAGCAACAGTTAGTTCAGCATCCAAATTCAGCTAATGTGCAAGCCTATATTCAAGGCCGTGGGTTAGACCAAAGTACCGTCGAGCGTTTTCAAATCGGTTACGCCCCCGACGGTTGGGATGGCTTACTCAAAACATTAGGCCGTGATCAGCAATCTGCCTATCAACTGCGTGACTTAGGCATGCTGATCGAAAATGATAACAAACGCTTATACGACCGTTTTCGTGATCGCTTAATGTTCCCTATTCATGACCGCCGTGGCAAATGTATTGGTTTTGGTGGTCGAGTTTTCGGCGACGGCACGCCCAAATATCTCAATTCACCGGAAACGCGAATTTTCCATAAAGGCAAAGAGCTATATGGCTTATATCAAGCACGGCAAAATAATCGCCGCTTAGAGCGTTTATTAGTTGTAGAAGGTTATATGGATGTGGTTGCATTAGCACAAGCGGGTATAGGTTATGCTGTTGCCTCACTTGGCACCGCAACCACACCAGAACAAATCCAACTAATGCTACGTTATGCACCAGAAATTGTCTGCTGTTACGATGGCGACAGAGCGGGTCGCTCAGCCGCTTGGCGCGCTTTAGAAAATGCCCTGCCTTATTTAACCGATAACGTAAAAATGCGCTTTGTATTTTTACCGGATAAAGAAGATCCAGACAGCCTAGTCAAACAAATTGGCCAACAGGCATTTGAAAAGCTGATTGACGAAGCCACGCCAATAGAGACTTTTTTATTTGAAGAACTCGCGCAACAAGCCAATATTGACAGTTTACAAGGTAAAGCCAAGCTGAATGAGCTGCTAACCCCAATATTAACCCAAATGCCGGATGGTGAAGTTAAACGTCTATTGATAGATAAGCTGGAACAAAAGACACGAGTAGAAAAAGCAAGAACGTCTAATACAGATAAATTAAAACATGCCAAACAAAAGCGAGCTTTGTATAACGAAAAAACCAACAGCAAAGCCACACCTATACGTAAAGCTTTAGCTCTGCTACTTGAAAATCCCAAATTAGCCAGCACATTACAACATATGACGGATGCGCAAATTTTGGCATTTTCCCAAGTGGATATGGCCGGCGTGAATCTCTTTATAGAAGTACTCATGTATTGCCGGAATCATCCCGATTGTAATGCAGCCCAAGTATTGGAACATTGGCGTCAAAGCCCTAATCAAGCCACCTTAGCTAAAGTGATGGCTTGGGAACACCATGTAGCTCCAGAAAACCAACAACAGGTGTTTCTCGATATCATGGAAAATATTTTGGTTTTATTTGTCAAACAGCGTAAAGAAGTATTAATGAACAAAGCTCGAATGAACCTCCTTCGACAAAATGAAAAACAAGAGCTAGAGCAATTGTTAAAAATGTAGGCAAAGCTAGCAAACAGCGCCTATAGTTAGCATCAAAGCGCATGTTAAATAGACATGCATATAAAATGCATTATTTTTAATACAGTAATTAACAGACCGTGTTATAATTGGTCGTTTACTGTCCTCGTATTTTGACCAACTAAAGATTATAAGTGGAAGCCTGTATGGAGCCAAACCGCCAGTCACAACTAAAGCTTCTCGTTGCTAAAGGCAAAGAACAAGGTTATTTAACCTATGCTGAAGTCAACGATCACCTTCCTCAGGAAATTGTCGACTCAGATCAAATTGAAGACATCATTGGTATGATCAACGATATGGGTATTCAGGTGTTTGAAACAGCACCTGATGCCGATCAACTTTTGATGGCTGAAGAAACCAATACTACCGATGAAGATGCGGCTGAAGCGGCCGCACAAGCACTTGCAACGGTAGAAAGTGAAATTGGTCGTACGACTGACCCTGTGCGTATGTACATGCGTGAAATGGGTACCGTTGAACTACTCACTCGCGAAGGCGAAATAGAAATTGCCAAGCGCATTGAAGATGGTATTAACCAAGTACAATCTTCAGTTGCTGAATACCCAGATTCAATGTCTCACTTATTAAGCGAGTGGGACAGATACGAAGCAGAAGAGATTCGCTTATCTGACATCGTCACTGGCTTTATCGACCCCAATGAAGTAGACGATATCGCACCTACCGCCACGCATGTCGGCTCTGAGTTATCGGATGAAGATTTAGATGATGAAGACGATGACGACAGCGAAGAGGAAGAAGAAGATACAGGTATCGATCCGGAGGAAGCCAAAGAGAAGTTCACTGAATTACGCAAGGCATATGAACTTGTCTGTAGTCATATTGACGCTCATGGCCGTGAAGATACCAAATCTCAATTAGCTATTGCAGCATTAACAGAGTTATTTAGAGAGTTCCGTTTAGTTCCCAAGCAGTTTGATCTGCTAGTCGGCAACATGCGCACCATGATGGATCGTGTTCGTACTCAAGAACGTTTAATCATGAAGTTAACCGTTGAGTACGCAAAAATGCCTAAAGTGGAATTTATGCGAGCATTTGCCGGTGATGAATCGTCAACTGAATGGTTAAGCAAAGCGGTTGCTTCTGGTAAAGATTATGCGCCAGCACTTGAGCGCCAACGCCCAGATATTGAACGCAGCATTCTTAAACTTAAGTCAATTGAAGAAGAAACCCAGCTAAACATCCACGCGATTAAAGACATTAACCGCCGCATGTCAATTGGTGAAGCGAAAGCTCGCCGAGCCAAGAAAGAGATGGTTGAAGCTAACTTACGTTTGGTTATTTCAATTGCCAAGAAATACACTAACCGTGGTTTACAGTTCTTGGATCTTATCCAAGAAGGTAACATTGGCTTAATGAAAGCGGTTGATAAGTTTGAATACCGTCGTGGTTATAAATTCTCGACTTACGCAACTTGGTGGATCCGTCAGGCCATTACTCGTTCAATTGCTGACCAAGCGCGTACTATCCGTATTCCTGTGCATATGATTGAAACGATCAACAAATTGAATCGTATTTCTCGTCAAATGTTGCAAGAAATGGGTCGTGAACCAACTCCGGAAGAATTAGCAGAACAAATGCTAATGCCGGAAGACAAGATCCGTAAAGTGTTAAAAATTGCTAAAGAGCCAATCTCAATGGAGACACCTATTGGTGACGACGAAGATTCGCATCTTGGTGATTTTATTGAAGATGCTACAATCGACTCACCCGTTGATTCAGCTACTTCAGAAAGCTTGAAAAACGCCACTCGTGACGTATTAGCCGGCTTAACTGCACGTGAATCTAAAGTCTTGCGTATGCGTTTTGGTATTGATATGAATACCGACCACACATTAGAAGAAGTGGGTAAACAATTTGACGTGACACGTGAACGTATTCGCCAGATTGAAGCAAAAGCATTGCGTAAACTACGCCATCCGTCTCGCTCAGAGCAGCTTAAGAGCTTCTTAGACGAATAATCTTTCGCTTGTAGCAAAAGACGAACATAAAAAACGCGACTTTAAGTCGCGTTTTTTGTATCTGCATATTATCCGTTACGACAAACATTCCTCTTCCCGCCCCCTTCTCAGAAAGAGGAAATAAGAAAGAAAAAAGGGCACTCAATTGAGCACCCAAACCACGGAGTTGGAAACTTTTATTAGCTGGCGATATAAATGGTTATTTTACTGGCCGGTTCTCAGGTTCTGTTCTGCAAACATTCAAGATTTTTTCCCAACAAATCTTAAGTATCTGCATCGATGCTCGCCTTATAAATGTAATTTCAAACTCAATGAGCTTTAGTAGGCAAGGCAGACAAAATTCCTATCGTAGGTAAGGCTCTTGGCTTACAAGCCCCTACTTTTGGTAGTCTTGCATTGACCTGCCAATATATTTGGCAGGTCAATGCAAGCATAAATGCTCGCCCACTAAAAGCTTAATTTCAAACTCAATGTGCTTTAGGCAAGGCAGACAAAATTTCTAACCCAGGGAGCGTACAGCGAGTACGTGACCTGGGTAGAAATTGCGGTCGAACGCAGCATAAAGTGCATTGAGGCAGAAATTTACCAGCCTTCGACACCAGTCATATCAGGCAACTGGTGCGCTATACCCTTATGACAATCTATACAAGTTTTCTCGCCCGCTTTTAACGAGGTTGAATGCTGCTCGGCTGCACGTGGGCTTTGTGATGTAAAGTCCATGTAATCAAAGTTATGACAGTTACGACATTCCAAAGAATCATTACTTTTTAAACGGTGCCATTCGTTTTCTGCCAAACGGCGACGATGATCAAGGAACTTATCGCGTGTATTAATGGTGCCGAAGATCTTACCCCACACTTCTTTAGAAGCCTGCATTTTACGAGCTATTTTATCTGTCCAATTGTGCGGCACATGGCAATCTGGGCATGTGGCACGTACACCGGAACGGTTTGAAAAATGAATAGTGCTTTTCATTTCTTCATACACATTCGCTTCCATTTCATGACAACCAATACAAAACTGTTCTGTGTTGGTTGCTTCTAGGGCGGTGTTAAATCCCCCCCAGAAGATAATACCCGCGACAAAACCACCAACAACCAAAAAGCCTAAGCTATAACAGGCACTGGGTTTTTTAAGTGTCTGCCAGCCAATTTGTAAAAGTCTTTTCATTTTAGCCTCCTACTATTTGGCTTTAGGTAACTTGGTATTAGTTAACTTGTCTTTCATCAAGCTTTGCATATCGGTAAAGTTATTATCGATGAGCGGTTGCGCATTTTTCTGTGTTACGTGGCACTGATTACAAAAGTAACGTCGCGGTGAAATTTCAGCCAAGAAGTTACCATCTCTATCCATAAAGTGAGTCACACTCACCATAGGCGCTTGAGACTCTTGGGTGCGTTCGCGACTATGGCAAGACATGCACTTATTAGCATTTAAGTTCACTTCATAATTACGCGTTTGATGCGGGATCACTGGTGGCTGCATCGGGTAACTACGTTTTTGCTTAACGTCGGTATTGACCACTTTGGGGATCACTTTCGGCGTTTTTTGCTGTTCGATTTGCGTATCCTTACGCAGCGTTGCTATTTCAGAATCTCCCGCCAGTGCACTTAAGGTAGGTAACACAAACGCGACAGCAACAATACTTAACCACTTTTTATTAATAAGTTTCATTGTTTTTCTCCTAAACCTTAACCACTTTGACAGCACATTTTTTAAAGTCTGTTTCTTTTGATAACGGGTCTGTGGCATCCAATGTCACTTTATTAACTAAGCGACTCGCATCAAACCAAGGCATAAACACTAGACCCTTAGGTGGCTTGTTGCGGCCCCGTGTTTCAACTCGTGTTTGCACCTCACCGCGCCGAGAAACAATTTTAACTAGGTCGCCTCGGCGCATATCACGAGCACGCGCGTCATCTGGGTGCATATATATCAATGCATCGGGTATGGCTTTATAAAGCTCGGGCACACGTTGAGTCATTGAACCTGAATGCCAATGCTCTAACACCCGTCCTGTAGACAACCATAAGTCATATTCTTCATCAGGAGATTCTGCTGGCGGCTCGTAAGGCAGAGCAAATATCAAGGCTTTACCGTCGGGTTTGCCGTAAAACTCAAAGTCTTTCCCTGGTTTAACATAAGGGTCTGAACCTTCTTTAAAACGCCATAGCGTCTCTTTGCCGTCAACAACCGGCCAACGTAAACCGCGCACAGTGTGATACACATCATACGGTGCTAAATCATGAGCTTTGCCGCGCCCAAAGCTGGCATATTCTTCAAACAAACCTTTTTGAATGTAGAAACCAAATTCGCGCGCTTCATCATTTAAGCGATCGTCTGGGATTTCATCTAAGCCATACTTATTGACCTTGCCGTTGGCATACAAAATATCGAACAAAGTTTTATTACGATATTCTGGTTTTTTCGCTAGCAAATCAGCAGGCCAAACATCTTGCACCTTAAAACGCTTTGAAAATTCAACTAATTGCCATAAATCAGATTTAGCCCCTTCCGGCGCTTTAACCATTTGATACCAAGCTTGAGTACGACGCTCAGCATTACCATAAGCCCCTTCTTTTTCTACCCACATTGCGGTTGGTAAAATTAAGTCTGCCGCTTGCGCTGTGACAGTTGGATATGGGTCTGATACCACAACAAAGTTTTTAGGATTGCGATAACCCGGATAGCCCTCTTCCATCATATTGGCAGCCGCTTGCATATTGTTATTACACTGCACCCAATAAAAGTTCAGCTTGCCATCTTTTAACATACGGTTTTGCAAAACCGCATGGTAACCCGGTTTCGGCGGGATAGTCCCTTCAGGTAATTGCCAGATTTTTTCGGCATAATCTCGGTGAGCTTTCTTGGCTACCACCATATCAGCCGGTAATCGATGAGCAAACGTGCCAACTTCACGAGCCGTACCACAAGCTGATGGTTGACCGGTTAATGAGAATGGGCTGTTACCCGGCGTAGATATTTTCCCGGTTAATAGGTGAATGTTATAAATCAGGTTATTAGCCCAAACACCGCGCGTATGTTGGTTAAAGCCCATCGTCCAAAAAGAACAAACTTTGCGCTTAGGATCAGCATATAACTCGGCTAATTGTTCAAGCTTATCAACAGGTACCCCTGATAATTTAGACGTATATTCGGCTGTGTAAGTACTAACAAACTCGGCATATTGCTTAAAATTGATCGGAGTAGATGAACCTGCCGTTTTATTGTTATTTTTCGCTTTGCGCTCTAACGGATGCTCAGGGCGTAAACCATAGCCAATATCCGTTTGCCCTTTAACAAACTTAGTGTGCTTATTAACAAAGTCTTTGTTTACCTTGTCATTTTGAATAATGTAATTAGCAATATAGTTAAGAATGGCTAAGTCAGTTTGGGGGGTAAAAATCATGCCGTTATCGGCTAAATCAAAGCTACGGTGTTCAAAAGTAGAAAGAACATGAACCTTGACATGCGGAGCGCTTAAACGACGATCGGTAATACGAGTCCATAAAATAGGATGCATTTCTGCCATGTTTGAACCCCACAGCACCATGGCATCTGTTGCTTCAATGTCGTCATAGCAACCCATAGGTTCATCGATACCAAAGGTACGCATAAAACCACCAACAGCTGATGCCATACAATGACGAGCATTGGGATCAATATTATTTGATAAAAAACCCGCCTTATACAATTTAGCGGCGGCATAGCCCTCCATCACTGTCCATTGACCTGAACCAAACATGCCGATGGCTGTTGGGCCAGAATCACGTAAGGCTTTTTTGGCTTTTTGTTCCATAATGTCAAAAGCTTCTTGCCAACTGACGGGTTCAAAATCACCATTTTTGTCAAATTTACCGTTTTTCTTACGTAATAATGGCGTGGTTAAACGGTCTTTACCGTACATAATTTTAGATAAAAAGTAGCCTTTAACGCAGTTTAAGCCTTTATTAACCGGTGATTTGATATCACCATGAGTGGCTACAACTTTACCGTCCATAACACCTACGTTTACGCTACAGCCCGTTCCACAAAAACGACAAGGGGCTTTATCCCATTTTAGTTTGGTAAATTCACTACTTGTAATTAAGTTACTGGCTTTTGCGGGTACCGCGACACCGGCAACGCCCGCCGCGGCAGCTACCGCATTGGCTTTGATAAATTCTCGGCGATTGATAGTCATATTATTCCCCAGTGAAATTAAACTTGTTCTGTTAAAAATTGGTGGTATACCGGCGCCAAAGTCAAAATGGCGCTATCTTGTTTGATGTCATCAATGGTTTTACCAATGCGATTTTGACTATCAGCTTCAATCGTAAAAACAATTTTGCCTTCATCACTTACCGCGTGAATTTCGCTGCCGGCTTGGCTTAAAATGCTGTTTTGCACCTTTTGAATTTGTGCCGGTATCGCCTGAGCAACAAAACTGGCTACGTGGTACTCGGGCTGGCTCGCTTCTTGTACTGCGGACATAGCTCATTTACTCCGTGGTAGAGGGTTGAGTTAGATTAAAGTCGATTGATTGCTGCGGGCACGACTCAATACAAGCGCCGCATTGACTGCAATCGGTCAGGTTTATTTCAGGTTTAGGAATAGCTGAATCGATATAACGAAAGTGAATGGCCCTGGAATCACACGCGTCTCGACAGCTTTGACAATAAATATCATGACTGGCAAAGCATTTATCGTTGATTTGAATATTGGCAGACCAGGGTTTTTGGCTCTTGTCATCAACAAACATGGCCTTGCTGCAAACGGCAACGCATTTTTGACAAAATGTACACTCTGCAGTTGAAAAATCAGCTTGTGGCCAGCCTTGTTTATCACGCTTTAAAAGCTGAGTTTCACACGCTGCAATACAATCACCACATTGATCACATAAATTGAAAAATGTTTGCTCATCTTTCAACCAAGGTAAACGCATGGCTGGCTGCCAATGACGCTTACCGGTTAAAAATCCGCGACGGCTACGATTAATCATGCGGGTTAGACCTTGCCATTCCTAAAATAGTCATCCACCAGACTTATGCGCCTGGAGGACCAAATAACAGTTGGCTAATCCACACCATAAACCCATAGCCACCAACAATAATGATGGACAAAATGGGGGCGAGAAAAATAGTCAAAAACAGAAAGGTATTTCTTTCTCGGCTCTTCAACTCTGAAGTTTGTTCTTGGTTCATAGATCACCTATCTAGCTTCTTTGCTGGTGATCAAATTAACAACTCTTAAAAAAGGAACTTTGCGTGAGATCAATTTTTGGCCAGCGACTTGAATAGAGTCAGCGTTAAGCTCAATTGATCTGATCTACATCAAGTTTTACCGCGTATCGTCGATAGCAAACTAGGCTTAGACGTTTTCACATAAAGACGTTTAGACGTCTAGACGTAAAAACTTGCAAATTAATTTAAAATGAATACACTGTGCGCACTTTGTCGATGGCTAAAAAACCATCGAAATAACCGACTTATCCAGTCAACTACTTGTTAGTTTGCTAAAGACTGCTAAACCAAGAGGATAAAGCCATGGCTAAACATCTATTTACTTCAGAATCAGTTTCTGAAGGCCATCCGGATAAAATTGCTGATCAGATCTCTGATGCCGTATTAGACGCCATCTTAGAGCAAGACCCAAAGGCTCGTGTTGCTTGTGAAACTTATGTTAAAACCGGCATGGTCATGGTAGGTGGTGAAGTAACCACTTCTGCATGGGTAGACATTGAAGAACTCACCCGTAAAACCGTGCGCGAAATTGGTTACGTTCATTCCGACATGGGCTTTGATGCTGACTCTTGTGCCATTCTAAACACCATTGGTAAGCAATCACCTGATATTAATCAAGGTGTTGACCGTTCTCGTCCAGAAGACCAAGGTGCCGGCGACCAAGGTTTAATGTTTGGTTATGCATCGAACGAAACTGACGTGTTAATGCCTGCTCCTATTACTTACTCTCACCGTTTGGTTAAACGCCAAGCAGAAGTACGTAAAAACGGTACTCTTCCTTGGTTGCGCCCTGACGCTAAATCACAAGTTACCTTTGCTTATGAAAATGGCGTAATCACAGGTATTGATGCGGTAGTTTTATCAACCCAGCACTGTGACAGTATTTCTACACCTGACTTACGCGAAGCCGTAATGGAAGAAATCATCAAGCCTGTGTTACCAGCAGAATGGTTAAATGCTGAAACCCAATTCCATATTAACCCGACCGGCCGTTTTGTTATTGGTGGTCCTATGGGTGACTGCGGATTAACTGGCCGTAAAATCATTGTAGATACTTATGGCGGTATGGCACGTCACGGCGGTGGCGCTTTCTCTGGTAAAGATCCATCTAAAGTTGACCGCTCTGCAGCTTATGCGGGACGCTACGTAGCCAAAAATATTGTTGCGGCAGGTTTAGCTGACCGTTGTGAAATTCAAGTGTCTTACGCGATTGGCGTTGCAGAACCAACCTCGATCAGTGTTGAAACATTCGGTACTGGTAAAATTGCCGAAGACAAGTTAACGGATATCGTGCGCGCTAATTTCGATTTACGCCCGTATGGTATTTTAACCATGTTAGATTTAGAGCGTCCTATCTACCAAGCTACTGCTGCTTACGGTCATTTTGGTCGCGAAGAATTTCCATGGGAAAAAACCGACAAAGTTGATGCATTAAAAGCAGCTGCTGGTCTGTAATAGGCTCAAATTTAGCTTTAGTAAATGTTAGTTAGCCTAACAAATTGATTAGGCTAACATTTTAAACTTAACAACTACCCCTACCTCATAACCCAAGCGCCTCTCGTTCAATTGAGCAAAGTACCACTCCCTCATTGCCACTATGGCTTTCTACTTTAGCTACTAATTTGAGACTCCATCAATTCACGTTTTCATTCTAACTTGGATTAAAATAGGATCCACACCCAGAGGACGTGGTTTTAATTTTTAATAAAATCTTATTCGTAAACATTTAAAGACAGTTTAAACACTTTAAAATACGTTTAAATACATTAATCGCAGTGTAATTGTTGACGAACTAGTTATTGTTGCGGTAAATTTAGATCAAAGTTAATTTCTACTCTGTAGCAAGAACTGATATTAATAACTGTCATTTAAGCGCAATTAAACTACGCTTAAATGTACTAAGAGTATATTCAATAATATTTATGCCGCTCAAATAAATTGCAGGGCTGATATATAAAGTTATATACTCTCGCGCCGATAGCCTATAATAGGTGAGGTAATCTAAATTCGTAAAGCTTACGTATAAATAAGTTATACGAATGTATTTTAAGGAGATTGTTATGAAAAATATATATTTAAACAAAGCCATTAATGGGACTGCTCTAAGTCCTTCTATTGACGAAGGCTATTTAGACACTCCTTTACAAGATGGATATCTTGACTAATATCCATTCACACTTAAGTACTAAGCCTCCTGTTGGAGGCTTTTTGGTTTTTGGGATACTGCGAGTAACACAATGGAAGATCATTACACAATATCGGATACCATTAATTCCATCATTAAACGCGAAGCAAACTTTTTCAACTACACATCAATAGCAATAAGTTTATTAATAGCTACTTTTGCATGTGGTGCGAATGGGCATTCTGAAGGGTTCTATGCTGATAATAAATTGATATTTTGGATAGCTTCTTATTTATTCTTCTTTATAGGAGTGTTTGTTCCTCTTAATAAAGCAAAATTTTTACCTTATGGTAAACGTTTTTTTTGGGGTGGTTTTGGTGTTCTAGGGTTAGCACTTTTATTCTTAGTAGTAGCTATTTGGCAAAGTGCAATCCCTCAAGGTGGTGCATCAAAAATGAATTCAGAGGCAATAGACCTGCTTGGTTATACATCAGCAGGTGCTCTTGTGATATTAGGGTGGTTCGTCCAGCATCAATTGACTAGGCAACACAACAAGACCAATCACTCTCTAAATGTGTTATTGCAAATGCGCGTTTCGGAAGAATTTCAAGAGCAAACTCGCTTAGCCAATAGGTATTATCCTAGTAGAAGCCATACAACAATAAGCAAGGAAGACGTCGAAACATATCACTCAAGTAATACAGTCTTAAGCAATACCGACTTAACTGATACACAAAAAAAAATTCAAAGTATATCTGCTCACTCTTACTTACTTAACTACTATGAATTTCTAGCTTATGGCATAAAATCAGGTGTATTGGATGAGGAGTTGTTGTTTCAAACAATTGGGGCTGTTGTTATTGGTCACTACCAAAGAGCTGAGCAAATAGTTTCCTATGCTAGAAACAAATCAAAGAAAACTTTTTCAAATCTCGTTGAACTGGAAGAACGATGGAAAGAACGCCGAGACTTTGATTGCCTTCAGCTTGATAAAAAACAAAAAAACAAAAGGGGCTAGTAGCCAATATTGTTCAGGCTTGAGGGGGAATTACTTCTATCGTCAATTATACACTAATTAAATGAGTCAAAGGACAGCCAAATAGTGTAATTCATAGCTAACTAAAATTTTATAGATTGTGCTCAGAAATCGGTATTTTTACCCAAACTTCCACCTAAAAAAGATAATATTGATGCAGGTCGAATCGGGTAGTATGAGAGACAAAATATAAGCGGTGTGCGACATCGAGCCACCGCTTATAAAATCAAGGGGATTGAATTAACTACTTTTTAGCCTTAGCAAACGCTTCAGCAAAGGCGTTACCCATAGCACCGCCACCTAGGCTATTACCACCAAAACTCTTCTGACCACCGCCAGATTTACCGCGGTTGTTACCAGCACCACGTTTGGTTTGATTTGGATTACCTTTCGCTTTATTGTCGCTCGCTGTGGCATGAACTTCGTCATTTAAGCGCATAGTAAAACCAATACGCTTACGCGCCACATCCACTTCTGTGACTTTCACTTTAACTATGTCACCCGCTTTAACTACTTTGCGCGGATCATCAATAAAGGTTTCTGACATGGCTGAAATATGTACTAGGCCGTCTTGATGTACGCCGACATCAATAAAAGCCCCAAAGTTGGTCACATTGGTCACCACACCTTCTAACTTCATTCCCACTTTTAGGTCATTAATGGAGTCCACCCCTTCTTTAAAGGTGGCTGTTTTAAACTCAGGGCGCGGATCGCGTCCCGGTTTATCTAACTCTTTAATAATGTCAGTAACCGTCGGCAGACCAAACTTTTCGTCAGTATAGTCAGCCGCTTTTAACGCTTTTAATTTAGTACTGTTGCCGATCAATTCGTTAACCGCGACTTGGTTAGCCTCAACAATTTTCTTAACGACAGGATAGGCTTCTGGATGTACAGACGAGGCATCAAGTGGATTGTCGCCATCAGCAATGCGTAAAAAGCCAGCACATTGTTCAAATGCTTTTGGCCCTAAACGTGTGACTTTTTTCAACTCACTACGATTTTGGAATCGGCCATTACTGTCACGAAATTCAACAATATTTTGCGCTAAGGTTTTATTTAAACCCGAGACACGAGTCAATAATGGAACGGATGCCATGTTTAAATCAACACCCACCGCGTTAACACAATCTTCCACGACAGCATCTAGCGCTCGCGCTAACATGCTCTGGCTCACATCATGCTGATACTGCCCCACACCAATAGACTTAGGCTCAATTTTTACTAGCTCGGCTAATGGATCTTGTAAACGACGCGCAATAGATACCGCACCGCGCAATGAAACGTCCATATTTGGAAACTCAAGCGCAGCTGTCTCACTTGCCGAGTACACAGATGCACCCGCCTCGTTAACCATAACTTTAACCAGCTTTAATTCGGCTTCGTCTTTCATTAATTCGCCGACAAGCTTGTCAGTTTCACGCGAACCTGTACCGTTACCAATACTAATCAATTGCGCTTTATGTTTGCGAGCTAAGTTAGCTAAAGTACGTTTTGATTTATCCCAAGCATTTTGTGGCTCGTGTGGATAAATAACCGCGGTATCTAATACTTTGCCGGTATTATCGACAACCGCGACTTTAACCCCGGTACGTATACCCGGATCCAATCCGATAGTGGCTTTAGCTCCCGCCGGTGCCGCCATTAATAAATCTTTTAAGTTGGTCGCAAATACTTTAATCGCATTGTCTTCCGCACCATCACGCACTTGGGCAAAAAGCTCCGTTTCCATATGCGTGCTAATTTTTATGCGCCATGTCCATTTGATCACTTGCTTTAACCAAGTTTCCGCAGCTCGGCCTTGCCATTCAAAACCATAATGGTCAGCAATCATCACTTCAACGGCAGAGTGGGTTGCGCCTTCTTCAGCTTGCGGATCAGCATTAAGTGTCGCGGTTAAAATGCCTTCGTTACGCCCTCTAAACACGGCTAATGCTCGATGCGATGGAATGCTATTAAGATTTTCAGAAAACTCAAAGTAATCAGCAAATTTAGCGCCTTCTTGCTGCTTACCTTCAATAACGGCGCTATCTAGCGTGGCGTTTTGCCATAAATAGGTTCTAATCTTTTTGAGCAATTCAGCATCAACGGCAAAACGTTCCATTAAAATATAGCGAGCACCATCTAATGCATCTTTGCCAATATTAATATTGTGCTCAGCATTCAAATATTTTTCTGCTTCGTTGTCTGGGTTTAACGTTAGATCTGCCAATAAGCTATCTGCCAAAGGTTCAAGGCCAGCTTCTATCGCTATTTGCCCTTTGGTACGACGCTTAGGTTTGTAGGGTAAATACAGTTCTTCTAAATCAGTTTTACTGGTTGCCGCTAAAATTGAACTTTCAAGTTGTGGCGTCAGCTTTTCTTGCTCTTTAATGCTTTTTAAAATCACTGCGCGTCGTTCATTTAATTCACGTAAATAAATTAAGCGTGATTCCAACGTACGTAAGTGACCATCATCTAAACCACCCGTCACTTCTTTACGATAACGGGCGATAAACGGCACCGTTGCACCTTCATCTAATAGCTTGACCGCGGCGGCAACTTGCAAAGGTTGAACATTCAGTTCTTGGGCAATAACCTGAACTATTTCTGACATACATGTGTCCTGTAGCTAATGCTATCCACGTCTTTGTCGGACAGCTAAACTGGATTTTATCGATAATCCATCGTATATATGGACGATTGGTAATAATTCTAGAGCAGAAAACCGGAAAAACGAGGAAAAATGGCGCGCAGTAATCACATCACACGTGAAGGGTGGGACGTATTAGAACGGGAGCTAAGATACCTCTGGAAAGAAGAGCGCCCAAAAGTGACCCAATCTGTCTCTGAAGCAGCAGCACTAGGCGACCGCAGTGAAAATGCCGAATACATTTATGGCAAAAAACGACTACGTGAAATAGACCGTCGCGTGCGTTATTTAACTAAGCGCTTAGACGAACTGCAAGTGGTGTACCCCAACCCTCAGCAAGAAGGCAAAGTCTATTTTGGCGCTTGGGTTGATTTAGAAGACGATGATGAAAACCAATATTGTTATCGCTTGGTTGGCTCAGATGAGTTTGATCCCAAGCAAGGTTTTATTAGCATAGACTCACCAATGGCACGCGCATTAATTGGCAAGCAAGTGGATGATGAAGTGTTAGTTAAAACACCTGACGGCGACAAAGTTTATTACGTTAATGCAATTCGCTACAAATAAACACGCTCGACCGTTTAACAATCAGGCACTTTAGATAGCATTGGGATCCTTAACTTCAGCCTCATAATATAGTCTTCTCGCTCAGGTCTTATGGTTCATTGTCAGCGCTTACTCGCCCCAATCACATAGTAGAGCATATGCTCATGGGGTCTCGAAGCTTGACGGCTTCCCCTAAAACCTGATCGCTTTGACTATAAACTTATATCCACATTAACATAAATTAAGGACATCCTGTGTTACCCATTGAACTTGTTAGTTTTAAATTGTGCCCTTTTGTTCAACGCTCAGTTATTACGCTTAAACAGAAGAACATTGAATTTGCCATTACTTATATCGATCTGGCCGATAAACCGGACTGGTTTTTAGCCATGTCACCACTTGGCAAAGTACCTGTATTGAAATATGGCGACGAGGTATTGTTTGAATCAGCCGTGATTAACGAATTTCTTGACGAGATCACACCGCCGACATTAATGCCTTATGAACCAATCAACAAAGCCAAAGATCGAGCTTGGATAGAATACACCAGCCAATGTTTAATGAATCAGTATACGTGGCTTAACGCCACAAACGCAGCTGAGGAAGATAAACAGCAAACCGCACTGCATAGCAAACTGACTCGTTTAGAAGCGCAAGTCCCAGAGCAGGGATTTTTTAATGGTGACGACTTCAGCCTAGTAGACTCTTCCCTTGCACCTTTTTTCCATCGTTTCGCTATTTTGCAAAAGCAAAAAGGTATTAATATTTTAGCGAATTATCCTAAATTGCAGGCTTTGTCTGAGCAGTACATGGCATTGGATTCGGTTACCCAATCGGTAGTGGCAGATTTTGACAGCTTATTTATCGATTATTTTGCCAAGCAAGATAGTTATATCGTTAATAAGCCGAACGCCTAAGACCTGTCGTTTGTTCAAAAACCGCAGTAAGCCACTTAATATTTAAAAAGTGGCTCTTTATTTTGTAACATTTCAGTCTATTTTTTCACCAACCGCTTGCACTTTAATACAATTACTGTATTATGCGCGCCATTCCGACAAGTGCTGGGGGACGCTCGCTCTGAGCCATTTTAAGCCATAGTCGGTTAGCAGCCCGAATGCTGCAGTCTCATAGAGACATTATAAACCGAGGTTTAAAGCGCCTACCGCAGCATGAAAATTCTGCCAAACGCAATTACCATTTGCCAAACTAAGACTGAGATGAGCCACATTTAATGTGCGCCAACAACAGTACATATTAAGGTACTGCTAATCAATGGGAAGTCTTACACAGGTTCTTGAACCTCATTTCTGATCCTGCCATTAGAAGGCAGGCAACATGACAAGACTAGAATATCTGCGCCTTGATTGCTTGCAATCGAGACGGGCTGTTGTTGTCTTGCGTATCTAAAAGAGAGAATAAATGACTGATACTACTACTTCGGTTCGCTTTGACGAGCTTGGCCTTGCTGACGAAATTTTAGCTGCAATTACTGAAATGGGTTACGTTGAACCAACCCCAATCCAAGCTAAATCCATTCCTGCATTATTAGAAGGCCATGACGTTTTAGGTGAAGCACAAACAGGTACAGGTAAAACCGCTGCATTCGGTTTACCTTTGTTATCTCGTATTGATGCTAGCGTACGCGAACCGCAAATGTTAGTTGTCTGCCCAACTCGTGAGCTTGCTATTCAGGTAGCTGAAGCAATCACTGATTTCGCGAAAAAGATCAAAGGCTTATTTGTCGCTACTGTTTATGGTGGCCAATCTTATACACCTCAACTTAAAGACTTAAAGCGCGGTCCGCAAATTGTCGTCGGTACACCAGGTCGTATGATGGATCACATTGCCAAAGGGCGTCTAAAAATGGACAGCTTACGTGCCTGTGTTCTCGATGAAGCTGACGAAATGCTAAACATGGGCTTTTTAGAAGACATTGAGTGGATCCTTGAAAAGTTACCAGAAGATACCCAAATGGCGTTTTTCTCGGCAACTATGCCTGCACCTATTCGTAAAATTACTAAGCAGTTCTTAAAAGATCCTGTACACGTTAAGATCCCTGTCGTTAAAGCCGCTAAGCCTAACATTACCCAAAAAGCTTGGCGTGTTAGCCGTATAGGCAAAACAACCGGTTTAGAGCGCATTGCCGAAACGGTTGATTACGATGCGATGATCGTTTTCGTACGTACCCGTAATGATACTATTGTATTAGCGGAACATTTAGTCAGCAAAGGCTTCCCTGCAGCTGCACTTAATGGTGATATGCAACAACAAGATCGTGAGCGTATTGTTGACCAATTAAAAAATGGTCGTATTTCGATTTTGATTGCCACAGACGTTGTTGCTCGTGGTCTTGACGTTCCGCGTATCTCGCACGTTATTAACTATGACTTACCGCATGATTCAGAGTCTTACGTACACCGTATTGGTCGTACTGGCCGTGCTGGTCGTGAAGGTGAAGCTATCCTTTTCGCAACAGGCCGTGAAATGCGTAGCTTGTTCCGCTTAGAGCGCGCAACTGAAGGTAAAATTGAACAATTCAATATGCCATCAGCCGAAGAGCTAGGTGCATCACGCATTCAGCGCACTCAAGAACAGTTACAAGCGGTTGTTGAAGGTAAAGAATTAGAGAAATTCCAAGAAGTTGTCGCTAAAATGGCTGAAGAAACTGGTTTATCTGTAGAAGAGCTAGCAACTGCCATGTTATTTGAACGTCAATTCAAATTACCTTTATTCCCGAAAGCCGATCCGGTTGAACGTGAGCGTAATGACCGTGGCGGTCGTGATGGACGCGATGGCCGTCGTGAATTTGGCGGTCGAGAGCGTGATGGTCGCCGCGAAGGTCGTGGTCGTGGCCGCGATGGTGAGCGTGGCAACCGTCAACGTCGTGACAATGCTGACTTTGATACCTACCGCTTTGAAGTGGGACGTGACCACGGTGTACGCCCAGGTGATATCGTCGGTGCTGTTGCCAACGAAATCAACCTTGATTCGTCAAACATTGGTCAAATTAACTTATACGGCAACCATGCCCATGTTGATTTACCTAAAGGTATGCCATCTGCGCAGTTTGATAAGTTACAAACCGTATTTATCCGCAAGCGTAAGATCTCACCTCAGTTAGTAAAAGGTAACAAAGGTGGTAGTGATGATGATCGTGGTAACCGTCGTAGCTTCGAGCGTAAAAGCAAAAAGCCACAAGGCAACCGTGAATTTGCTGTGAATCGCGAGCGTCGTTTCAGCGATGACGGTAACCGCAGTGATCGCAGCGGTCGTGGTCGTCCTTCGTTCTAAGTTGATTGCTTAAAGATAAGCCTTTAGCTTATCTTTAAATACAATAAAAAAGCCGACGTAAGTCGGCTTTTTTATTGGAATATTGCAAAGGTAGTGAGGGTTTATATTAATAACTCAAACGTTTTGAACGGTTGAATTGATAACCACTTGCTAAATTAGCCACCAAGCATAGCTAAATGCGTAGTCGCTCCGGTATTTTGATTATGTAGATCATGACTAGCTGTTTTATCATCAAGCAAGCGATATAACTGAGCCACTAACTCATCTAGCTGTTCGTCGCTTTGTAGCCATTCACGAACACTGTAACCTTGCTCAGCAAATAAGCATAAATGCAATTTACCTAATGCACTAATACGCAAACGGTTACAGCTGTCACAAAAATCTTTGCTGTAAGGCATAATTAAACCAATATTGCCCTGATAGTCAGAATGACTAAACTCTTGGGCTGGGCCGGCGTTTTTGTGTTTAATTTTTTCAATCCAGCCTTGTTGTAACAAGGTTTGCTTAATACCGTCACCACTGACATGACGTTTGGCAAAATACTCTTGGTTGTCACCTGTCTGCATCAACTCAATAAAGCGCATGGTCACCTTGCGGTTTTTAACCCAAGCCATAAATTCCGCAAGCTGATTATGATTAAAACCTTTTAACAAAACTGAGTTAACCTTAATGGTTTTAATACCCAACTCTTCTGCCATTTCTAAGCCACGAAATATTTCATTCAGTTTGTCAAAACCGGTTATTTGCTGAAATACTTCTGGGCGTAAGCTATCTATTGACACATTAAGGGCATCTAAACCGGCATCCGCCCATTGTTCAATCTTTTTCGTCAGGTTATAGCCATTAGTGGTTAAGGCAACGGTTTCGATACCCGGCGTTTGTTTAACGGCGCGGATAATCTCAGGTAGGTCTTTACGTAAGGCGGGTTCACCACCAGTTAAACGAATTTTACTCACACCGGTTGCCGCAAAGCCAGCAACAAGGCGACGGATCTCGTCTAATGTCAAAAAGTCTCGGTCACTATCACATTGGTAGCCATCAGGCAGACAATATTCGCACTTAAAATTGCAAACATCAGTGATAGATAACCTTAAATAACGAAATTTTCGTTGAAAGTTATCAGTAAGCATTCTCTGTTAACACCTTTCCAAATACGGGAGGTGATGGCATTTCTTTCATCACCCTGGAAAACATCCTTTAACCCTCTCGCTCAGTTTTTATAATACGAGACAACTACAAGACGTTTTCGGCTTAACTCTCATTACAACTTTTAGTTGTGGTAGACAATCAAGCTCGGAGTTATCGCATAGCAACATTGCTAAGCGGCTATTATTGTACCCCTATTCGCCAGATATTTCATCTGTGCAATTGTTAAGTCTATTTATAGTCAAAGCGATCGGGTTTTAGGGGAAGCCGTCAAGCTTCGAGACCCCATGAGCATATGCTCTATTATGTGATTGCGGTCGCCTAAAGGGATTTAGGTGTTAGGACGACGCAGGAGCCAAAGTCGAGAGTAAGCGCTGACAATGAACCATAAAATCTGAGCGAGAAGACTATTTATCTCCTTTGATAAAGCGCAGTATACTTGTCGAGTAAATTATTCTATTGATCTAGATTGCACTTTCTATTGCCAATACGGCTTTAAGCAAAACTAGAACGCTTTTTCGAGGTATTTTTATAATGGAACAAAACGATAAAATTGAAGCGGCGGTATTTCGTCGTTTATTAGCGCACTTAGATAGCCGCAAAGATGTGCAAAATATTGAACTCATGAACCTTGCTGGTTTTTGCCGTAATTGCTTATCTAAGTGGTACGTTGCCGAAGCCGAGAAATTAGGTCAAGAAGTCGATGCCGATGCGGCGCGTGAGTTGGTCTATGGTATGCCTTACAGTGAATGGAAGGCCAACCATCAGTTACCCGCAACCCCTGAACAGCTTGCAAAATTTGAAGCGATTCAAGCGGCGAAAAAATAGTTTCTGTAAATGAGCATTTATGCTTACAAGCAATGTAAGCATAAATGCTCACCCACGACAAACTTACTGATGGCTAACCACAATTAAGCGCACTGCATCTAATTGCACACCCGCTTGGCCGATATAGTCTTTTAGCTCAGCGCGTTGCTGCTCTAACGCGGTCAATTCTACATCACGAATGCTTGGGTTGACTTGTTGCAAACTTTGCAAGCGGCTTAATTCAGCAGCCAATTTCACTTCTACCCTTTCTTGCGCTTGCTCAACAATTTGTTGCATTTGTTGCTGAGCAATACCTTCACCGACACCAATTAATTGATGCACGGCGGTTTGCAGTGCCGTTGCCAACTGCGAAGCCGTTTGCTTGTTTACCGGCTTAAGTTGTTTATTAAATCCTTCGTACGCCACTTTAGCAGCTAAATTATTGCCCGATTTATCCAGTAATAAACGAACTGGAGTTGGCGGTAAAAAACGTCCTGGTTGCAAATGTTTAGGCGCTGCAGTTTCAACGACATACATTAACTCAACAAAGAAGGTTCCTTCTGGGAGCGCTTTATTAGGTAAAATACTCACCGCATTATTACCCACTTCACTACGGGCAATCATGTCAAAGCAACCTTGCACCATAGGGTGATCCCAGCTAACAAAGCGCACATCATCGCGTGTTAACGCGGTTTCACGATCAAAACTAATCGTCATGCCTTCATCGGTCAATTCTGGAAAGTGCGGCTCTAACATATGCTCAGTTGGCTTAACCACCAAGCACTGGTTACCTTTTTCCTCTTGCTGCACTCCATATACATCAAATACTTGAAACATAAAGGCGATAAGACTGGTATCGTCATCCATTTCTAAAATCGCGTCAGCAATGGCTTCGCCGTCAGTTCCTTTCGAATTAAGCTCGAGTAGAATATCGCGGCCTTGTTCCATTTGTTTATTCAGATCAGTAATAATCGCTTGCGCTTGATCAATGAATGGCGCAACAACCGCATCATCATGCTCTAATTGGAATAATGCATCTAATAAACCATCCGCTTGCTGCTCAAATACATTAACCCCAGCAGGACAAGTATCGGCAAACGCATTGATCCCTTGGTGCAACCACTTGAACATGGATTCAGACGCAGTGCCACTAAAGTAAGGAATATGAATATCGATATCGTTACGCTGACCTATACGATCTAAACGACCAATACGTTGCTCTAATAAATCAGGGTTAAGCGGTAAATCAAATAAAACCAACTGGTTAGCAAACTGGAAGTTACGCCCTTCAGAACCTATTTCTGAACAAATTAACACCTGACAGCCTTCTTCCATATCAGCAAACCAAGCTGCGGCTCGGTCTCGCTCTATAATGCTCATGCCTTCATGAAATACTGCTGAGTTAATGCCTTGTAAAGTACGAAAGGCTTTTTCAAGCGTTAACGCGGTCGACGCCTTGGCACAAATCACTAAATACTTATTGGATTTGTCAGCCTTAATTTTTTCACTTAACCAATCAACTCGTGGATCAACTAACCACCAAGGTTGATCTTCATGGCCTTCTGCTTCATATACAAATTCAGGGGTCAATAAAGCCGCAACATCTTGCACTTTAGGTTGATCTTGATGACGATTTAACCACCAGCGGGTAGATGACAAATACTCTTCTGGGTAATCGAGTTCAACAGGGTTAACATGACGCTGAGGAAAACCTTGCACAGAAGCGCGGGTATTACGGAACAACACTCGCCCCGTGCCATGGCGGTCAATTAAATTCGCTAAAATCACCTTGCGGCTAGTTAGGCGCTCTTCAGCATCCTGACTATTGACGGTCAATAATGCTTGTTCAATTTCACCATTGTTCGCATCAAGCGAGTTAAGTTGACTAATATCATCTGCTGCTAAGTTGCCCTCACCAATTAAGGCTTTGGCGAGATCGGCCGTTTGTTTGAAGGATGCTTCGTCTTTAACAAACGACTCGTAGTCATAAAAGCGTTCTTTATCCAGTAAGCGTAAACGAGCAAAATGGCTTTCATGCCCTAGTTGGTCTGGCGTCGCGGTTAATAATAACAAGCCTTTGCTAATCGCAGCTAATTGTTCAACACAACTATATTCTGCACTTGGTTGTTCTGGTGACCATTTTAAATGATGCGCTTCATCGACTACGACTAAATCCCAACTGGCGGCACAGGCTTGTTTTTGTCTTTGTTCAGACTCACTCAATAGCTTTAACGGGCAAATAATCAATTGCTCGGTTTCAAACGGATTTTCACCCGACTCGGCATATTCAGCACAACGCTCTTCATCGAATATAGAAAACGACAAGTTAAAACGACGTAGCATTTCAACTAGCCATTGATACTGCAGTGTTTCAGGTAACAAAATAAGCACGCGACTCGCGCGTCCAGTCAGGATTTGCTGGTGAATAATCATACCTGCTTCAATGGTTTTACCTAAACCCACTTCGTCTGACAATAAAACACGCGGTGCAAAACGCTGACCGGCTTCTTTGGCGATATGTAACTGATGCGGAATAAGTGACGTTCTCGCGCCGTTTAAACCGACCAAATCATTGGTTTGATAATTAAATTGGAATTTACGTGACTGATAACGTAAGTCATACCAATCATTACGATCAATTTGACCAGTAAATAATCTATCTTGTGGTTTATTTAATTTTAAATGATGATTGATACGCGTTTCGATAAGTGAGGCGTCTTCCCCTGTATCAGCATTTTTACCAAAGTAAATATACAGGCCATCGGCTTCTTCAATGTCTTCAACAATAATTGACCATTCATCAGCCGAATCGACTTTATCGCCTTTATTAAAGGTAACGCGAGTTAAGGGCGCCGTATCCGATACATACTCACGCTGCTCGCCGGTTGCTGGAAACAGCATGGAAATCCGCCGACCTTGAATTGCGACTACCGTACCCAACCCTAAATCTGACTCTGAGTCACTAATCCAACGTTGACCTAAGGCGAAATCTGTCATTTGTTTTGCTCCAGCAATTATTTAATCGTTACCTGAAATCACTCGCCATGCTCATGCGCATTAGCGTTGAAACCACAAGGGGCGCGTATGCTACCGTACTCGGCTCGGCATGCAATGGTTTTTATGCAAAAAATGTTTCATTGATGATCCCTAGCCCACTACCTTCTTATTAAAGAACACTGCGGCGGATCTTGCTATTGCTCAGCAAAATAAAACTCTACCAAAACCATAAAATTATATTCTTAGATCAATTGGTGATCATTCATGACTGGCTGAACAGTAAAAAGTGCGACATACTAAGAATTAAGCCACCTCTCAAAATGCTGTTTTATTTGATGTGACTTTAGTGACAATTACCAACGTCAAGGAGCACTGAATGGCGCCAGAGCTAAGAAAAAAATACATCCTCGATACCAACATCCTACTGCACGATCCATTTGCATTTTTAAACTTTAAAGAACATGACGTCATCATACCGATGACAGTATTGGAAGAACTCGATGCGATAAAAGACAGGAAAAAAGATGTCGCCCGAGATGCCCGAATAGCCATCCGGTCCCTTGAAGAAATCATGCACGAGGCTACACCGGAGGAAATTGTTGAAGGGGTCAGTTTAAAACAGCATGATGAGGAGGAACACGACAAAGGCACCTTAGCCATATTTCCTGACCATCTACTGGAATTCAACACTTCTCAACTTCCAGGTCAAGAAAACGACAACCGCATCATCAATACCGCTCTTCATCTTCAACAACAATTCAAACCGCAACGCACCATTCTTGTTACCAAAGACATCAACATGCGCTTAAAAGCGAAAGGTGCAGGATTAGAGCATGTTGAAGACTATAAAACCGACCAACTTATCTCTGACATTAAATATTTATCTCAAGGCCACCACCAATTTGATGGTGATTTTTGGGCGAGTGTCGAAGATTGCGAAAGCGAAACTGAAGGGCGAGAAACCTCACATATTCTGCCGCGGGATATTTTTCCCAATACCATTTTTATCAATGAATACCTGCACGATGAAGGTGAAAAGTTCGCAGCTAAAGTGATTGCACATGATAAAGACTCAGTCAAAATTAAAGACTTGGGTAAAGAGCGCATGATGCACCGCCAAGCGTGGGGCATATCACCAAAGAACTTTGATCAAGCCATGGCAATGGATGCACTGCTCGATACGGATATAGATCTTGTTCTACTGACAGGCCCTGCCGGTAGCGGTAAAACCTTATTGGCCTTGGCAAGTGCTCTTGAAATGGTCATTGAAAAAGGCATTTACGAAAAAATCATTGTCACTCGGAATACGCCTGAAATTGCCGAATCGATTGGCTTTTTACCTGGAACAGAAGAAGAAAAAATGGCACCTTGGTTAGCAGCCATTAACGATTCTTTGGACTTTTTACATCGCCATGATGAGTGCCGCGAAAGCAGCATGAATTATATTATGGAAAAAGCCAATATTCAGTTCAAGTCCGTTAACTTTATGCGTGGCCGCAGTATTCAAAAGTCGATTGTCATTTTGGATGAATGTCAAAACATGACGGCATCGCAACTGAAAACCATCATCACGCGAGCGGGAGAAGGGACAAAGTTAATATGCTGCGGTAACTTAGCGCAAATTGACAGTAATTACTTAAGTCCATTAACGTCGGGGCTAACCTATATCGTGGAACGCTTTAAAGATTTTGAAGGTTGTGCAACCGTTAATATCGCAGGGGTTATGCGCTCACGTTTAGCAAGCTTTGCCGAGGAACACCTCTGACGAGCATAAACAAAAATAGCGGATTAAGCGCAACCTTGCTTGCATACAAGCAAAAGCGCTAATCCGCTCTGTTAACATTCAAATGCATCTATTCTGCGTAATTTGTTTTACGCGCCTTAGTAATGCAAATTACCTTGTCTTTGCCGTGCCTACAGGACCTAGGTAACTTAAGTTTCATCTGGAACAATAAACCTGCGAATGCAGTAATCTAGTGACTTTGTTTAGTAAACGCTAGCTCCGTTTACTTTAATAAAGGCGCTGGATACCTGAATACTCAGGTATGACGGTAATTTTTATACCTGCGGGAGAAATTCCTTACTATTAATAAACACGCTAAGTAGTTACATTCAATTTATACTTTGAAGATATTAAGCGGCTTTCTTTTTACGTTTATAAAAGCGTTTTTTGCCTTTTGCTTGCTGTTGTTTAGGTAAGTTAGTCATGACTTGATGCTGAGCCTGTTGCACTAACTGCTGCAAACTCGCTTGTAAAGGCAACATAAAATCCTGATATTGAGTTTGTCGCTCACTTATGGCATTTAATGTCGACTCCCAATGCGCCGTCATGTCTGGCGTCGTTGCAGTGTCTGGTAAGGCATTTACCAAAGCTTTACCCAACTCGGTAGCCAAAATACTCTTGCCCTGTTTTTGTAAAAACTGGCGTTTAAACAACAAATCGATAATACCAGCCCGAGTTGCTTCTGTTCCTAAACCATCGGTTTCCTTTAATATTTTGCGAATATCTGGGTTTTTAACAAACTTGGCAATACCTGTCATGGCACTCAATAAAGTGGCATCGGTATACGGCTTTGGCGGTTGGGTCTGTTTGCTAAGCAAATTGCCTTGTAAGCAATGCAATACTTGCCCTTCCACTAAAGGCGGCAAGGTTTGTTGCTCTAGCCCTTGACTATCCTCCATATGGTTATCTGAATAACCTTGCTTATTACTGCTTGTATTACGGCTAACTTGCGCCGTATGCTCTACTTGATGTTTTTTAGCCTGTTGTTTTTTGCCAAAAAGTGTTTTCCAACCTAACTGTTGCGGGGTGTTGGCCGTGACTGCAAATTTACCACCGGCGATTTCAAGTTCGACTTGCGTTTGCAAATACAAATACGCTGGATAAAACTGTGCCAAATACTGGCGTACAATCAAAAAATAGACATTTTGCTCATAAGCACTAAGGGTAATATTGGCCGCCGATTTTTCTGTCGGCACTATAGCGTGATGCGCACCAACTTTACTGTCGTTCCAAGCTTTACTGACTAAGCTGGAATCGGCTTGTTTTGCCCAATCTGCATATTTTTCTGACGATTGACTCAATTGGCCAATAATATTGGGGGCTTGATTTAAATGTTCCTTAGGTAAATAGCGACAGTCCGAGCGCGGGTATGTCACTAACTTATGCTTTTCATATAAGCTCTGACAAGTATCCAGTACCGATTTGGCATTCATATTGAATTGTTTGGATGCATCAATTTGCAACGCCGATAAATTGTACGGTAGCGGTGCATTTTGTTTTTTCTGTTGCTGCTTTAACTGTGTCACCGTGGCCGCTTGATTTTGAATACGACGAATGACATTTTCGGCTAAGGCTTTGACAATAACGCGCTGCTGGTCATCCATATAAGGTCGGCAGGCTTCACTTGGACGCCACTTAACTTTAAAACATTCGCCTGCTGGGGTTTGAATATCAGCCAAAACCTCATAATAATCATGGGGAACAAATGAGGCTATATCTTGATCGCGTTGCACCACCAAGCCCAATATCGGTGTTTGTACTCGACCAACTGACAACACACCATTAAATCCGGACTTTTGCCCTTGTAACGTATAGGCGCGCGTTAAATTTATACCGTATAGCCAATCGGCTCGCGAGCGTGCCAGTGCCGATACAGACAGCGCTGCAAAGTCGCGGTTATCTTTTAATTGCTGTAATGCTCGTTTAACGGCCGACGCATTCAAATCGCTAATCAGTAAACGTTTTGTATTACGCTTTTTCACCTCAGGAACATTAAGATAGTCAATCACCTCATCAACTAACAACTGCCCTTCACGGTCTGGATCACCCGCATGAACCAATATTGTGGCTTGCTTAACTAATTTGCGGATCACTCCGAGTTGTTTTTTCGTTTTAGCTTTGGGGTTAAGCTGCCACTGCTGTGGCACAATCGGTAGGTGCTCAAAGCGCCATTGCTTAAATTCAGAGTTGTATGCTTCTGGTTCAGCTTGTTCCAGAATATGACCGATACACCAAGTGACCACATCACCGTTAGCGGCCTGAATATAGCCGTCATTTTTTGTATGTGGTTTGGGCAGTACAGCGGCAATAGCGCGACCTAAACTCGGTTTTTCAGCAATATACAGTTTCACGAGACAACAAATTTATGACTTTGTTGTCAGTCTAGCACAATAAAACTGTTTATATATACAGTTTATTTTTCAGTTTGCTGTTTCAGTTCCGCTAAGCGCTGTTTAGACTTATCAACAATTTCTTGTTGTTGTGCTGGCTGTAAAAATATCCAATCGGTTCTTTCGCTTTTCGTGCGTCCACAACCTCCGCAGATGCCATCTTCATTGAGTTTACAATAGCCAATACAAGGATTAGGAATACGATTGAATGTGTTCAAGAGTTTACCAACGACAAATAAATAGGCTGTTATTGTAACCAATTATTTAAATAAATATGCAAAATAGGTCGATAAATTAAGCAAAATGCGTTTTAAACTATGTTAAATTAATAGGTAACTTTTTAAGCGGGTTAGTTGCTTAATCCTTGATTGAAATCTAATATTTTCAATTAGATATATTAAAAACAACTTCTGGAAACGTTATACATGGTACTGGATAAACAAGAAGCGTTAGATCGATTAGGTGGTAATATCGACTTATTAAAAATGCTTGTCACCAAGTTTGTTGGTGACTACCAAGCCATACCACAAGATATTAATCAGTTTTTAGCTGCCGGAAATACAGAAGAAGCCCTGCGCTATGTCCATTCTATTAAAGGTGCCGCGGCCAATCTGGGAATGCACGATTTAATGCAATCCGCTAAAGTATGTGAAGATAATATACGCGCGAATAACAGTTTAACTGACAGCGAAATATCTGAATTAGATAACGCTTATCAAGCCGTTGTCAGCGCAAGCCAACAACTCTAATAATAAATAATTTACATGAGCGTTACAGCCAAGCAAACCATACTCATTGTCGATGACGAACCGTTAAATATTAAAGTATTAGGCCAAGCCTTATCCGGTAGTTATCGAGTCAAGACAGCTATTAATGGCACACGAGCATTAGAAATAGCTCAGGGCGAAGAAACGCCAGACCTACTGCTACTTGACATTCAAATGCCAGATATAGACGGCTACGAAGTCTTGCTAGCGCTCAAGCAATCTGATCGCACCAAAAGCATTCCGGTTATTTTTATTACAGGCCGAGACGGCGCTGAAGATGAAGCTCGTGGCTTAGAACTCGGTGCAATGGACTACATCACCAAACCATTTAACATTCCAGTTGTGATGGCGCGAGTACGTAACCAACTGGCGTTGAAACAAAAAGCCGACTTATTAGAAAAACTGGTTTCTATTGATGGCTTAACCGAAATTCCTAATCGACGCGCATTTGATGAAGCCTTTATTCGCGAATGGCGTCGCTGTACACGCGCTCAAGCACCACTTTCAATGATCATGATAGACATTGACTGCTTTAAACCATACAACGACAACTATGGTCACAGTAAAGGTGATGAAGTATTAAAAAAAGTAGCTGAGCGTTTAAGTAACGAGCTCAAGCGCGGTGGTGACTTTGTTGCTCGATATGGTGGTGAAGAGTTTGTTGTTATATTGCCTGAAACTGAAATTCATTCTGCTGTTTATGTGGCCGAATCACTGCGTAATACAATAGTTGAAGCGCAAATTCCTCATAAATACAATTTAGCCGCTGACTTTGTCACTATCAGTTTAGGCTTAGCGTATTGTATCCCGCGTGAAGATTTAGAGCCCATCACCCTACAAAATAAAGCCGATAAGATGTTATATCGCGCTAAAAATGAAGGTCGTAATCAAGTCGTGGCTGTTCCAGCCGATGACAATTGGTTTGACTAAGCAAGTTTAAAAAACGTAATCCATGTCGCAAATAGATAGTAAACAAGACGCATTAGTTAAAGCGTTTAAATCTGTATTAAAAGAAGAATCTTTTAGCTCTCAGGGTGAAATAGTCAACGCACTAAAAGACCTAGGGTTCGACAATATTAGCCAATCTAAAGTGTCACGTATGCTGAGCAAGTTTGGTGCAGTACGGACACGTAACGCCAAACAAGAGATGGTGTATTGTTTACCACCAGAGTTGGGGATCCCCACCGCACAAAGCCCACTGAAACATTTAGTACTCGATATTGTGCACAACAAAGTGATGATCATTATTCACACTTCCCCTGGCGCTGCGCAATTAATTGCCCGAATGTTAGATTCATTGAGCCCACACGATGGCGTACTGGGTACGATAGCTGGTGACGACACTATATTTATTGCGCCAACGGATATAGATAAAATTGATGACACCTTGAATATGATTGAGGAGTTATTTGAAAACGCCTAGGCCGAATAATCAACTCAGTTTATTTTAGATGGCGGCCGCCATCTAAATGTAAGTTTCGTCCCGTCATAAAACGACTGGATCGTATAAAATCAATAGCCTTAATCACTTCCTCAAAACCCGCTTGCGTTTGAATTAACCCTTTACTCAGCGCTTTTTGTTGATAAGCATCATCATCGTCAGGATTGAATTTAAGCAAGGCAGGAGAAATAGAGTTCACTTTGATTTTGGGCGCCAATAACGTCGCAAACGATAATGTCATATTATTCATCGCCGCCTTACTTGCAGCGTAAGCAATGTGCTTTTTACTGCCTTTCTCAGCCACATAATCACTTATATGTATAATATCACTACACTCACTAGCATTAGCCTGCAGCAAGTTTGCTAAAGCCAAGTTCAATTGATAAGGCACAGATACATGCACCGCCATCATACGTTGCATAATTTCAGAGTGCGGCAAATCCGCATTATCAGGTAACCAATCAGATGCATTATGCACTATGCCAGCCAGTGACGAATAGTGCTGTAGAATAGTCTCGATCAATTCGTCAACCGAGGCTTGTTGATAAAAATCACATTGATAAAGCACCGCACCTGCGTCTCTTAACTCATCTAGTTGCGCATAATCTGTACGGTATGTGCCAATCACGTTAACCTTATTTGCCAAAAGGTGTTTAGCTAAAACAAAACCTAACCGTTTTCCCACACCTGTAATTAATACATTATTGGTCATCGTAAAAATTCGGCTCGCGTTTGCGGGTTAGTTTTAAAAATACCACCCAGTGCAGTAGTTGATGTGGTTGAATTCACATCCATCACCCCACGTGACTTAACACAGTAATGCGTGGCATCAATCGAAACCGCTACATTTTCAGTTTCAGTGAGAGTTTGGATAGCAACTAATACTTGCTGAGTTAATCGCTCCTGCACTTGCGGTCGCTGAGAGAAAAAGCGCACAATCCGATTGATTTTCGATAAACCAATTATCTTATTTTCAGGGATATAAGCGACTTTAGCTAAACCATCAATCGTCACAAAATGATGCTCACAGGTTGAGGTTAAATTAATGTCAGAGACTTTAACCATTTCATCAACCGCCATTTTATTTTCAATTAGGCTTATCGATGGGAAGTTTTGGTAATCTAAGCCTGAAAATATCTCGTGAACATACATTTTGGCAATACGGTGCGGTGTTTCTTGCAAGCTATCATCCGTTAAGTCTAAACCTAAGGTTGCTACTACCTCAGTTAATAATCCTTTTAACTTTTGATATTTTTCTTCACTGGACAATGACGTAGCAACTAAAGGCGTTTCAAGGCCTTTTTCGATAAGCTTATCGCGAACACGTTTTGCTTCGGCAGTGATCATACTAGGCTCCTTCTAAGGGCTGATAAAGGCACTCTGGGTTACATAGTTTTCGCCCTGTTTTAGGCCATATATATAACTACGCATTTAAACGGTTATTGGATCACATCCTATGTAAATCCTTGAATTAAATCAAATAGCAATGCAATAGCCAGAATGAAGCAGCTTGCTCTTGTTAAAGTTAGAAATGTTTCAGCATGAAAGCCCGCCTATTAAAATTTTTACCGCCTTAAGTTAGAGAAGAACCCAATTAGAAATATGCGCTTTCTTCAGCAAATGACTCACCACTTTGTTGAATGAGTTATCTCTCTTTCCACAACGCTTTACAGTATCCATCACCGTACTATAATCAGTACTATACAATTAAATTTAGGTTAACGACCATGTTTTCACTGACAGCCAATGAACTTAAAAAAGGCGGAGTAACGGCTTTAGATAAAGCTATGCAGAGCGACTCTGATAAACAAGTGGTAATTGATGTGAGAGGGAAGGCTAAATATATCGTCTTAGAAATTGACGAATACAATGCTTACCGCGAATATGAATTAGACAAAGCTATTGCTGAAGCAAAGGCCGATTATCTCACTGGTAATTATGATGAAGTCAATGACTTTGAAGCTTTAGCTAAAGAGCTTAAACAGGATTAGGGAGCGATTGTGCCAAAAATAATTCGCCCACTAAGTTACCAAAAGCGAGAGAAAAAGTTTTTTAAAAAGCATCCTGAATTAATTAATCAATATACAAAATCACTTCAACTATTAAGTTTAAACCACAATCATCCATCACTCAGACTACATGAAATAAAAAGCAAAAATTGTCATTCAATCTCTATTAATATGAAGTATCGAGTTCTACTCACTCTTCAATTTTTAGAAGACGGCAAGATTCTTTTAATTGATGTTGGTGATCATGATCTCTATCGATAAAGGCAGCACAAAACTACAGATGAAGTAAAATCGATTTTTGATCTTTTTTGCTCAATTTACTCACCACCAAGCTAAATGAATTATCTATCATACGCTCAATTTCACCAACGGGTATGCTGCCGTTAAGAATTACCGTATTCCAATGTTTTTTATTCATATGATAACCAGGGATAACCGCCTCAAATAAATCACGCAACGCAAAGGCTTCATTGGGATCACATTTTAAATTCATCCACCAATCTTGCTTACCTTCATCATCACCCTTGCCCATTTTACCAATCGCCAAAGTAGCAAACATTTTGCCTTTGACTTTGAAAACCTTAACCTCGTCACCAAACGGATAATCGATTGAAGATTCGGGTTTACTGAGTAGATAAACTTCAGCTTGTTGCGCATTCATCTGCGTTAGCAACCTTATTAAATTTGATGTGATTGAAGTCAGTTATTGTGGCGTAAAAACAACAAACGCGCCATAAGGCGCGCTGTGATTGCGTAACAAGAAACGTTAAAAGAGGCACTAATCCGTCGTTTATAAATCCGCGGCTCCTGCCATATAACGGGCGCGTTTTTTTGCTTTTAACATTTGCGTGTCCACTAGCACTAAGCCATCAACGCAATCATTAAAATCTGGATCGACATTAAAATCTAAAAACTGCACACCGCCAGGTTCGCACACTTCACTATATTGCTTGTAAAGCGTCGGTACATTACAGCCCATATTGGCAAGTAAGTCTTTTAACGCCATAAAATCGGCTTTGTAATCTTGCCCTGTTATTTGCGCTTGAATATTTTCCGCAAAGTCTTTAGGTAAATCATACGGAATTTTAGAGCGGGCTAATTCAACACTGTCATCACTAAAGTGTAAATTATAAAAATAAACCAATAAGTCCTTAGCGGCTTTGGGCAAAGCATCACTAATACTCACTGGACCAAACATATAGCGAATTTGCGGGTTCTTAACCAAATAAGCGCCAATTCCATACCAAAGGTAATCTAAACTACGTTTACCCCAATAACGCGGTTGAACAAAACTGCGCCCTAACTCCAACCCTTGGTCAAAATACTTTTGCATACCGTGTTGGTAATTAAATAAGGTTTCGGTGTAAAGCTTATTACCATTAGCTAATATGCGGGCAGTATCACCTAATCGGTATGCACCAACAATCTCTAAATCGTTAGCGTCCCACAGTATTAAGTGTTCATAATAAGAATCATAACGGTCAACGTCGCGACGCAAACCAGAGCCTTCACCAACTGCGCGAAATGCAACTTCTCGTAAGCGGCCAATCTCGCGCATAATGGGCGAGCTGCCTTGATATTGATATAAATATATTTGCTTATTGTCGGCTGTCGCACCTATGTGCTCACATTCTTCGATGGCCGTTTTTAACTCTTGACGGGGTTCAGGATGAGCAATAGCACTTTGCGTGACAAATAATGGTTTTTTCTTTTTGGCGATCCGATATAAATGGCGACGAAAAATCCTTACTTTCTCTTTATTACTAACAGGCAATGAACGATAGCTTTCGTAAGGGATCAACTCACCAATGCGCATCGGTAAGGTTTTTGATTGTTGCTTAAACATTTCCTTTACCAGCAGCATAGTTGACAGCGGCTTACAAATTGCCGACAAGCCATAAAATAACGGAGAGTTTTTACCATTAACATAAATAGGTAAAATCGGTGCCTGCGCCGCTGTTGCCATACGCAAAAATCCGCCACGCCAGTCGCCATCTTTAACCCCGCTCGGGCCTAAACGCGAAACTTCGCCCGCCGGAAATATAATGACAACCCCTTCGTTGGATAAATAATCCTGAATACGTTGAATATTTTCTTTCGGGGTGCCGCCATTCATATTATTAACGGGTAATAACAAACTATGCAGCGGTTCGATTGCCATTAATACTTGGTTAGCGACGACCTTGAAGTCTTTGCGCACCTCACTCACGAGTTTAATTAACGCTAAACCGTCAAGCGTACCAATAGGATGATTAGCAATAATGACACAGCGACCAGTTGCCGGAATACGTTCAAGCTCTTTATCGCGAATAGTATAAGTAAATTCAAACTTCTCAAGCACCTGCTCTACGAAGTCTAACCCCGTTAAGTGCGGGTATTGCTCACCAAACTCGACAAAGTCTTTTTCATGCAATAAGCCACGCAACACACGCTTAGCAATCGAACCAAACATAGGTCGTTGCTCGAGCTGAGGGTAAGTTTGTTTAATGACTTGATCGACACTGAACATAGATTTTCCAACCAATAATATAACAATAAGATTACCGAATGGAATGTATGGATTTTTTGTTACGATACGTGGTTATTTTTATGGCAGTTTTGTGTCATCCATTGCTCAATAAAATCCCTCACGGCTTGGCCAATACAAGCCGTGAAGCGCTACAAGAGATAAAACGATAGGGCTTTAGAAACTGAAGACCAAGACTATATTATGCCGCTCGCTGGCTAGGAATAAGCACGGGCTTGTTTGCATACTGACTTAAGCTTCGTACCTGTTCAGTCCAATACAGTAACTCCAACGAACCATCATGATTTTCAACCAGTACAGTGCAGTTTTCTAACCAGTCGCCATCATTACAGTATAACGTGCCATCAATCTCTTCTAAGTCAGGCTGATGAATATGACCACAAACAATGCCGTCAACGCCTTTGTCTTTTGCGTATTTAACTGCGGCGTGTTTAAACCGCTCTATCGCCTCGTTAGCCCCTTTGACATGACTTTTTATGTAACCGGCTAGCGACCAGTAACCAAATCCAAATTTACTGCGAATGCGATAACACCAGCGGTTTAAATACAGTAAAAAGTCATACATCACATCGCCAACAAATTCGTGAAACTTACCTAAACAAACTTCTCCGTCAAAATCATCTCCGTGCGAGATAACTAAGCGTTTTCCTTCGGCTGTTTCATGAATATATTCTCGGTGAATTTCAACATCAGAAAAGGTCATGCCGACATATTTACGCACTTTCTCATCATGATTACCCGGCACATAAATCACCTTAGTGCCGCTACGAGCAATATCAATTAACTTGTACGCTAACTGATTATGCGAATCTGGCCAATGGAAGCGTTTTTCAAGCGCCCAAAAATCGACAATATCGCCAGCCAAATAAATTACATCTGCCTCAACTTTGTCTAAGAAATCCAGTAGAAACTCTGCTTTACAATCTTTACATCCCAAATGGATATCGGACAGCCATACGGCATTAAAACGTTTTGTTACTCTTGCCATTGTCAGACTCACTCTGTGTTTTGACAACTAGCTTGATCAGAGATAATGACGATTAATTGACCAAAAGATTAAAATTGGATTACTTGCAGCTAGTAGCGGCTATCTTCATCGAAATGTCATATAAATTATGAAGGCTGAGATTGAAAACATAATGACTAGGCAGTATAAAGTTGAAAAGCTTGCTCAACATGAATGGCATGGCGCTTGGCTAGAGCATGTCGGTCGTCGTCATAGCCGCCACCAATAACAGTAGCCGTAGGTATAGAATGCTGTTTGCATAACTGCAATACGAGCTGATCGCGTTTTTGTATGCCCTGCCAGCTAATATTTAATAAGCCAAGCGGATCTCGCTGATATATATCAACCCCAGCATCATACAAAACTAAATCTGGTTTAAACTCTTGTAGTAAAGTGTGCAAAGTATCATTTACGGCTTGCAGGTAGTCATCATCCGCAGCCCCTTTGGCAATTTCGACATCTAAATCACTGTTAGCTTTACGGGCGGGAAAGTTTTTATCGCAGTGGATCGAACAGGTAAAAATGGCTGGTTCATCTTGCAAAATAGTCGCTGTACCGTCGCCTTGATGAACATCGCAATCAAAAATAAGCACCCGCTTTACTTTGCCCAACGCTAACATCGCTTTTGCTGTCACCGCCAAGTCATTCAAAATACAAAAGCCAGAAGCAAAATCGTAATGAGCATGATGCGTGCCGCCGGCTAAATGGCAAGCGATACCATGCTTTAACGCCAACTGCGCAGTTAAAAAAGTACCGTTGGGCGAAATTAATGTACGTTTAACTAACCCTTCGCTCCATGGCAATCCCATTCGGCGCACTTCTTTATCAGATTGCTGGTTAAAACAAAAGCGCTGCAAATAATCAGGACAATGGCCTAATGCCAACAACTCCATTTTAGCTTTGCCGGGTCGAAACGTATTGGCGCGCGTTGCTAAGCCTTTTTCTTGCAGGTAAGCATGCAACAAAGCAAACTTTTCCATTGGAAAACGATGTTTGTGCGGAAATGGATAGGAATAGACAGGATTGGTAACAAGTGGGATCAAAATATAAAAAACGCTTAGTGAAGAACTAAGCGCATTTTATCGTGACAAGTTTGCTGTGCCAACTTGCTATACCAACGTTTAGCATCACGATGCAAGCTTACTAATCATTCTCCCCTCTGAGCTTGTCATTAAATTGCAAACGATACGTCATCGATTATTCGCTTAAATGCAAATTCACAGTCACACCTCAACCCTATTTTACTTATCTAATATATGTTGGATTGCTTTAGTGGAATTACACAAAAGTAAGCTTAAGCTGAGTACAAAATTTGAAATATTTAGTCACTGGGGCCGCCGGTTTTATAGGATTTCATTGCGCCCAGCAATTGTTAAAGCAAGGACATCAAGTTGTCGGCATTGACAACTTAAACAATTATTATCCAGTTACGCTCAAAGAGTCTCGCTTGGCACAACTCAAATCGTTTGATTCCTTTGTCTTTATCAAATTAGATATAGCAGACCGAGACGCAATGGCCGACTTATTTGCCGAACAGCGGTTTGACATTGTCATTCATTTAGCTGCGCAAGCCGGCGTAAGATATTCAATTGACAACCCTTACGCCTATGCTGACGCCAATTTACTTGGCCACTTAGCCATATTAGAAGGTTGTCGCCATACACAAGTTAAACATTTAGTGTATGCATCTTCCAGCTCTGTTTATGGTTTAAATGATAGCCTGCCATTTTCCACCGCAGACAGAGTCGATAAGCCAGTTTCGTTTTACGCGGCAACTAAACGCTCAAACGAACTCATGGCTCATACTTATGCTCACCTATTTGCGATACCCATATCCGGACTTAGATTTTTTACTGTCTATGGCCCTTGGGGACGTCCCGATATGGCGTTATTCAAATTCACCAAAGCCATTTTAAATGGCCAGCCTATCGATATATATAATGAAGGGAATTTAGCGCGAGATTTCACCTATATAGACGATATAGTTGAAGGTGTATTGCGAGTTGCAAGCCATATTCCAAACAAAGAAACGGGACACGAACTTTATCGTTTATACAATATTGGCAACGGTTCGCCAGTTAAACTGCTGGATTTTGTTAATGCAATTGAACAAGCATTAGATAAACAAGCCATTAAAAATTTGATGCCGATGCAAGCTGGCGATGTCTATCGCACATGGGCCGACACCAGCCAACTTGCACAAGAATTAAACTATAAACCCAGTATGGATCTGCAAACGGGTGTCGCTAAGTTTGTTGATTGGTACCGAGATTATTATCAGGCATGATTAAAGACAGCGCCGACAGACAAACAACAGCGGCCCAAATCACAATACGCACCTTGCTGGCAGCGTTATTATTGCTGGTTACACTTGCGGTTATCGAATGGCAAGTCGGCTGGCAAAACCTGTGGTTAAATTGGCAAACAGTCGACGTTAGATTACTCATTTGGCTCAGCCTGCTCAGTTTATTTAGTTATTTAATGCGAGCGGTGCGCATTCAAGTGGGCTTTTCATTACCTTTTAATCATTCGCCTGTGTTGTTTCATATTAGTACCGCGCATAATTTTGCCAATATTTTATTACCCATGCGCGCTGGCGAATTAGCATTTCCTATATTGATGAAACGTCACTTGCGTATCAATCTTTTCAACAGTAGCACCATGTTACTGTTATTTCGCTTATTAGACTTATTGGCCTTACTCAGTATTGGGGCTGTCATTTTACTCGCTAGCTTACAGCAATGGCTGTGGTTAAGCTTATGTATAGCTTGCCTTGTGTTATTGCTATTAGCTGCCAATCGAATTAAACAAACCATTGTTTCCTTACTAACCGAATGTAAGCCAACTATTTTACATAAACTCGCAAATTCACTATCTGACTTACCCACGCAAGGTAAGCCGTTTTATAAAGTCGTGCTGACAACCTATGTTATATGGCTTGCTAAAATTGTGGCATTTCTTGGTTTGGTTCTACATGTATCCGACTTATCACCTTTAACCGCGACCTTAAGCATAGTATTAGCCGATTTATCGTCAGTCTTGCCTATTCATGGCTTAGCGGGTACAGGAACATACGAAGGGGCATTTGTTTTAGGCAGCGCTTGGCTAGAAGCTAAAACCAGCGAGCTGTTAGCTGCGGCAGTCATGTTGCACATGTACCTATTAGTTATTGCAATGCTAGCAGCAGGCTTTGGCTGGTTGTGGGTAAAGCTTTATCATTACTACACACGGTGTTTAACCAGCCCTTCGACAACGTAAACAATAGAAGCTCGCTCTCTCCAACAATCACAATATATCGCTGTTGTTGTTAGTTTAACCATACTGTCATTGGATTTACCCGAATTAGTAACTCGGCTGTAATTGCAATTAAATGCTTGGCTCGCACACTGAGCATAAATCAAATTTCTGATGTCATTTTATGAGCCAGCTCTCCATTGTAGTCCCCCTTTATAAAGAAGAAGAAACCGTCACTCACCTAGTTAAAGCGGTACACAGTGCTTTAGAAAGTTACCCATCGCCATGGGAACTTATTTGTGTAGATGATGGTAGCCCAGACAACACCTTAGACGAGCTCAACAAAGCCAAGCAACAATGGGGTGAGCACGTTCGTATTATCGAATTACAACGTAATTTTGGACAAACCGCCGCCATGCAAGCCGGAATTGATGCGGCTCGCGGTGAGATTATTGTCACTATGGATGGTGATTTACAAAACGATCCTGCCGATATCCCTCGCTTGGTAACTGAATTGCAAGAGCGCGACTTAGATATGTTGCAAGGCTGGCGGCAAAATCGCAAAGACAATTTATTATGGCGCAAAATACCGTCGCGTATTGCAAATCGTTTAATCGCTAACATTACTGGCGTTAAATTGCATGATTATGGTTGTAGCCTTAAGGCTTATCGCGCCAGTGTCATTAAGCAAATTCGTTTATTTGGTGAAATGCATCGCTTTATTCCAGTGTGGGTTGCCTCAGTTACCAAACCCAATCGAATTGGCGAAACCATAGTCAAGCATAACGCCCGTCAGTTTGGCGAATCTAAATACGGTATTTCTCGCACTTTTAGAGTGGTACTGGATTTACTCGCGGTTTTCTTCTTTCTTAAATTTCGTGCTCGCCCCGGCCACTTTTTCGGTTACTTAGGTTTAACCATGGGAGCTATTGGTGGTTTGATAATGAGCTGGATGGCCACGGTTAAATTTATTCTGGGTGAAGACATAGGTAACCGGCCGTTGTTCTTTGTGGGTATCTTTTTACTGGTTGCTTCACTGCAATTTTTAACAACAGGGGTTTTAGCAGAAATGTTATCTCGGGTCTTTTTTCACGCCACCAATGCCAAGGGTTACAGTTTGCGTACGCCAAACTTGGTAAACAACCAAGAGCAGTGGTATGTGGCAACACCCCCAAACCCAGAAAATAATGAAGACAAAAACAATATAGCCCAAGCGGTATAAGTATGCTTGATTATCGGCGCTGGCCCTATTTCACCCTCGATAACGCCTTGTACCTAGGTGTTATCTTTATCGCGTTTTTTCTTAATATTTGGGGCGTGCCTTTATTTGACTTAGATGAAGGTGCATTTTCTGAAGCTACTCGCGAAATGTTGGTTTCAGGTAATTTCGCAGCAACCTACCTTGATGGACTGCCGCGATTTGATAAACCTATATTAAGTTACTGGTTTCAAGCCCTTAGCGTTTCCATTTTTGGCATAAATGAATTTGCTTTTCGCCTGCCATCGGCCATTGCGGCAACAGTTTGGGTTATTGTAATTTATCGCTTTACTAACCAACAATGGGGTAAAGAGTCGGCACGCTTTGCCTTATTAATAACTGCAACCACTTTATGGGTCTGTGTTATTGGTCGAGCAGCAATTGCCGACGCTTGGTTAAACCTATTTATCTGTTTGGCTTTCTTTGATATTTGGCGCTATTCACAACATAAACGCTTTAGCTGTCTACTGCGGGTTTACATTTGGTTGGCGCTTGGCTTGTTAACTAAAGGGCCGGTTGCAGCGGGGATCCCCTTTATCGCAACGGCTATATTTTTTATCAGCCAAGGACAATGGCGTTTCTGGTTAAGTGCGGTGACTAATCCCATAGGCTGGTTAGTTTTAATGATTGTGGTCTCCCCTTGGCTGGTTTTAGTTTATCAAGATCAAGGCATTGAATTCTTTAAAGGCTTTTTACTGGATCATAACGTTCAACGCTTCAGTCAAGAACGTGAAGGCCATGGTGGTAGCTGGCTTTATTATGTTTTGGTATTGCCTCTTATCCTATTACCGTATTCAGGCTTATTAATAAAAGGCATCAGTCAAGTTAAAGCTTGGTGGCAACAGCCCATAAATCGCTTTTTACTCATTTGGTTTGCGGTGGTGTTTGTATTAGTTAGTTTGTCTCAAACTAAGCTACCGCACTATGTCATGTATGGCGTTACTCCCTTGCTAATATTATTCGCCAACTATCGTACTCAGTTAACTCAAGGTAAGTGGGTGCTGCTATTTCCTGCTGGCTTTTTTGCGTTAATGCTCGCTTTACCTTCATTAGTGGCTTTAGCCGCTGAGCAATCGAAACGCGCTTACGAGCAGCAATTATTTGCCCAAGGCGCCGAACTATTTGATTGGCAATATTATGTCATTACAGGGATTTTCGCGGCTTTGGCTCTAGCGATGTACTTTATAACAAAATGGAAAACAGCAGAAAAGCTAGTGGCGATAGGCGTAGTACAAACCGCGTTTGTTTTTCTCGTTTTAATTGAAAATATCGCTTATTTACAACAAACCCCAGTAAAACAAGCAGCTGAAATAGCGAAACAATATCCTCAAGACTCTGTCGTGTCGTACCAAATAAAAATGCCCAGCTTTAGTGTTTACCGACAAGCCATTACTGCTCGGCGCACACCACAAAGTGGCGATTTAGTTTTCACCCGCGTTGACCGACTCAGCAAGTTGCAACAACTCTACAGTGAAAACGCACTAACGATAGTTTATCAACAGGGCGGAATAATTTTAGTGGAGATCAAAGATGCTTAATCCAGTCACTGCCGTTCGCAACAGTTACTTAGTCAAGGGGTTACGCTTAGAGTTAGCTCATGGTAAACGCCAATTAATTAATGCCAATGACGAACACTTATTTAGTCAGTTAAGCTTTGTGGCTTTTGGTTTATTGGCGTTAGCTGCCGTTTTGTATTCTGTTCAGGGCTATCATGTTGGCTTTTATACGATAAATGATCTGGGGCATTATTTACCCAGTGATTTATGGCAAATGACAACCTACTTAGGCGACACCGCCACTTGTTTATGCTTAATGGTATTTTTCGCGCGTCGCTTTCCAGCCGCCTTGTGGATTATTTTTATTGCTGCTGTGTATGGTCTTGTGGTCACCCATGGTATGAAAGCAGGATTTGGACAATTGCGCCCTCCGGCAGTGCTAGAGCCTGAAACCTATCATTTAATTGGTAACGCATTTACCAAAGGCAGTTTTCCTTCAGGCCATAGTTTTAGCATTTTCGTTTTTGTGACTACTTGCTATTACTTTTCAAAACAGACAAGCACGCGAGTGTGCTTAGTCGCCTTCGGTTTAATTGTCGCTTGTAGCCGCGTGATGGTGGCCGCCCATTGGCCCGTTGATACCTTAGTAGGTAGCGCATTAGGTATATTGGTGACGTTAGCCGCTGTTTACACAGCAAAGCGCTGGTTAGTGGGCATGGTGTTACCAGTCCATTTTATCGTTCTTAGCTTAATGTTGATCGCAACGATTAAATTATTTGGCCACGACGGTGGCTATCCTGCGGTAACTCCGTTTGCGTGGTTATTAGCCACCTCTGCTCTCGCTTTCTTTATTTCGGAATATTTTGTAACGCCTTATGCTTCAGCAAAATTCAATTCAGCCAGACAAATCGGTTAACTTAACTGGTTTTTGGCGCTCGACAGAGCAATTAAAGCTATTTTGGTGGGCCATTGCCAGCCTGTTTCTGATCCGCCTAACTTATATTCCTGTATCTGATTTGGCTTTGTTTTATGACGAAGCTTACTATCATCTTTGGGCACAAACCCCAGACTGGGGATATTACTCTAAACCGCCAATGGTCGCTTGGCTGATCCATTTAACAACGAGTATTGTGGGTTTTGAGGGTGAATGGACAGCCAAATTAGGCGCGCCCATCTGCTATTGCTTAACTGCCATAGTAATCAAAAAAATTGGCCAACAGCTATTTAATCAGCAAACCGGTATTGTTGCCGCACTATTGTTCTTTACCATGCCCTTAGTGTCCGTCAATAGCTTATTTATCACGACAGACGCACCTTTACTGCTGTTTTGGAGTATCACCTTGTGGCTATTTATTTTAGCTAAATCCCAAGGTCAACTGCCATTATGGGCACTCGCTGGCATCGCTGGTGGTTTAGGCTTGTTGTCTAAGTACACCATGGGCTTTTTAGCGTTAGGGTTACTTTTATATGTATTGGGTAATCGTCAAACACGATTAACATTAACTAAACCTGGCATGTGGCTAGCGACAGTTATTGCCGCCTTGGTATTTACCCCTAATCTGTGGTGGAACTACCAACATGATTTTATTAGCTTTCAGCATACTTCCGAGATCGCCAAACTAAACCAAACCCTGTTGCATCCAGATAAATTTGCTGAGTTTTTTCTTGGGCAATTTTTTGTATTTGGCCCTCTCTCAATGTGGCTTTTTATTAGTTACTGGCGGCGTTCTTGGCAGGCTCGAAAGCTGGGTACTGATCCATCAAAACACTCAGCAGCTATTCACTCAGATCCTAATCACTTAGCCAATATTAATGATGGCGTTTGGTTATTAATTGCCGTGGCAATACCCGTATTGATTTTTTTCTGTGTTCAAGCATTTCTAGCCCGTGCCCATGTCAACTGGGCCGCACCTACCTATGTGACGGCAAGTTTACTCATTGCTTACTACCTAACACAATTTAATCGACGTAAGCTCTTAATGGTGGCGGTATCAATCAACCTAGGATTAATGTTGCTATTTTATGGCTATCAACCGCTGCAAAACATCTTAGGTATCGAAGCAAAACGCAATAATAATCCATTTCACCGAGTAACGGGTTGGCGAGAAACCACCTTGTTATTGCAGGAATATATACAACACACACCACAAATTAACCAAAAAGCCGAGGTAATTTGGCTAAGCGATTCGCGTAAACTTTTATCGTATATTCATTACTACTTATCAGATTTTGCGGCAGGAAAAACAGCGCAAGTTTTGAGCTTTAATAGAGATGGCCGAGTTGATCATCATTACGATTTAAAATTTGATTTAGCCCAAAATGATAACCTCAACCAAGCTGAACAAAACTACCTATTCGTGAGCGAGCAGCCTTTCACTGCTCAATCATGCTTTAGCAATGTTCAACAACTTAGCACTATCACGTATGCCGTTTATCCAAGCTTAAACCGACAAATTTATTTATATCAAGTAACAGGCTTTAAAGGCTATGAATTCTGTAATCAAAAAAACTAACGATCTAGTACGCCGCTGGGATGTCATTTTATGTGTATTAATGGCTAGCCTGTTTTACTTAATTCCGGAAATCGATCTATGGGTTGCGCAACAATTTCATGATGGCCAGCGCTTTTATCTGCAAGACAACCTCATAGTACGCATCATTTATTGGACATTCGCCAAAATTCACTTACTGGTATTGCTGGCTATTATTGTCGGTTTTGTAATCTACCATAAGCACAATTCACACAGTGCTCATGTTCGTAAACGCTTACGTTATGTTTTGCTAGTTTTATTATTAGCACCGGGGATTTTTGTCAATTTAGCATTAAAAGACAATTCCATTGGCCGCGCACGTCCAGTGCACTTAGAACAATTTGGTGGTGATGCCCAATTTACCCCTGCTTTTGTCTATTCAGGCTATTGTAACAAAAACTGCTCGTTTACTAGTGGCCATGCTGCGGTGGTTTTTTTCTTCATGGTGTTTGGCTGGTTATTCCGTTGCCATAAAACATTTATTGCCGGTTTGACCATAGGTGTTATCGTCAGTGCGGTGCGTATTATGCAAGGCGGTCACTTTTTAAGTGACGTAATGATGAGCTTTTGGATTGTCTATTTTACAGGGTTAACTTGCGCTTATTTATATAAGTTTAACTTTAAAGCGAAACCAACCCCAGAGGCAAAACCCGCCTTAGCTTAATGCCAAATCAGCATAGCGACCTTAAATAGGGGCTTGAAGGTAAAGATTTCCGCATTAACCCGAAGATTTGCATCTTTAAAAAATAAACAATATCAATCGAGTCATAATGCAACTAACAAGATCTGCTCCTAGATTCTTAAATAGGGAATGTAAATGTTCCTATATTCTCATTTAGCAAACCCGTAATTATAACTTCACCGTTATCCACAGTTATTTTGTGTATATCGTGATGAACTTTAAATGGATCAGGCTCACATTCATACAATACTTTCTCCAATCCAATATTTTTGTCACCTCGACTACATTGAGCTACCAACTGGAAACTGTTATATCTATATCTGAATATTAGATAGCCATAGTTAGCAAATTGCTTTGACTTCACGTCATAATAAATAGCCAACTTAAACTGCTTTTCAATGGTTTCTTCTAATTCAGCTACTAATTCGGTTTTAAATTCTTGGTCTATTTTTTTGAAACCTTCAAAATATTTTCGGATAAAGTAACGGTGTACTTCATTTTCATTACTGAAAAATTCCAAACCTCTAAATTCATTGGTTAAATTAACGCAGTACGCCCTATCACCGACAGTGCACATGTCATATTTCGCACCTTCTTGAAATACAATTCTGTTAAATCGCCCCAGATTAATTTGCTTTTTTTTCATTAAATCTGAAATAAATAACGTTAAATAATTAGATAAAAACTGGTACTTCGACCTAACCATTGGTGAATAGGCAGAAGACTCCAAAGTCATATACACTTGGTTAACTATCATCCTACAACCTCTTGTGATAGAAAGGATCTGTTAAATTCTCAGGTTTTAGATGTTTAGCATTGAATTTTTCTAGTTCTAGTATTTTAGCCCTTGCACCGGTCCAGCTGGGATTTCCGCTATAATCGTAGTCACAAAATCATCTTTACCCCACTTTCGTCTTAGCTTTTCTGAACTAGAAGACCAAACCACCCTACGTCAATTCCGTTCATTAAATCCAAGACAAGACATAATGCAAATATCAAGACCTGATGGCTCTTAAACCACCTTACGGGGTACGTTTAAAACACTCTCCCGATATAAAGCCTTCAGAATCAACTTCTAGAATTTGCTCTAAGTCGATCAACAAATATTTCTCATCAGTATTCACAATTTTCAATTTTGCAAAAACTTTGATTCGTTTTCCATAACACAAACTTAAATCAACATAGCTACCATCACTAATTTGACCAGCTAATAAAATTCTAGAAGAGTCAAATTTCAAGTAAGAATCTTCTTCTTTTTCCACAAGCCAATGAACAAATTTTTTACCTTGAAAACCTTTACCACGGACGACCCAAAAGCCTTCGATAGATATTTTTTTTCATCAAATTGTCGAAAGCCATCAAAAAGATTTTCAAATGATACTGGTTTATAACCCTCATTTTTTTGACAACCACAGATTATAAATAAAAATAAAATGCTAACTAAAACTCTGTTCAATCTTTTTACTTCCATGGTGCTACTCCTTTTTCATTATAGTATCGCCATGCCGATACAAATGATACTCAGCAAACTTATCAGGGTTTAAATAGTTTGGTCTCATTACTATTAGCTCAGCTGCATCCACTCATACTGAAACGATTTTTGATAAGGGGAAATTATATTTAGTTTGTAATTATGCCACCAGAGAATAAAAAATCTAATACTTTGACATATTAGTTATATAAGTAACATCAATGCCACTACAGCTTTTCGTGACAACAGATAGGATAAAAGATGGCCAATATATTCCCTTATTCAGCCACCTTAACGACAGGTATTAATTGCAGGTTTTAATAACAGGTATTAACTGCAGCCTTTAACTGCAGAGACTAACAATAAGCTATTCAAACTTAGCCCTGCATATCTTCAAGCTCTACGCCTTTGGTTTCGTGTACTAGCTTAAATACAAAACCAACTGAGATCAGTGCGCATATTGCATAGAAGCCGTAAGCACCGGCTAGGCCAATGGAAGCCAACATAATTGGGAATGTCATAGTAATGGCAAAATTCGCTCCCCATTGTGCTAAACCGGCTATTGCTAAGCCTGAACCACGAATTTGATTGGGGAACATTTCGCCTAGCATCACCCACATTACAGGGCCCCAAGAGATATTAAAAAAGAATACATAGGCGTTAGCCGCTATTAAAGCCAAGGTGCCTAAGCCACCTAGTACCAAGTTACCGTTAGGGTCAGTTGCCGAGTTAGCAAAGGCAAATACCATGGCCGCTAAGGTAATTGTCATACCGATAGAACCAATCACTAATAATGGTTTACGGCCAACTTTGTCGATAACGGCCATGGTGATAATACAAGCGGCAATACTCACACCGCCACTGATCACATTAATTAATAAGGCATCGCTTTCTGAAAAGCCTACGGCTTGCCAAAGCACCGCACCATAATAAAACACGACGTTGATCCCAACCAGTTGCTGGAATACGGCTAAACCAATACCAACCCAAACGATTGGGCGAACTTTGCCAGAGACTTTGTCGATTAAGTCAGACAATTTAGGGCGATGATGATCTTTGGCTAGTGACGCATCGATTTCGTTAACTTTTAAAACTGCATTGTCAGAGCCGTATAATTTAGCCAACACTTTTTGCGCAGCCTGTTTTTTACCACTGGCTACTAAAAAGCGAGGGCTTTCAGGAATAAATAATAAAGCGAATAAAAACAAAGTCGCTGGTGCTAATTCTATCCAAAACATCCAGCGCCATGCTTCAAAATTTAGCCATAATGGTGTCACCGCAGAACCGGCCACATCAGCAAGTAAGTAATTGCTAACAAACGCCATAAACAAACCAAAAATGATAGCGACTTGTTGGATAGTAGTCAGCATACCGCGGTATTGCGCGGGAGCGACTTCACTAATATAAGCGGGGGCCATGACGCTAGCAGCACCAACAGCCAAGCCACCAATAATTCGATAAATAACAAATTCAAAAGATGAGCCCGCAACGCCAGAGCCCCAAGCGCTGATAATAAACAACACAGCGGCAACAATAAGCAAAGCGCGACGTCCATAAACATCCGCTAAAGTACCGGCGAAAAACGCACCGACGGCACAACCCAATAGCATGGAAGCTACATTAAAACCTGTGCCAACGCTGTTGGAATTAAAAGCTTGCTGTAAGCCATCAACCGTGCCGTTGATCACTCCACTGTCAAAGCCAAACAAAAAACCACCTATAGTGGCAATACAACTAATAAAAACCACAAAGCCGATATTTTCGCTATTGGTAACAGCGGGTTGGATTGGTGTTGTGTCTACATCATTTAAATCAAGGCTATCGCTACTCATGAGATCCCCTTTGTACTTTAACGCTTGGCAAAACCCAAAACCTTCTTAAGCACGTTAAAGCTTTGTTAAGATAATTAACGAGAAAATGCCGTTTTTTCAACAACAACACAAGTGATAAATATTGTAATTAGTGTGCAATATTTCACAATTTATATATGAGTTTAACACTTCAAATAATTAGTGGTTTGGGGTTGGTTAAATCGCATTAATTTTAGGTAATTGCAAAAGTGACATTAGGTTGATGTTACGCGATGAGGATGCGTTGAGATCGCGCGATTGACAGGGGGGAATTGGTATCCAGCGGCATTGTGTTGAATTAAACAGCTAAAGCAAATAAGGAAAGAATGTGAATCTACTCACATTATGTTCAAACTAAATAAAGTCCGACCTAAAATATCCGATACATAAGTTGCATCACAGTTAATTGTTGTAAACCAGTCGTCCCGAGTTTAATTAGCGAGTGTTATTATGTTGTTGGATTCAGCGTCACCGAAAAAAAATAATATTAAGCCATGGCAGGATACCAAGGTCGAATTAGCACCGCAGTCCAGCCATATATCTCGTCAGTTTTCTGATATTTTAGCCACCTACAAAAAACTCACTGATGAGTCTGTAGACTTTTTTTCTGGCTATAAGAGTGATTATCAGCAACTGAACGACATTAACCGCACCTTGCGACAAAACCAGTTGTTGCTTAATCAAATTAAAGCCCAGCATAAAGGTAAACTGCGTGCAGCAGCAAGCCCAAGCAAAATCCCAGTAAAAAGTGTCGCGCGGCTTGAGCAACAAGTACTCGATCTAAAAAAACAGTATCGCAACTTAAACCAGCGTTTAAATCAAGCTAAGCAACAACGTTGGTATATGCTCGATAAAATTGTGCGCAAAATGCTAACTTTGCTCATTTCCAATAAAAGCGCAACTCAGCTACTCGGCACTATTTTATTGTCAGCCCCCTTACCCGAAGAAAAGGTGCGCTGCTCACGTAACGAAAGATACAAGCCTTTGTATATTGCGGCTTTAGTCACCACTTTTTTTCAGCACATTCAAGCGGATTACACTTTTGAAGACGACTATATTCGCGAAGTAATGGATGCTTTAGATGCCGATATTCCAAAAGAAGAGCAAAGCGACTACAAAGAAGACATTCTGGCGCCTTTAATAAGCGCCATGCTATTACAAACCATAGGTAGTTATGCGCCTGAAGCGGAAAATATTTTTCGCGGTGACCGGTTTAGAGCATTAAATAAAGAAGAGCGTAAATTACTTAATAAAATAACCAAGCAAAAATCGCTTGAATATATTCAGCTCGCTTTAGGCGTGCCTGAACAAAAATTTGTTTCACGCCAAGAATCAGAATTATATCAGTTTCAGCAAACCAAGCGTTTGCAGTTTATGCAAAGCTTAATTTTACACCGCGACAAATCAGATTATGAGTTGCGTGATCTAATGCAGATCCCCATGGTTTACACCAGTTATTTACTGTCGACTAAACCAGAATTTGAATACGACACAACCATAAAAGCTTATCAAACCATTGAAATGGCCATTACGCGTAAATTGTATTTTAGCGACTACGCCAAACGCTTTTTAAACTTAGTGGGGCGCTTTCCACTTGGCTGTGGTATTTATTTTTACTCTGAAGATACCAACACGGTTGAAAAAGCCATTGTCTGTTCACTGCAGCCTGAACATGCAGATGAACCCGTCTGCAAGCAAATCACCCGTTATCAAATGCAGTCGTTAAGCCATAGTGAAATAGTGGTAAGCCGTAAAAACAATGTGTTTTTTCCGACGCAAAGCACCAAACAAACAGGCCGTGCTTTACAAGCCTTTTTAAAAACCCACAAAACCCCAATATGGAACGCAAACGAAGTGTGGGATGTGCAAGTGCCTTCAAGCCGGTTTTGGTCTAAAGACGGTCAATGTCGTTATGTTTGATTAAGACGGCAAAATGTAGATTAGCTGGCCCAGTACTACTCTAGCTTTAATAAAGTACCGTCTTTCCTGCGTAGGCAGGAACCCAGTGGCTTTTGCTTAAACCAGGCTATGTTTATCCAACAATAGTCGCTAGATCCCCGCATGCGCGAGAATGACGAGGGTATTTTCCTAAGCCATGGTGATAATATTTCAACTCATTGACGTAAAGAGCGCTTCTGAAATTTGTGTATAAGAGTCAGACATTAGTCCCTGTCTATTCTTATACACAAATATTAATTATCTCAAGCTAACCAAAAGTCGAAGAAAAATGCGGATTAGCAAGTAGTACTTAGTGGTTAAAAAAGTACCGTCTTTCCTGCGAAAGCAAAGCTACCGCGTCCTGCTATCGCCCCTCGCTTAAAGCGCCTACTTTTGGTACCTGCATCCATGCAGGCAGGAACCCAGTGCCTTTTTCTTAAACCTATCAATGTTTATCCAACCAAGGTCGCTAGGTTCCCGCATGCGCGAGAATGACGAGGGTAATTACCTAAACCATGGAGATAAAAACCTAACTCATTGATATAAAAACGCATCTGAGATTTTATTGGATGTTACAAACATTTAAGAAGCTTGAGCATGTTGCTAAATTGAGTCATACAAATCTCGCCAATAAGGATTAAATTCCTCAATTAGTTTAACTTTCCAACTCCTTTTCCACTTTTTTAGACATTTTTCTCTGGAAATAGCTTCATACATGCTTGAATGGTTCTCATAATAAACCAACATATAAACTTGATATTGCTTAGTAAAGCTATCAACTAGGTGATTTTTATGCTGCCATATACGAGTTTTAAGATTACTCGTAACCCCAATATATAAGGTTCCGTTACGTTTTGACGCTAAAATATAAACAGCTGGTTGTTTCATCCTTAAAATAACCAATTCTAGATCTATTACAGACAATAATTACATTTAACTTATACACACGCAATAAATACGCTTCAATTACTTAAAAGCCAAGCCTGTGTTAAGCGAGGAAAAGGTTGAGTGAAGAAAAGGTGAGCGAAGAAAAAGTTGACACAACCTGGTCAGACCTCTAAATTTTACAGACCTTTATTTTTTAATAGGTGTCGCTTTGCCAACCTTGAATCAAGCTAACTGGCAACTAAAAGCCTTTGCTTGGCGTTATGTGCCTTTGATTGCCTTCCATAGGCCCAAAATACTCATGCTGAGTGACGATGCGATAGCGTTAAGGATCAAATTAGGCTGGCTGACTCGTAACCATCTACGCAGTATGTATTTTGGCTCCTTGTGTGTGGGGGCTGATTTAGCCGGTGGCTTTTTAGTTTATGTGATGGCTCAGCAACAAAAACTCAATTTGTCATTTGCGTTTAAAGCGGTACAAGCCGACTTTATCAAACGACCTGAAGCCGATGTTGTCTTTACTTGTCAAGCCGGTCAACAAATTGCTATGGCACTGCAACAAGCTATCTCTAGCCAGCAAAGAGTCAATATTCCGGTTAATGTCAGCGCTCAATGTCCGTCGATTAGTGACGACATAGTAGCGAAATTTAGCCTCACCCTGTCGATTAAAATTAAGCGCTAAAACCTAATTAGGCGCAATACAATACTCTCTACCAATCAGCCAATGCGGGTAATGAAAACTCGTCTTCCTGCACGGCCAATATAACTTGTTGCGGTTGTATTTCTACCAAGCGTACATTAGGTGCGACCATTTCACCTTCTTTTACCACTCTGCCGTTAACCTTTATCCAACGCTCACTGGCAATTGACGAGTAAATATGAGTTTGAAAACTCAAACTCGGCACTTGTTGTTGAATGCTTTGTGGCATATCCACTAACGGCGCGACAATGTCGGCTCGCTGCGCTTGATAGATCTCTTCATCGGATAATTGCATGGTTTCAGCTACGGCGCGTTCAAACTGCTTGAGTAACCTTGAAGATATTTCAGAGGTTGATTGACTCGCCAAGGTGTCATTGCCGGTTAGCAAGGTACCTGATTCTGCTTCCGGTTCAGCTTGCTGAGCAACGCTTGTTTCGGGTATTTGACTTGTCTTGTGTTTTGTTTGATTTGAATTTTTGTCTAAACGGCTTTGCTTGGTACTTTTATCCGTTAGCGACTCGGGCTGTTTGCTAGCCGGTTTTAGGTTTTGATTAAACTGATTGGGGTTAGCAAATGCACTCGCGAATACATCAGATTCTGATTCTTTACTTACTATTTTTGCAGCCTCTGTTTTTGTCGCTTGCGGCTTTTTATCTAAAGTCGGCTCAGTTAGCTCTGTAGTTGATAATGTCTGCGCTGCTGCTCGACTAGCACTTGAATTTTCACTGTTAGCTTGATTAGCACTGGCTTGCTGCGCTGGTGATTGTGGTGGCGTCTGTAATGGCGCAGAAGAGGCAGTAGCAGAAGGGTTATTTATCGCAGCAACGGTAGACGTATTCTGCTGGCTATTGCCAGAAAACTCGCGACCCAATAAAAATGCCACCGCCAAAGCCAACACCACACAAACAACTATTAACGCGAGATTAGCTGTATTTGGCTTGCTAGCAGATTGCTCAATTTCATCGTCTACAACATCAACATGGATCTGCTCAGATAATATACTAGGCAACTCTTGCTGCTGATCGCGTTCAGATTTTTTCAGCGCATCTAATAAATAAGACATTAACTGCCTCCTTGAAACACGCTGTCGAGCGACGCTTGCTTAGTAGCGGTTAAAGTTGGGCCGTCATTGCTATTTTGATGATGCAAAGCAATTAAGGTTTCCTCATCAGCAAATGGAGTTAAAGCCAAACCTAATTCATTTTGAAATTGATGTAACTTGCGCTGTAACTGACTGTCAAAACTACCTATTTTTCGTGCACGACGATTTTGTTGAAACGCCAAACTGTTTTCAAGCCATTGCAAACTTTCAATACCACTGTTGGCATCTATTTGCCCTTGATAGCCTTCTGGTTGCTGCCAAACAATAACCGCCCCACCACGCCAATATTGATCAAACCAAGTGCGATCAACTTGATGTTGTTGGCCAGCTATCACCACTGAAAAAACATTGTTTTGCAAGCTAGCATGTTCAAGTACCCCATAAAACACCTCGCCATTGGCTTGGTAAAGTTGTAATAACGCTGGGTAATTAAGCGAAACTAAATTAGGTAAGTTTCCTTTGCTGGAGTAACAATTTAACTGCCATTCATTAATTTGTTGGCAGGGCTCTGTCATTTCGCCGTCAATTTCAACTCGCCACGCTTGTAGTAAGTGTTTAAACGCTAATGCCGATGAGCTCGCTTTGGCAAAATCAATTTCAACGGTCGCAGGTTGCGCGTCCATCGCTTGTGCGGTTTTATTTGAGTTTTGATTTGTGCTGTTGTCTGCGTCATTAATGCTAGTCGTAGTGCTGGTTGTCGAGTTAGTCTTAGTAACTGGCGTTTGCACAGATACAGTCGGTTCGCTAGTACTACCCGCTTGACCGAGCCACCAACCGGCACCTAAACAAGCACAAATCCCCACAGCTGCAATCAGTTGCCACTGACGACGGCTCAAAGCTAAGGGCTTATCAATAATCGCATCTTGACCTAATGCCTCTACCGCCGCTTGGCGAATAATTTTAGCATCGACCTTAAGCTTACTTTGACCATAGGCACCCATTAAGGCTCGATCACATAACAAATTAATGATCCGCGGGATCCCTCCGCTTAACGCATGAATTTGTTTAATGGCCGATTGGGTAAAAATACTGCGCTCACACCCAGCTACCGCTAAGCGGTGCACAATGTACGCCGCCACCTCATTAATGGTTAATGGCAGCAAATGGTAACGGGCGGTAATGCGTTGCGCCAGTTGGCGTAACTCGCGACGCTTTAATAAATCTTGTAATTCAGGCTGACCAATTAAAATCACCTGCAATAATTTTTTGGTATTGGTTTCTAAATTGGTTAGCAGACGTAATTGCTCAAGTACTTCAGCACGTAAATGCTGCGCTTCGTCAATAATCAATAACGCATTTTTATCAGCTTTATGATTGGCTAGTAAAAAATCGCGAATGGAGTCGGTCAATTGTTTTAGCGTTGCATCAGCTGGGGTTTTAATTTTTAGCTCATCGCAGATCGTCGCCAATAACTCATGTTCAGACAAAGTGGGGTTTAAAATAAACGCCACTTGAGTATCGTCAGGCACTTGCTCTAACAAGCATCGCGATGTGGTAGTTTTACCGGTACCCACTTCACCGGTTAATAGCACAAACCCGCCGGTTTCACGCAGGCCAAACATTAAATGCGCTAACGCCTCCTTGTGGCGATCACTCATAAATAAATATTGCGGATTGGGCGCAATCGAAAATGGCGTTTCTTTTAAACCAAAAAATCCTTTGTACATAACGCAACGAAGCCTAGAATAACGAAAACCTTGGCGTAGACAGCAAAATAACCTGCAAGTTCATTTATGTTGTACTAGCGCCAACTAACAAGATTGAGCCAATATTAGAGATATGAGCCCCAAAAACCAAGCCCAGATCGAAGACAAACGTTATTTAGTCGGCGGTGCCGTGCGAGATCAATTGCTCGGCATTAAAATAAAAGACAAAGATTGGCTCGTGGTTGGAGCAACTGTCGACGAAATGCTCGCCGCCGGTTATCAACAAGTTGGCAAAGATTTCCCGGTTTTTTTACACCCGCAAAGTAAAGAAGAACATGCTTTAGCCCGCACAGAGCGCAAACTGGGTAGTGGCTACACCGGCTTTAATTGCTACGCTGAACCCGATGTCACGCTTGAAGAAGATCTACTGAGGCGCGATTTAACCATCAATGCTATGGCACAAGATCAAGACGGGCAAATAGTAGATCCCTATGGCGGTCAACAAGATATTGCCAACAAATGTTTACGTCATGTGTCGCCAGCCTTTGTTGAAGATCCATTACGCGTATTACGGGTCGCTCGCTTTGCCGCCCGTTTTGCTCACTTAGGTTTTAGCATAGCCAATGAAACACAAGCGCTAATGCAAACCTTAGTCGCGTCAGGAGAACTTAATACCCTCACCGCTGAACGCGTCTGGCTAGAAACCAGTAAAGCGTTACAAGAGCCAAGCCCACGTATTTATTTTGAAAGTTTAAAAGATTGCGGGGCATTAAAAATATTATTTCCTGAACTGGATTGTTTATGGGGCGTACCCAACCCCGCCAAGTGGCACCCAGAGATCTGCTCTGGTGAACATACCATGTTGGTTTTACAACAGGCTTGTAAATTCAGTGACGATTTAGCCGTGCGTTACGCTGCCCTATTGCATGATTTAGGCAAGGGTGTCACCCCCAAAGAAGAATGGCCAAGCCATCACGGCCATGAAAAAACGGGAGTACCATTAGTTAAACAAGTCAGCGAACGCTTACGCGTGCCCAATGAATATAAAGATTTAGCTATGCTGGTTAGTGAATTTCACTTACACACCCACAAGGCATTCGAATTAAAAGCCAGCACTATATTAAAGGTTTTCAATCGTATGGATGTATGGCGCAAACCGCAACGCTTTGAACAATTTTTACTCTGTTGTCATGCAGACTTCACCGGACGCCTACATTTTACTGACCGCCCGTACCCGCAAACCGATTTTCTGCGAGAATGTCTTAACGCCGCCAGTCGTGTTGATATTCAAACCATACTGGCCACAGGTGTTAAAGGCGCTGCGATCCGCGATGAATTAAATAAACAACGTACTCAACAAATTATGCAAATCAAGCAAGGCTATCAAACGGTAATTTAACCTAAGTTTAACCGCAATTTCGCAGCAATATTGCCAATTGAGGTCTATGCTCAGTTACATAACCTAAGCTAATTTTTTGGAGTGTGTATGCCATTAGCGCGCCTGATGCCATATTGCTTATTACTGCTAACCCAAGCCGCCAATGCCGCAGATTGGAGTACCACTGAGCTACATTTACAATACGCGACATTTGACCGAGCTTATTCCAACCATCAAACACAAAGCACTATTTTAACCTTTCAACATGCTAGCGGTTGGCAATATGGTGACAATTTTTTCTTTATTGACCACGCCTCGCACCGTGCTAAAAGTAAACTAGACAGTGATGACAGCACCTTTTATGGTGAGTTTTATAGTCATTTAAGCCTAAAAAAAACCACAGGGATCGATGTTAGCTTTGGTCCATTAAAAGATATTGGCTTAGTCGCAGGCTTTAATTTTGCACCGGAAGTGGACACCCTCTATTACTTACCAGGTGTGAGAATAAACTTAGACTTACCTTATTTTGCTTTTGCTAAATTCGATATCACGGCTTATATCCACAATTCTGACCAACAACCTAAGCAAGAAACAGGCTATATGATGGACTTTGCTTGGTCATTACCCTTTGAAATAGGATCGGCCAAATTCAGTTTAACTGGCCATGCGGAATATATTAGCGACGCCAATATTAACGGTGGCGGTTACCGCCAGCCATGGCTACTGGCTCAGCCACAACTGCGCTACGACTTAGGCAATAACTTATGGAACAAAGCCGACCAACTCTACGTAGGAGTTGAGTATCAGATGTGGATTAATAAACTTGGCGACGATTTTACCGACGAGAATACTATACAAGCTCTGGTTGTTTGGCGCTTATAGCATAGCCTTCTCGCTCAGATTTTATGGTTCATTGTCAGCGCTTACTCGCCCCAATCACATAATAGAGCATATGCTCATGGGGATTCGAAGCTTGCCTGCATGGATGCAGGTAAGGGGCGTGAGCAGGACGCGGTAGCTTTGACGGCTTCCCCTAAAACCCGATCGCTTTGGCTATAAAGCTAAACACATAGAAAATGAGCAAGAGTCCCCCAACTTGCTCATTTATATACGTATAGTACTTATTCAGCCTAATGAATTTGATAAGCCATAGGTCATTGAATACCTTTGAATAAGGTAATTAACCTACCGACATTTGTAGAAAAATAGCGGTTTTCAAAAATCAATTTTTTGTGGGCGAGCATTTGCCTGCATGGATGCAGGTACTTAAGATTTATCGGGAATAAAAATCTTGTATGCTTGCAGAGCCTGCCAACCTTTCTATCCAAAAAACAAAATTTTCTAAATCTAGCAATCAATTACTGCCGATTGAGCGCTGGCTTTACTCTCTGAACGTTGGTTAAATTCGTTATACAATTTAATCGATAAAATCACACCCGCTAAAACAAAAGTAACCATGTTGGCAACTATCATAGCGGCGTCTTGTTTTATCAAACCGTAAACTAACCACCCAGCAACACCTAGGGTAAAAATACTATACATAGCTAACGAAAGTGATGCGGTATCTCGTGTTTTGATCACTTGAATAGCTTGAGGTAAAAATGAAAATGTCGTTAAAAACGCTGAAGTAAAGCCAATAATTTCAATTGTCGTCATAATATTCACCTCTAAATCAATAATGACAAAAAATAACAACGCGATAAGTCCTTTCCACCTACCTCGTTAAAAGTTGCGGCTATTTTAAACAGCACCTTGCTAATTCGTTATGGTTTAACCTATCATTATTTTTATCCATTTCTATCATTGTTATATTTTAGTAAAAAATGCATCAATATTGTGATTGGCCCGATTTACTGGAAATAGGCCCAGAATGTGACGAAAGATTTGTTGAGTACGACAAAGTGCCGGAAATGCAGCCACTGCGAGCCAAAGTATCTGGTATATCTAACTTAGCTGGGCGTTATCGCGTGGCCCGCTCAAAGCCAGAATGGCATGGCATTGTGTTTACCGTGGCCGGTGTAGTGGAGCTCTATACTGAGCAAGGACATCAAAGTGTTGAAAAATGCCATTTAATTGCGCTGCCAGCAGGCAAACCGTTTGTTATGGAGCTTGAGGCAAAACAACTCGATATTGTTTGGTTTCATCTCGACAGTTGCTCCCACTGGGACCGCTTAGTTAATTGTCTACCTAGCGTGTCTTTTTGTGATATGAACCAGCAAATATATCACTTACTGAGCCTCATATATTACGAAGCCAATGCCGAGCTACGCCAACCGGCTGTCAACCAGCTGCACACCTACTTAAATAAAACCTTAGATAAACCCAACAAATTGGCGTTGGAATCACAACGCATCTGGCAATTGGTACAAGATTTAGAAAAGCGCCTACATTACCCTTGGACGGTGCAAGAAATGGCCAAGCAGATCAATTACTCAACACCACATTTACATCGTCTATTTCAAAATCACTTCCAGCGCAGTCCGCTGCAGCAGTTGATTTTTTTGCGTATGGAACGCGCCAAATACTTATTACAAAATAGTGACTGGTCGATTGAGCTGATCGCCGAGCAGGTAGGCTATAGTGACGTATTTAATTTTTCTAAACGTTTTAAAAAATCGCTTGGCATCGCCCCTGGGCAATTTAGACAAAGGCAATTTAGACAAACAAAGCGCTAACAACCCTGAATAAACTTGAACGAAAAGACAACAAACACCTCGAACCAAAGCTTTCACGCGACAAACATACAAATTATAACTGTCAATTCAGGTTACAATTAGCAGCCAAATCTTAAATTAGAAGAACAGGAATGACCGTTACAGGACAGTACTCAGGGTTTTTATTAGCTTTTGCCGCCACCGCCATGTTTTCCACTAAATCCATTTTTATCAAATGGGCTTATCAATACGGTGTCGACACCACAACACTACTCACTTGGCGTATGATTTTCTCCGCCCCAATTTATGCGGTTATTCTATTATTATTGTGGCGCCAACAGCCCATTGCCAAGCAAGATAAATCTAGCTTATTGCCTGTCATTGCATTGGGCATATTAGGCTATTACGGTGCCAGTTGGTTAGACTTAGCTGGGCTCAATTACATTACCGCACATTTTGAGCGATTAGTGTTATACACCTACCCTATTTTCGTATTAATCATCAATGCTGTGTTAAACAAACGACCTTTTAATCGCGCTGAAGTTATCGCGCTTAGTGTGGTCTACACAGGCTTATTCGGTATTTTTGGATTTGATTTACAACGTCTTGGCCAAGAGGTGCTATGGGGTAGTTTATTAGTACTGGCAAGTGCAATTTGTTTTGCGGGTTATGTCGTCGGTAGTCAGCAATATAGTCGACGTATTGGCAGTAAATATTTTACCTGTATTGGTATGCTTGCCGCGAGCGCCGCAATTTGCCTGCATTTTTTAATTTACCATGATTTAGCTCAGCTCAATCAGCCGGTTGAAGTATTGTGGATCGCCTTAGCTATCGCCATCGTCGCTACCGTATTGCCATCGTTTTTAATGAACGCGGCCATTGCGCGTATTGGCGGCAATAAAACCGCGATCCTCGGCAGTAGCGCCCCTGTTATCACAACCTTATTCGCGGTTGGTTTTCTCGGTGAAGTATTTACTTGGGTTCATGCTTTAGGCATGTTTTTGGTGCTTTTAGGTATTAGCCTGCTAAGTAAAGCCAAAGCAACCTAAACTTATAGTCTTCTCGCTAAGGCCTTATGGTTCATTGTCAGCGCTTACTCACCCCAATCACATAATAGAGCATATGCTCATGGGGATTCGAAGCTTGACAGCTTCCCCTAAAACCTGATCGCTTTGACTATATTAAAGCGGCAGCAAGCGCTAAATAAGCGGGCGGGATTTGATCTAACCCGCTTTTTTATCCATATAGTAAAGACAGTAAATTGCGTTTTAAGGTAAACTCTCGCTATCAAAAAAGGTATTAGCCAGTTTCATGTCAGATCCAACTACAAATCCAGAACAAAATTCAGCCGAACAAGACACGACTCACTTCGGTTATCAAACAGTCAAAACCGCTGAAAAAGTCGATAAAGTAGCGGAAGTTTTTCATTCTGTTGCCGCGAAATACGACATCATGAATGACTTAATGTCGTTTGGTATTCACCGCTTATGGAAGCGCTACACTATTGATAATTCAGGCGTGCGCGCAGGACAAAAAATATTAGATCTCGCCGGAGGCACGGGTGATTTAACGGCTAAGTTTTCCCGTATTGTCGGTGAAAGTGGCCAAGTGGTTTTAGCCGATATAAACAATTCTATGCTGAATGTTGGCCGAGATAAACTGCGCAATAAGGGTATTGTTGGCAATGTTGAATACGTACAAGCCAATGCTGAAAGCCTACCTTTTGCCGATAACACCTTTGATGTGGTGACTATTGCCTTTGGCCTGCGCAACGTTACCAATAAAGATGCCGCCCTAAGTTCAATATACCGCGTATTAAAACCTGGCGGTCGTTTATTGGTGCTAGAATTTTCCAAACCCACGCACGAAGCATTAAGCAAAGCTTACGATACCTACTCATTTAAAATACTGCCGAAAATGGGCGAACTGGTGGCGAACGACAGCGAAAGCTATCAGTATTTAGCTGAATCAATTCGCATGCATCCCGATCAAGAAACGCTGCGCGGTATGATGGAGCAAGCTGGGTTCGAAGAATGTAGTTATGCTAATTTAACCGGTGGTATTGTCGCATTACACAAAGGGTTTAAGTTCTAATGCCAGCCGCGGCTATCATTACAGGTATTGTCGAACACACGCTAAACGCTTGGTTGCAACAAAGCCAAGCGCGAGTTCAATTACCCACTAACTTAGTAGACCAGCAAGTTGCTGTGCTACTCACTGACATCAAGCTCCAACTCAATTTTGCCATCAATGCCCAAGGCGAAATTAGTGTATTAGCTAACGTTGATTCTGCCGATTGTAAAATCACCACGCAAATTACCACATTACAAAAACTGCAAGACAGTAGCCAGATCACCAAACTGATCAAATCTGGCGAATTGGATATTGAAGGTGATGTACAGCTAGCGCAAAGTTTTGCCGATTGGTTAAAGTCTAGCTTATCGCGTTGGCAAGATGTACTTGCTGGCTTAGTTGGCGACATCGCCTGCTATAAATTAATTCACGCAGGTGAGCAGGCACAACAGGCTATTAGCCAACGGGTTGAGCAGGAAAAGGCCACGGCATTAAATGCCATTTGGCACGAAAAGCGCTTAGCGCCGCATCCTGATGAATTTGACGTTTTTAGCCTCGAAGTTAATGTTTTACGCCAAGACTACGACAGGTTAGCCGCTCGCACTAAACGTCTTGCCAAACTCATTGAACAATCGCCAAAACAATAATAAGGGATCTCGTGCGTATTACCCGTCTTTATACCATAGTCAGTACGGTCTTAATTTATGGCTTAGATGATCTCATTCCTGAGCGATTTAAGCCTTGGTATGTCAAAGCGTTGCGCGCCAGTTTATTTTGGTTACGCAATAAACACCCAGATAAAGCCTTAGGCGTGCGCTTACGCTTAGCGCTGCAACATTTAGGCCCGGTTTTTATTAAATTTGGCCAAATGTTGTCGACGCGACGTGACCTAATGCCGGTAGATATTGCCAATGAGCTAGCTTTGCTACAGGACCAAGTACAGCCATTTTCAGGCCAGCAAGCGAAAAAACTGATTGAACAAGCTTGGCAAGTCTCTGATATTCATCAAATTGTTGAATCCTTTTCTATTGAGCCTTTGGCATCAGCCTCTATTGCGCAAGTGCATACCGCGACCCTTAAAGATTCCTGTTCGTTTGCGCATAAAGATATCGTTATCAAAGTCATTCGTCCGGATATTGCTCGGGTTATTAATGCCGATATAGGCTTAATGGAAGTCATGGCCGAGTTTGTCGCGCGCTTTTTACCTGATGGCAAACGCTTACGCCCAATCGAGGTTGTACGCGAATACGAAAAAACCTTAAAAGACGAGTTGAATCTAATGCGCGAAGCCGCCAATAGCATTCAACTTAGACGCAATTTTGAAGAAGACGAGCGTTTATACGTACCGGATGTTTACTCAGATTTATGCCGTGAAAACATTTTAGTTATGGAGCGTATTTACGGCATACCTGTCGCGAATGTCGACGAACTGGTAGCCAACGGCACTGATATGAAAATATTGGCCGAGCGCGGTGTTGAAATATTTTTCACGCAAGTTTTTCGCGATAGCTTTTTCCATGCCGACATGCATCCAGGCAATATATTTGTCTCGTATGAAAACCCTGAACGCCCAACTTATATCGGTATCGACTGCGGTATTGTCGGAACACTAAACAAAGATGATAAACGCTATTTAGCGGATAACTTTATCGCCTTTTTTAATCGCGACTATCGCAAAGTTGCCGAGTTACATGTGGATTCAGGTTGGGTACCGCCCCATACCAATATTGAAGAATTTGAATTTGCTATTCGCACCGTATGCGAACCCATTTTCAACAAGCCTCTGTCTGAAATTTCTTTTGGCCATGTATTAATGAATTTATTTAATACCGCTAGGCGATTTGAAATGGAAGTACAACCGCAATTAGTGTTACTGCAAAAAACCTTGCTTTACATTGAAGGCTTGGGTCGCCAGCTTTATCCACAACTCGATTTATGGACCACTGCTAAACCCTTTTTAGAGAACTGGTTACGCGATCAAATTGGTCCTATGGCTATTTGGCATCACTTAAAAGACAACGCGCCATTTTGGGGTGAAAAACTGCCCGAGATCCCTGATCTCGTATATGGCATGCTCAAGCATCATAAAGTTCACCAACAACAGCAAACCTTGTTGATCCAAACATTAAACGAACAACTCACCGAAAAGAAAAAGAATATTCTGCCGCAAATCGGCCACGTGCTAGCCATTGCCGCAGCAATTCTATATAGCCAAAACCCAGACACGAATATTATCTGGCTAGCGCTAGCTGCAGTTGGGTGTTGGAGTAGTCATTGGTTTAAGAAAAGTTAGACTGGTTATAACCGGCCTAACTTTCACCAGCCCAATTTTTGCAGAATAGTTAAATTTAAAACCATTCGCCAATTGATAGGGGTGATTTTACATCGGCAAACCTTGTGTTAGCCGAAATAAATTCGGCCCACAATGGTTCCGATTATTTATCTTGCAGGCATCAAGCATAAATGCTCGCCCACAGTTAACACCCTCAAAAACTTAATACTATAAAACAGCCTTTTTCACAAAAGCCTATAGATTAATTGCCTTGTTCGGAGGTATGAAACGGCCTTTGGCTTGTAAAACCAGCTACACTGAATAATTACAATTGAATTAGCCCTAACTTGCGGCTAATTCAACACTTTCATCTTCTTTACAGGTGCGAGTGTAAATGGTTTCACCAATGGCATAGCGCACCGAGAAACTCTTCTTAACCCCTTTGCAAGGGTCGCCAAATGTCGCATTGTCGGCGAAAATACGTGTTGGGCCAACGGAATCCAGCAAAGCACTCACCTTAGCGGTAACATCAAAGCATCCTTTGCTACAACCATACACAGCCCCCAAAACGTTAATCGTTGGTGCCACCAACGACAAGTCGACTTCTTCTCCTTCCATGGCAGCCAAACTATAATTTTGTCCTTGATAATTAAATTGAATAGCAAAAGATTTGTTGACGGCTTTATCTGGGTTACAGCCCATATGATCATTACTGACTTTAAATTTTACCGGCTCTCCTTTGGCCAGCAATTCCGTCACTAAAGCTTGTACTATGCAGGTCACATCAACCGATTTATTAACCGAGCCATAATTAGCCCAAATAACAATAAACTCTGGCATGCTATTAACAGCTTGTTCTGCAGTGGTCTGGGTGGTGGCGGTTTGCTGTGGTGAATTGGTATTGGCTGGAGTTTCGCTCATCATTAACCTCGTTATTTTCATCATTAGATTCGATCGGTTCTAGTCTAAAAAGACAATCCTGAAAATACTGAGGTTAATCCACGAAACACTATCCGTGATTTGCCGGTATAGTCAAAGCGATCGGGTTTTAGGGGAAGCCGTCAAAGCTACCGCGTCCTGCTCACGCCCCTTACCTGCATCCATGCAGGCAAGCTTCGAATCCCCATGAGCATATGCTCTATTATGTGATTGGGGTTGCCTAAAGGGATTTAGGTAGTAGGACGACGCAGGAGCCAAAGTCGAGAGTAAGCGCTGACAATGAACCATATGGCCTGAGCGAGAAGACTATATTTTATCGGCTTGGCGCTGTCACAAACTGCCAATCCAATACTGGCAACTTAACCAGCATAACCGAGTCTTGCTTAAAACGACTGGCATAGCTGGCCGCAACAGTTTGTGCTTTAGGTAAATCCGCCTCAGGTATTATTATCGTAACGATTTTCGAAGGCTCTGGTTTACCTAAATAATAGCCCGTTGAATCAACAATATTAAAACCTTTAAATTGCTGAGTGATCACCTCATCAACAAAAGCTTGCCACTGCTTAGCTGTGACTAAGCCACCGCTTGGTATCGATAAACCAAAATATAAACGCACTTTAATAGTTTGAGATTGGAGACTTTTTGCTGAAACAGATGAAACACTATCAAGTGAGTCTTTGACTGCTTGTTGTTTATAAGTCGATTGACAGCCAATAAGCCATAACCCACAAACTAACGCCACCATCAATTTTGTCACAAACATACTATCTTCCTTAATTTATCCCTTCTCTAGGTTGGTTTAATAACCTGACAAGGGTTACCAACCGCAACCACGTTAGCGGGAATACTTTTTGAAACCACAGAGCCTGCGCCAATCACACTGCCTGCGCCTATGGTTACACCTGGCAATATTATGGCTGCACCACCTATCCACACATCGTCTTCAATTGTAATTGGCAAGCAAAACTCAACACCGCTTGCACGTTGTGCAACATCCACCGGATGACCCACAGTGTATATTTGCACATTTGGCCCAAGTTTAACTCGCTGGCCAATATGAATTGGCGCAGCATCGAGTAAGGTACAACCAAAGTTAAAATACACGCCATCAGCTAAGTGAATATTAAAACCATAATCACAATGAAAAGGCGGTTCAATATAGTAGTCACTCTGTTTTGATAGATTAGAATCCAACAACTGGCTTAAAATTGACTTTTGCTGTTTGCCTCGGCCCGATGCTAACACATTATACTGAGCACACAATTTGTGGGCTTTAAGGCGCGCTTTAATTAACTCGCTATCTGCTGCATCATAATATTGCTCTGATAGCTCCACGCTATGTTTGTCTTGCTTATTCAACTTATTCATACTCTTCAGGCCTAAGTTTTATATCCATCGCGTTTATATTCCATCGCACTTATGTTGCGCCCTTGGCGGCGATATGCTGTCAATTTAGCCAATAATAGACTGGGTAAATTTTCTACCTCGACGCAACAAAAACCCAGTTTTTGATACCAAGGTACTAAATGTTGATAAGGAAAGGTATAAACCGGCTTTGCACCAAATTGATCCAATTTATTGAGCGCTGAGCCAAGCAAATGAGTCCCAATACCTTGACCTTGATAAAGCTCAGATACCAACACACCAGTTAACAACCAAGCATCCTGTTGCGCACTAAAGCGCAACGTGCCAACAATATCGTTGTGCTTCCTTGCAACCCAGATCAAATCAGACTTTATCGCTGAACCACGCCCATTATTGGCTCGATAAAACTTATTGACCAAAGGTAATTTAACGGGTTCCAAAGGCAGGTATTGCAAAGATGTTGTCATTAAAGGTTTAGCCTTTTACGTTTTCTTGCTCAATTATGGGGCTGCATAAAATTCATGCGTAAAAGTCGTACAAAGCGACAAAAACTGTGCAGAAAACAACAATATAGTAAAGCATAACCAACGACAAATTATAAACTTTACCTTTTAAAATCAACAACCTAAAACCATTAAAGTTGTTCTGGCACATTATCTGCTTACTCTAAGTGTAGAACTGAAATTTAGAGTCATTTCAGCTCAACGTTGAGCTACTGAAGCACAGATGCTTTGAATCGACATTCCCCCTCCAACAGTTCTGTCTGTGGCGGCTATTGTCTATTCACATCAGTTTTTAACTTACAGTAGTGTCAGCGCCCGTATTTTATCAGATCATCCTATCAAATGTTCTCAAAACCGCGTTACCTACTGTGTACGGAGAAGTTTTGAGGCGAAATATGAGTCATCCCATTATTGTCGTTGGTACGGGGCCGGTCGGCATTCGTTTTATCAAAGAGCTACGCAAGCTTGATGCTGAAACGCCGATTTTATTATTTGGTAACGAACCATGGCAACCTTACAACCGAGTTAAATTATCGTCGTTGTTAGCGAATGAAATGTCGTGGGACGACATTACCAGTAAAGATTGGGCTGCGATCCAAACCGACAGCAATACCACGACTCATCTCAATTGTCCGATCAATAGTATTGATAAAGAAAAGCGCATCGTTGTTGATGCCGATGGGGTTGAGCACCATTATAGCCAATTAGTCATGGCGATAGGATCGCGCCCATACATACCTAATATTCCAAATGTAGAAATGACAGGTGTGTACACCTTTCGCGACCTAAACGATGTGCAAGCCTTAATTGCCCGTAATGTGCGCAGCCGCCATATTTGTGTATTAGGGGGTGGTTTGCTAGGGCTTGAAACAGCGAAAGCGCTCTGTCGCCATAATACCCAAGTGACCGTTATTCAACGCTCGTCACATTTAATGAATAACCAATTAGATGAAACCGCCGCCGCGCTACTACAAAAAACCGTTGAAGCCGAAGGCGTAAACGTTATTTGCGGCCAGGGTGTGACCGAAGTTTTACGCGACGATAAGGGCTTAACAGGCATCAAATTCCGTAATGGTGAAGTATTTAGCTGCGACACGGTTGTGCTAGCCACCGGGATCATCCCCAATCGTGGTTTAGCATTAGAAGCCGGTTTAGCCGTCGGTAAAGGCATAAAAGTTAATAACAGCCTACAAACTTCTGATGACAGTATTTATGCCATTGGCGAATGCGCCGAGCATGCTGGAATGACTTATGGCTTGGTTGCCCCAGGTTTTGAGCAGGCCGCTATCGCGGCTCGACATATTTACGAAAACGACGACAAATCGAGTTACTTAGGCTCGACAACAGCCGCCGAATTAAAAGTGGTTGGCGAGCAAGTTTTCTCGATTGGTGAATTGTATGGCCCACGTGCACCGTTTGTTAAAGAATGGGTTTACAACAAAGATGGAGTATACCGCAAAATAATTACCCGTCGCGGCAAAATTATTGGTGCCCAAGCCGTTGGCGACTGGAACGAATCTAAACGCATTCAGGAAATGCTCACCACGAAAAAGCGCTTATGGTTTTGGCAATTATTACGCTTTCAATTTTCTGGCAACTTATTTCCTGAAAACGAAAACGCCATTCAAAATTGGCCAGACGACACCTTTATTTGCCAATGTATGGCCGTGCAAAAAGGCCGATTAATGAGTTGTGTGCAATCAGGCTGTAAAACCGTAAAAGATCTAGGTGCGCAAACCGGTGCTGGCACAGTTTGCGGCAGTTGCCAACCCTTACTTGTGCAATTACTCGGTGCAAAAGCTAAACGCGAACCGGATCCTAAATGGAAAGTGTTACTGCAAACCTGTACCGCCACATTAGTACTAAGCCTTGTGTTTTTACTGTTACCTGCGATTGCTTATTCCACCTCAGTACAGGGCATGAATTTAGACAAGCTTTGGGTCGATGGTCTTTACAAGCAAATATCAGGCTTTAGCTTACTCGCTCTTTCTGTGTTTATTACCTTGTTGTCGTTTCGTAAACGTATCAAAAAATTTAAATGGTTGTCGTACCCGATATGGCGGGTGATCCATACCGCGCTTGGCATAGTGTTACTTATGGTATTGGTCACCCATACCGGCCTACAAATGGGCAGTAATCTTAACTTTGCACTAATGATCAGTTATATCGCGGTGAGTTTGGTTGGGGTATTTGCCGGTGTATCTGTTGCCTTAGAGCATAAATTATCGGATAGCAGCGCCAAATTGTTTCGCAAGATGAGTTATTGGGGGCATGTACTCGCGTCTTGGCCTCTGCCGACTCTACTTACCTTTCATATTGTTTCTGTGTATTACTTTTAAGAGGGTGAGTTGTGAAACGTCTTAGTTGGATTATTTGGACTGTACTAACCCTAGCTTTGTCAGGGTACCTTGGTTACACCTTAGTGGCTGCGGAAGATAAAACCGAATTCATTGTGGGCGCGCCTACGCATGGCCATTTTCAAATTGAGCTGGCTTGCGAGTCTTGTCATACCTCACCATTCGGTGGGCCCGAGATTTTGCAAAATGCTTGCTTAAATTGCCACGAACAAGAACTCGAAGCCGCGAACGACTCGCATCCGGTGAAAAAATTTACCGACCCGCGTAATGCCGATCGCTTAGAAATTCTAAATGCTAAAGATTGTGTAACTTGCCATCGCGAACACCAACACGAACAAACCATGGCAATGGGGGTTACCTTGCCGGATGATTTTTGTTTTCACTGTCATCAGGATGTCGCCGAGAATCGTCCTTCACATGAAGGTATGGGCTTTGAAACTTGCGCCAGTGCTGGCTGTCACAACTACCACGACAACCGCGCTCTGTATGAAGACTTTCTGGTTAAACATGCAGGCAAACCTGACATGCTGAGCGAAACCATGAAACTAGTAAACGATAATGTGACTAGTTATTTGGCAGAACATCCAGACGTAAAAGCGTTAATCGCTGATGACGCCGATATCCCAACACAACAAGTATCTGAGCAAGATCAAACCATTACCGAGCATTGGGCCGCTACTGTACACGCCCAAGTGGGGGTTAACTGCACAGCTTGTCATAACAATGAGCAAGACGAATGGCTACCACAACCAAAACTTGACGTTTGCTCTAACTGTCATCAAGACGAATGGACGCAGTTTACTGAAAGTCATCACGGTATGCGTTTATCAGACAAGGTAGATATTAGCTTATCGCCAATGACACCAGCGATGTCACGTTTACCATTCCATCAAGAAGCGATGGACAAAGACTTAACCTGTAGCGGTTGTCATGATCCACACACCACAGATACTAAATTTGCCGCTGTTGACGCCTGTATGAGCTGTCACAACGACGAACATACCAACAACTTCACGCAATCTAAACACTTTGCCTTATGGCAACAAGAACAACAAGGACTCGTGCCCGAAGGAACGGGCGTGACTTGTGCGACTTGCCATATGCCGAAGTACGAAGAAGGTGGCGAAGTGCGTGTTATGCATAACCAAAATCATAACTTGCGTCCGAATGAAAAAATGATCCGCAGTGCTTGCATGAACTGTCACAGCTTAGAGTTTTCAATTGATGCATTAGCGGATGAGCAACTAATTAAAAGTAACTTCATCGGTAAGCCAAGCCAACATATCGAAAGTATTGATATGGCGGTTAAGCGAACCAAACAATAAAAATAGCCATTGGAGATGGAAACATGAAAAAACTAAATGCAATCGTTCTAGGTACTGCATTACTCGGTTCAGCAACGGCGTTGACAGGGTGTGGTGGTGAAGAAAAAGCAGGTGGTATTTCTCCGCAGCAGTTTACTGATGCGTTACACCTAGTGATGGATTCTGACCGTGCGGTTTACACTAAAAAAGTCGTTGGCCGTTTAACTAAAAAAGAGAAAGTCATTAAAGCATCAGAGCACTTTGAAGATGACAAAGCCTTACCTTTGCCAGCGCAAATGTTCCGTTTTGGTTCTGAGCGTGTCGCAGAAAAAACAGATAAGTTTTCTTACTCACTACAATCTCTTTTCCCAATCAACTCGCAAAACGCACCGCGTACTGATGTCGAAAAAGAAGGTTTGAAGTTTATCAACGACAACCCTGGCCAAAACTTCTATAAAGAAGAAACATTAGGTGGTCAAAAATACTTCACTGCTATCTACCCAGACGTTGCGGTTGTTGAAGTCTGTGCTAGCTGTCATAACAAACACAAAGACTCACCTAAAACCGACTTTAAAGTGGGTGATGTTATGGGTGGTGTTGTTATCCGTGTACCATTAGGTTAATCAACAAAAGGCGAAGCTAGCATGAAAAATAGTTATAAACTCACGCTAATCGCCGCCATGTTTGGCTTAGCAGCTTGTTCGGATGACGAGCCAGCTGCGGTTGCCGAAGTACATCCAGGTAAAGTGATCTGGTCTAAAACTTGTGCCGTTTGTCACGCGCAAGGTTTAGCTGGCTCGCCACCTATCGGTAACACAAAAATGTGGGCGCCGCGTATTGCGAAAGGTATGCCGACATTATATAGCCACGCCAAAAATGGTTTTTCTGGTGAAACTGGTGAAATGCCAGCCAGAGGCGGTAATCCAGCCCTAACCGACGCTGAAATTGAGTTAGCAGTGGATTATATGGTTAGTCAAAGTAAAGGATAGTTCACTAACCTTTAGCTTTATATTATGGGCGCTCGCGCCCTTCCGTTCTGCAAACATTTATTCACGCTATCTATAGGCTCTTGTGCTGTTTTTGGCTATTATATGCGGCCTTTCCAGTTTGACCGTGAAATATAAAGTATGAGCGCAATAGGTACCCTTTATGTCGTGTCTGCCCCTAGTGGTGCAGGTAAATCAAGCTTAATTAAAGCTTATCTTGAACAACAAAATGATAAATTAACGGGTGTATCGGTTTCTCATACCACACGCGAACCACGGCCAGGCGAAGAAAACGGTAAACATTATCACTTTGTCACGCAAGACGAATTTAAACAACTGATTGAACAACAAGCCTTTTTTGAATGGGCTGAAGTATTTGGCAATTTTTACGGTACATCAAAGTTAGCCATCGACGAGCAACTTAACAATGGCATAGATGTATTTTTAGATATTGACTGGCAAGGCGCTCGCCAAGTTAAACAGGCTATGCCACAGTCTAAAACTATTTTTATTCTACCGCCTTCAAAAGCCGAATTAGAACGTCGTTTAACCGGTCGTGGCCAAGACAGCGCTGAAACCATAGCTAAGCGTATGGATAAAGCGCAAAGTGAAATGTCGCATTTCAATGAATTTGACTATGTCATTATTAACGATGATTTTGACCAAGCATTAAGTGATATGACGGCTATTTTACGCGCTGAACGCACGAAACAAACCAAACAAGCTAAAAAGTACCATAACTTGTTACAAGATCTATTGGCGTAAGGGCAATGTTAGGCTAAACTATCGCGTTCTAAGCTCATTTAATTGAGCTAAATTTCTAGAATTAACGTTTGTAGCGGAGAATTGAATGGCTCGCGTAACTGTTGAAGATGCAGTAGAACAAGTTGGAAACCGTTTTGATTTAATTTTGACTGCCGCTCGTCGCGCACGTCAAATCGCTTCTGAAGGCAAAGAGCCATTAGTTGAAGCAGGTAATGACAAAGCGACTGTTGTTGCTCTACGTGAAATCGAAGAAGGTTTGATCAGCAACGATATTATGGATACCTACGAGCGCGAAGAAACTGCGCGCCAAGAAGCGGACGAACTAGCAGCTGTTGCCGCTATTGCTGGTACCAACTAAAACCAAATCATTTACAGAAAACCGAGCTGTTTTAGCAGCTCGGTTTTTTTTTGCTCTTTTTTTCATCAATTGACTGTGAATTTAAGCTAAGTAGTTGACTAAACGCTAAACTTTAATAGCATCAACTAATGCATATTTCTTTAGACAAAGCGATCAGGTTTTAGGGGAAGCCGTCAAGCTTCGAGACCCCATGAGCATATGCTCTATTATGTGATTGGGGCGAGTAAGTGCTGACAATGAACCATAAGACCTGAGCGAGAAGACTATTGCTTTAATAAGCCATCGGATAACCATTGGAGTAAGAGTGGAGTTATTTGAAAACTTACACGCCCAAGTAGCCAGCTATCTAGCGCCCGAGCTTGTCGAACAAATTCGTCAGGCTTATATTGTCGCGCGTGATGCTCACGAAGGTCAGTATCGTTCCAGCGGTGAACCCTATATCACCCATCCTGTTGCCGTCACTCAGATTTTAGCTGAAATGCACTTGGATCATGAAACCTTATCTGCTGCATTATTGCATGACGTAATTGAAGATACAGACCTAACCAAAGATGATTTAGCTGAACAATTTGGCCAAACCGTAGCCGATTTAGTGGAAGGGGTTAGTAAGTTAGATAAAATTCATTTTCGTAGTAAGCAAGAATTCCAAGCTGAAAACTTCCGTAAAATGATGATGGCGATGGTGCAAGATATTCGGGTAATTTTGATTAAGTTAGCCGATCGCACCCACAATATGCGCACGCTCGAAGCCTTGCGGCCGGCAAAACGCCGGCGCATAGCCCGTGAAACACTGGATATTTACGCTCCCATTGCCCACAGGTTGGGTATTCACGACATTAAAAACGAATTAGAAAACTTAGGTTTTGCGGCCATGCACCCCATGCGCCATTTAGCCTTGGGCAATGCGGTAAAAAAAGCACGCGGACACAGAAAAGAAGTCATTGAAAAAATTAGAACGGAAATCACCGAGCGCATTAAAGAATGTGGCATCAACTGTGTGATTAAAGGCCGTGAAAAGCACTTGTACAGCTTGTACAAAAAAATGAAAAACAAAGAGTTAATGTTCAATGATGTAATGGATATTTACGCATTTCGCATCATAGTTGACGACATTGACACTTGTTACCGCACTTTAGGGGTTGCACATAACTTGTACAAGCCCGTTGAAGCTCGCTTTAAAGACTATATCGCCATTCCGCGCATTAATGGTTATCAAAGCTTACATACCAGTTTGATTGGTCCGCATGGTATTCCACTTGAGATCCAAATTCGTACTCACGATATGGAAACCATAGCGGATATGGGTGTCGCTGCGCATTGGTTGTATAAGCAAGAATGTGACGAATCTGACACGACAGCTCAGGTTAGAGCGCGCCGTTGGATGCAAAGCTTAGTGGAATTACAGCAAAACGCCAGTAGTTCTTTTGAATTTATCGACACGGTAAAATCGGACCTATTCCCCGATGAAATCTATGTATTTACCCCAGATGGCCGCATTATCGAGCTACCTAAAGGGGCTACGCCTGTCGACTTTGCTTATGCTGTGCATACTGATGTGGGCCATACTTGTATTGGCGCAAGAGTAGATAGAAAGCCTCATCCACTAAACCAAAAATTAAAAACAGGCCAAACGGTAGAAATTAAAACCTCGCCGGGTGCGCGGCCTAACGCCAATTGGCTTAATTTTGTCATTACCGCCAAAGCTCGTTTAAGTATTCGTAACTACCTAAAAAACCTTAAAGGTGAAGAATCGGTTGAACTGGGTAAGCGGTTGTTGAAAGTGGCATTGGGTGATATGGATCTCAACATGATCCCTGAAGAACGCTTAAATAGCGTGCTGGAAGAAGCTAAGCTGAACACTTTCCACCAATTGCTGGCTGAAATTGGTTTAGGTAACCTAATGGCCATGGTTGTCGCGCAAAAGTTATTAGGTTCTGGCGATGATGACGATATGGATCCAACAATACATAAAGTTGCGATTAAGGGAGCAAAAGGCTTACTCGTCAGTTTTGGTAAATGTTGCCGCCCTATTCCAGGCGACCACATTATCGCCCATGTTAGCCCAGGTAAAGGTTTGGTGGTGCACCAAGAATCTTGTCACAACGTCAAAGACCACCATGATGTGCCATCAAAATATATCGACGTAAGTTGGGATAATGTGCCAGAAGAGGAATTCCCTGTTTACCTACGTATTGAGTTAATCAATGCGCAAGGTGCACTAGCCAAGATAACCGCAGCTATCGCTCGACTAGAGTCAGATATCATTAGTATGAACTCGGAAGAGAAAGACAGCTATTTATATAATGTAGAGTTAGTGACCACAGTGCGAGATCGCGTTCACTTAGCTCAAATAATCAAAAAAGTCCGCATAATCGACGAAGTTAGACGCGTTGTGCGCCACAAAAAATAATTGAGGTTTCTAATGTCAAAACAAATTATATCTACAGATGATGCACCAGCGGCAATTGGTACTTACAGCCAAGCAGTCAAAGTCGGTACTACCGTTTACCTTTCAGGTCAAATTCCACTTGATCCAAAAACCATGGAGCTAAACAGTGAAGATTTTGCTGAGCAAGCAGAGCAAGTATTTAAAAACTTAGCAGCGGTTTGCGAAGCGGCCGGTGGTGAATTACAAGATATGGTTAAAGTTAATATCTTCCTATTGGATTTAGGCAACTTCGCCACCGTCAATGAAATTATGGCTAAACACTTTAAACAGCCTTACCCAGCTCGTGCTGCCATTGGTATTAACCAGTTACCACGTGGTGCACAAATTGAAATTGATGGCGTACTAGAGCTGCCAAGCACTAACTAGTACTGCGATACAAAAGTTTTGACATGTTGCGCTCGTTTCTATTAACAACCTCTAGTCAAAGCGATCAGGTTTTAGGGGAAGCCGTCAAGCTTCGAGTCCCCATGAGCATATGCTCTACTATGTGATTGGGGTGAGTAAGCGCTGACAATGAACCATAAGACCTTAGCGAGAAGACTATACATAGAAAAGCGCAAGATTAAAAAATCAAAACCTTGAGTTAGCCGAATTTATTTCGGCTAACACAATGTTGGTCAATGTGAAATTGCCCCTACAAATTGCCACTTGGTTATAATGCAGCCGCTCAAAACTTTTGAATTAAGGCCGAATCGTTAAGCTCGGCCGCCTGTAAATTATCCTATTCATAATTGTAAAAGTACCGCCATGATTTCAAACCGCATAGCCCGCATCAACCAATTGCTTGATAAGCGTCAACCCGATCTCACTGTTTGCATGGAAAACGTGCATAAACCTCATAACTTATCAGCTGTCGTCCGCACAGCGGATGCTGTTGGTGTGCACCGTGTACATGCAATATGGTCGCGTAATAACGCTCATTTAGGTAATTCAACCGCCAGTGGTAGTCAAAAATGGGTTGATGTCGCCAATCATTATTCATTGGATGACGCACTACAAACCCTCAAATCTGAGAATATGCAAATACTCGCCACCCATTTATCTGACGAATCGGTAGACTATCGCGAAATTGATTACACCAAGCCAACAGCGATTATGCTTGGCACCGAAAAGTTTGGTATTTCAGAGCAAGCAATCGCCGCCGCAGATCATTGTATTGTTATTCCTATGGTGGGTATGGTGCAATCATTAAATGTGTCGGTGGCCAATGCCTTGGTACTATACGAAGCGCAACGTCAACGCCAAGCTGCTGGTATGTACGACACACCACGCCTCGCAAAAGCTGAGCGTGACCGAGTGCTATTTGAGGGCGGCCACCCTATCTTTGCCCAAGCCTGTATTCGTAAAGGATTGCCTTATCCTGCAATTGATGAAAATGGAGAGATTATTGCTAGTGATGAATGGTGGCAAAAAATGCAAATGGATCAATCTGCGTGGCAGCATATTGATGATGAGTAACACCAAGTAGCCATACCAATATATAAACCAGTAACAAACAACAAGGAACGAACGATGAATAAAATAGGTGCCGTTTTACCGCTATGCATCACAGGCTCATACGATGTTGATGATTTAGGTCGAACGGAAATACTCTTTAAATCTTTAGCCGCATTTATGCAGCCAGGTTTAATCGATCCTTTTTTAATTGTGACTCCTCCGCATGAAGTCGATATCGTTCGTGAAAAGTGTGGTAAATGGACTGAGTTATTCAACATTCAAGTTTTGAGCGAAGAAGATCTCGTACCTGAAATGAAAAATCATCCACACGTTCGAGGTTGGCGCAAACAACAGCTAGTTAAGCTAGCTGCCGCAAGGGTCATAAAACGCGACTTTTTTATCACCTTTGATGCAGATGTCATTTGTTTACGGCCGCTTGCTTATGACGATCTTATTGTCAACAACAAAGCCATTTTGCAATACGAAGCCCGCGCGTTGCACCCTAAGTGGTGGAAGTCTTCAAGCCGTATTTTAAACATGAATCCTAACGTCGGCGATGCCCAAATTGGTATGTCAGTCACGCCAGCCCTCATGTCAACAGAGTTATGTCAGTTAGCCATGGCAGAAATTGGCGGTAAAAAACGTAACTGGGCTGATTATTTATGTTCACTGCATAAACCAAGCAATCCGAAAAACTGGTGGATTGGCCGTTACTTAAAAAATAAATGGACTGAATATTCACTCTATTATCTAGCCGCTATGAAGAATAACGCGCTGGATAATCACCATATTCGCTGTGGCACAACCGAGTTACCTCAAGAGTTACTCATCCATGATTCCCACCCTTATGCAGAATGGGATGTAGCCAAAAGCTTCGCCCCCGAGCGTAACGGGCTATTTTGTGTTGTGGGCAGCAAAACCCGTTTAGAGCCAGCCGACGTTTGGCAAAAAATAGCGAAATACATCCCCTATAGCAACTAAGGCTTAATCGACTAACTTGGCTAACAGTTAAACTCATGCTAACCTAAAACATGTATATAAAAACAGTACTCTTTATTAAATAATAAGTATGAGGACAACATGAGTTTAGGTAGCTTGGCTAACTCACCTATCACTAATTTACCTGGGGTTGGGCCCAAACTCGCTGAAAAATTGGCGAATTTGCACCTGCACTCAATTGAAGATGTGCTGTTTCATTTACCTTTTCGCTATCAAGATCGTACGCGTATTTATCCGATATTTGATCTTATTCCCGATATTTACGCGACAATCTCTGGCACGATAGACAAAGCCGATATTGTATTTGGCAAACGCCGTATGCTCACATGCCGCGTCAGTGATGGTAGCGGCACCCTTACGCTACGTTTTTTCAATTTCAATGCAAGCCAAAAAAATCAGATGTTAGCTGGGCGCCATATCACAGCATTTGGCGAAGTCAAACGCGGGCGCAATGGTTGGGAAATAATTCATCCCGAATATAAAATTAGCGACGATCACAGCCAACCTAACGTTGAAGAAGCCATGACGCCCATTTACCCAGCAACAGAGGGTGTCAAACAAGCCACGCTACGTAAACTATCCGATGCAGCACTTAAGCTACTCAAACTCAATAATATTACTGAACTTGTACCGTATGCATTAACCGACAACGGCATGACACTAACCGATGCCATATTATTACTGCATCGTCCGCCACCCGATGTATCACTCGAGCAATTAGAAAATGGTCAGCATCCGGCCCAAAAGCGCCTGGCATTTGAAGAGTTGCTGGCGCACAACTTAAGCATGTTAGTAACGCGCCAACAAGCTCAAAACCACCAAGCAATTGCTTATCCCAAAGCCGATAAATTAAATGATCAGTTTTTAGCTACATTACCTTTTGCGCCGACACAAGCCCAACAAAGGGTAGTAAACGAAATACAAGCGGATATGATTAAAGATCACCCCATGATGCGCCTTGTGCAAGGGGATGTGGGCTCAGGGAAAACGCTTGTCGCAGCATTAGCCAGCTTATCGGTTTTGGCACGAGGCCACCAAGTTGCCTTAATGGCACCAACAGAAATTTTGGCCGAACAACATGCATTAAACTTTGCCAATTGGTTAACCCCACTTGGCATCAAAGTAGACTGGCTAGCAGGCAAACTTACCGCTAAACAAAAAACGCAAGCCATTGAAAGATTACAAAGCGGTGAAACCCAGCTTGTTGTGGGTACACATGCGCTTTTTCAAGACAAGGTTGAATTTAACCAGTTATCGCTGATTATCGTAGATGAGCAGCATAGATTTGGAGTTGAACAACGGCTTAGTTTACGTGAAAAAGGTCAAAAAAATGGGTTTGCACCACATCAACTCATTATGACCGCTACTCCCATCCCAAGAACGCTGGCAATGACTGCCTATGCTGATTTAACAACCTCTGTGATTGATGAATTACCACCAGGTAGAACGCCAGTATCAACCGTGGTCATTCCCAATACCCGCCGAGACGAAATTATCCAACGGGTACGAAATGCCTGCTTACAGGAAAATAGACAAGCCTATTGGGTGTGCACCTTGATTGAAGAATCGGAAAGCCTACAATGTCAAGCCGCCGAAGATACAGCCGAACTACTGAAACAACAATTACCTGAATTATCAATTGGCTTAGTACATGGCAGAATGAAGGCGGGTGAAAAACAACAGGTCATGGATGAGTTTAAACAAGGCAATATGCATTTGTTGGTCGCAACCACAGTAATTGAAGTGGGAGTTGACGTCCCCAATTCGAGCTTAATGATTATTGAAAATCCAGAGCGGCTAGGCCTTGCTCAATTACATCAATTACGTGGCCGAGTTGGACGTGGAGCAACCGCTAGTCACTGCGTTTTAATGTACAATAACCCGTTATCCAAAGTGGCACAGCAGCGTTTAGCGGTTATGCGAGAAAGCACAGACGGATTTTATATTGCTGAAAAAGACTTAGAGATCCGCGGGCCTGGTGAGCTATTAGGCACCAAACAAACCGGCACAATGCAATTTAAAATCGCAGATTTAATCCGCGATAGTCAGCTCATTCCCAAAGTCAGGGAGGCGGCACCTAGCATGCTACAACAGTTCCCTGAACAATCACATGCTCTCATCAAGCGCTGGATTGGTGAACGCACCATATATAACAACGCCTAAGCCGACAAGCTGTCTTTACTCAACGCGACTTGGTGAACTACATCTAGCAAAGCTTGTTTATCGATAGGCTTGGTTAAATGAAATTTCATACCAACCTCTGTCGATTTTTGTTTATCTTTTTCAAACGCATTAGCTGTTAACGCAACAATTGGCACATTTAATTTAAGCTCATTGCGAATTGCCTGACAGGCCTGCCAGCCGTCCATCACTGGCATATTAATATCCATTAAAACTAAGTCGAACACTTGATGACGTAAAATATCAACGGCAAGCGAACCATCAGCAACTCGAGTGACCTGATGCTGCTCAGTCGTTAACATATGCTCAGCAATATGAGCATTGATATCATTATCTTCTGCTAACAATATTGTTAGTGGCTCAATAGCTTGTGACGGCGAACCACACTCCTTACCCAATACAAGCGACTTTAAACAGCTTTTAAACGCTTTTTTATCAATTGGCTTACTGAATACTCGATTAAACAGACCTTTCTCTTCTTGCGACATTTGTACAATATCAGCGGCAGCAGAAACCAAGATAAACTGCCCACCTTGCTGTATCGCTTGCACTTTTTTTACCAAGTTAATGCCATCAACCTCAGGCATAAATAAATCAGTAATAATTAAATCGTAATGCCCTTGATTCAAACTTTGTATTAACGCAGCGCCGCCAGCGAAAACATCAGGCTCAATACCGAGTTGTTCTACTATTAATTTAAGATAAGCTCGCGAACTTTCCAAGTCATCAACAATCGCACAACGAATGTTCGCTTTAGGTAAATCGTTTACCGATACTGCCGAAGGGTACAAAGGTACACTCAGTTCAAATTTAGATCCTTGACCAATAACACTACTGACACTGAGTTGGCCTGACATTAAATCGGCTAGGCGTTTACACAAAGCCAAACCTAGACCTGAACCACCGTATTTACGGGTTGTTGACGAATCAGCTTGGGTAAAACTTTCAAAAATATGCTCTATCTGCTCTGGCTTAATGCCAATACCAGTATCGGTCACCGCCAATGTAAAACAATATTCGGCTTCCTGTTCGATCACGCTGGCTTTTACACTAATATGGCCTTGCTCGGTAAACTTAACGGCATTTGACAATAAGTTATTAATAACTTGAGTTAACCTGACTGCATCACCTTTAACCCATTCAGGTAAATTTGTCTCGCATTCATAATCAAAAGCAATGCCTTTTTGTTCAGCCTGTACAGCAATAGGGGCAAAACAATTATCGAGAATTTGCGGAAGCTGAAAATCAAATCGTTCAATGTTGAGCTTATTGGCTTCAATCTTAGAAATATCCAAAATATCGTTAATCAAGGTCAGTAATTGCTGCCCCGACGTTTTGGCTTGATCTAACAATTGCTCTCGTTGCGACTGGTTTTTTTCCACTTTAGCAATTTCTATCATGCCAAATAAGCCATTAATTGGCGTGCGCAATTCATGACTCATGTTGGCCAAAAATTCCGACTTGGCTTGGCTCGCCAACTCGGCTTCACGTTGTAACTGCTGCGCCAACCGCTTGGCCTGGCGCTGTTTACGCAAGTTACCGATAATTTGCATTTCCATTGGTGCAAATATATACACAGCTTCCAATATCAAAATAATCAACGACACGACCCAAATTAAAACCTGCAGTTGGCTTAACTGAGTTAATCGCTGCCGCGCTTCCAATTCGAAGCGTACCACCACTTGGTTTAAATCGTATAACAAGGCGTCGGTATAGGCGGTAGTGTAATATTCAGCATGTTGGTGTGAATCATGAGGTTGCGCGGATAAACGCTTAGTGGTAGCAATAAAATCGATTACTCGATTATGTAAACTCGGTTGGCCCCAAAAGTAAAGGCGCTGTACTGTAGGAGAAAAGTGAGTCGCCAGTTCAGCACTATTTGCCCCTTTCAGTAAAATTTGATGATTTTGCTCAAAGCGATGAACAGCCGAAACCAAAGCGCGCTTTTCACCAAGAACCCCCTTATTATCAACCGTATGAATAAGATTATTAGCGTGTAGGGCTATTTTTTGCGACAACATGCGCTGCATGCCCGCGGTATTGATTTTTTCAGCATCTCCTTGTTTAGCACTCACCATCCACATCATAGTTAAACTAGACATAGATATTAAAAGAGCAATGACGATTAAAGCGCCGCAATATTTACGACGGACTGCTTTCTTCAACACCGCAATTGATTTTGTTTCAGACACACCCTAACCACATTTAAAACTAGCCTGATAATCAGTCTATACGAGTTCTGAACTTTTGCTTAATCAACAACGATCATTTAATCAACAGCCGCCAATGAAAATAAATGATAATTATTTTCATTTACCAGTTGCAATCGGCAAAGTTTCCCTTATACTAAAAACTAATTGATAATCATTATCATTACCAAATAATGATTGATAGTCTCCGTGGCAAGCGTCGCCCCTGTGATGGCTCCAGTGGTCGGCGCTTTTTTCTTTATTGATTCTGCGTATGACGAGTTTGCATTTAAGTGCTAGAAAGCATATTTGGTTCTGGGCGAGTAAGAATTCAGGTCCCTTACTTGCCTATCCTCAATAACGTTGAGCTGGCGTTATTGAGGATACTCTATTTATATAGTCAAAGCAGGAAGACTATAGTACAGAGTCTCAACTAGGCTGCTAAGGAAGGCGGCGATTTTCAAGTGATTTAATCAAATCGCTCAAAAACAACTGACCAGCTCTAAACAAAATCTATAGTCAAAACGGTTAGGCTTTAGGGGCAGGCATCTGGTTCCAGACGAAACCTAAATCCCTGTACCTTCTACACAAATATTAATCATCTCAAGTTAACCAAAAGTCGAAGAAAAATTCGGATCGTAAATAGTATTTAGTGGTTAAAAAAGTACCGTCTTTCCTGTGAAAGCCTATACAGGAACCCAGTGGCTTTTGCTAAACCAGACAATGTTTATCCAACAAAAGCCACTGGTTCCCCGCATGCGCGAGGATGACAAGGGTATTTTCCTAAGCCAGGGTGGTAAAATTTCAACCCATTAACGTATAAAAGCGCTTCTGAAACTTGTAATCAAAAGACAGACCTACATCCTTGCAGGTAAAGTCGAAAGTAAGCGCCGACAATGAACCATAAAACTTGAACGAGAAGACTATAAATTCTCATGCCATATAGCCGAATAAGCATGGTGCAATGTTTCGCTTCAGTTTAAAATCCCCGCCAATGCCAATACTCGGAACACCCCATGAAATTAAACCCCGCCCAACAAGAAGCTGTTGAATATGTTACAGGCCCCTGCTTAGTCTTGGCTGGCGCCGGCAGTGGAAAAACCCGGGTTATCACCAATAAAATTGCGCATCTCATTTTAAATTGTGGCTACAATGCGCGAAATATTGCCGCAGTCACGTTTACCAATAAAGCTGCGCGTGAAATGCGCGAGCGAGTCAATCAAACTTTACCTAAAGGCAAAGGCCGCGGTTTGATTGTTTCCACTTTTCATACACTCGGTCTGGAAATAATCAAAAAGGAAATCAAAACACTTGGCATTAAATCAGGTTTTTCATTATTTGATGACCAAGACAGCATGGCCTTATTAAAAGAATTAACAGAAAAAACCTTGCAAGGCGACAAAGACAAACTGCGCTTATTGCAAAATCAAATTTCTAACTGGAAAAATGATCTAGTCCTGCCCGAGCAAGCGAAAAAGCATACTACTAACAACGATGAAGTATTTTTAGCCGAGTGCTACGAAAAATATAACCGATTGCTAGCGGCCTACAACGCCTTTGATTTTGACGACCTCATTTTAGTACCCACGTTATTACTCAAGCAAAATGAGCAAGTAAGGGATCGCTGGCAACAACGTATTCGCTACTTACTGGTAGACGAATATCAAGATACCAACAGCAGCCAATACGAATTGGTTAAGCAAATAGTAGGACGACGCGGTTTGTTTACCGTGGTGGGAGACGATGACCAATCGATATACAGCTGGCGCGGTGCTAAACCGCAAAACTTAGTGAAGCTAGGTGAAGATTTTACCCGCCTTAAACTCGTTAAGCTTGAAGACAACTATCGTTCTTGTGGCCGAGTATTACACGCCGCGAATATTCTTATCGCCAATAACCCACATGTATATGACAAAAAACTAAAATCCAATATGGAATATGGTGAGATCTTACGGGTTATTGTCGCGAAAAACGAAGAAAATGAAGCTGAACGAGTCGTCGCTGAATTAATCAGCCACCGCTTTATGAAAAAAACCAGTTATAAAGACTACGCGATTTTATATCGTGGTAACCATCAAGCTCGTGTCTTTGAAAAAATGCTGATGACCAACCGTATTCCCTACAAAATCAGTGGTGGTCAATCCTTTTTCGCTCGCTCTGAAATTAAAGATATCATGGCTTATTTGCGTGTATTGGTGAACCCTGATGATGACAACGCATTTTTGCGCATTGTTAACGTACCGCGCCGAGAAATAGGTCCTGCAACTTTAGAAAAGCTCGGGCAATACGCCAACATGCGTCACATTAGTATGTTTGCGGCTAGCTTTGAGCTTGGTTTAGAACAGCAACTCACTGGCAAACGTTTAGTCAATTTACAGCGTTTTACTCGCTGGCTAGTCGAACTTGACGATCAATCACAACGTGGAGAACCACTCGAAGCCGTACGCGATTTAATTAAACAGTCTGGCTACGAAGAGTGGCTATACGAAACCTCTCCTAGCGGTAAAGCCGCAGAAATGCGCATGAAAAACGTTAGCCAACTATTTGGCTGGATCAGCGGCATGTTAAAAGGCGACGAAGCGGAATGCATTGAGCCAATGAATCTGAAAGAAGTGGTAACCCGCCTGACCTTGCGCGAAATGATGGAGCAAGGCAATGATGAAGATGAAGCGGATCAAGTGCAACTCATGACATTACACGCTTCCAAAGGGTTGGAGTTTCCTTACGTATTTATGGTTGGCATGGAAGAAGGGCTACTTCCCCACCAAACCAGTATTGATGAAGGGTCAGATGAAGAAGAGCGTCGCTTAGCCTACGTAGGAATAACCCGAGCGCAGCATGAACTAATTTTCACTATGGCGAAAGAGCGTCGACAATTTGGTGAACTGATTAAAACAGAACCCAGCCGCTTCTTACATGAATTACCAGTCGATGATTTAGATTGGGAAGTGACGAAACGTAAGCAGTCTGACGAGCAGCGCAAAGAAAAAGGCAAAGCGCATGTTGCCAATTTAATGTCTATGCTGAATAAATAGTACAAGGTAAGCTTTCTACTCAGCCAGTATGAAGTTTACCTACTAAGGTTTGCAAGGCGAGACTTAGCTTTCAATTTTGGTAGTCTTGCTCTCTTGGAGAGAGAGGTTTGCAAGCTCTGCAAGCATGAATGCTCGCCCACGACGGTATTACAAAATTAAGATTTAATCTTGATATCAGGCAGTGGCACGGGTAGTTGAAAAATTTCCCCTTGGCCATACTGGCAGCCAAAATGGGTGAGTTGAGCTTTTTGCGCTGCGGTTCTTATGCCTTCCGCTATGGTAAAAAAGCCGGCTTTGCGGCCAATTTGACACAAGACTTCAATAAAATCACGTATGCGTTCACTGTGATCCATTTGACCAACAATAGTGCGATCAATTTTGACGTAATCAATTGGAGCTGAAAACAATAATTTTAGTGAGCCACTTTCAGCGCCAATATCATCCAATGCTAACTTAACCCCTAAACCATGAAAAGCCTGCAGCATTTGGCTGGAAAGTTCATACGTGGTTAAGCTGCTTTCTGAAAACTCTAAAACTAATTTTCGCTTATCCACACCAGATTGATTAATTAACGCCATTATCGCTTTGCGCTGTGAATTATTATGCGCACTACGTCCGCTGATATTAATGGCTACATAGGGGGTTGTGGCAAATTGATGATCTTTGAGTAAACGAAAAGCCGCTTGTAACGCCAAAATATCAATATCAAAAATAACCCCTGTTTCCTCGGCTAGTTCCATAAAATCGTCAGGAACCAAATAGCCACGCGTTGGATGATCCCAGCGCGCCAGCACCTCTATTGCCATAATGTCATGGCTATGCAAATCAAAAATAGGTTGGTAAACAAAGTCAATTTCGTTGCGATTTAACGCTCGTCGCAACTCTGTTTCTAAGGTAAGTTTATCAATCAGCGCTTGATGTAAATCAGCATCAAACACCACACAGCGTCCCCGCCCGCGTAACTTAGCTTCATACATAGCTGCATCGGCATCGCGTAATACAGCGGTTGTTGTCGTATAGCCGTAGTCCGAACCGGTCAAACCTATACTGCTACCGGCATACAGTTCATTACCTTGGATCATAAATGGCTGGCTTAGGCTCTCAACAATGCTTTTACCTATTAATTCGGCTTCAGCCAATGAGTTAGCCGAGTGCAACAAAATAACAAATTCATCGCCGCCTAATCGCGCCAACATATCTTCATTGCGCACATTCTGCGCAACTCGTCGACTCACCTTAACTAAAAACTCATCGCCAACGTTATGACCAAAGGTATCGTTAATCACTTTAAAACGGTCTAAATCAATAAACAATACAAAGTAATGAGCCGTACTATCTTGTTGCCAATGCTTAATGGTGTCACTTAACGCTTGGTTAAAATAAGCGCGATTAGGTAAGCCGGTTAGCGCATCATGCAAAGCTTCATGATACAACTTAGCTTCAATCTTTTTACGTTCTTCTATTTGCTGAAATAAGTCTTGATTAACATTGTATAGCGCTTCGGTTCGAGCGGTAACGATGCGCTCCAACTCTTCATTTGATCGAGTTAAAGCTTGCTGAGAAAGTAAACGATTTAAAGCCAAAGCGATATGATTAGAGGCATAGCGCAATAAATCAATGTCTTGTTTAAAATAGCTAATTTTCGGTTGATAACTTTGCACAACAATAACGCCTCTCACCTCGTTATCTATCGTCAATGGCGCGCCTAGCCAAGCACTAAACCCTTGATCACGCATACGACTAATTTCACTTTCAGGTATCGAAATTTGGTCTCGCGCGTTGAGAATTAATATACGCTCTAAATCAAACAACTGAGTTTCGGCTGTTCTAAGCACATACTCAGTTAAACCACGCCCTAAAGGTCGTGGTTCTATCGAAATCTTGTAAGTATCAACAAAGTAAGGAAAAGTTAAGTCTTGGCCGTTTTTCGCTATCAGTGCGATATAAAAGTTTTCTGCATAAACCAAGCGCGACAGAAGGTGGTGGACCGCATGATAAAACCCTTCAATACTCTGCCCAGTACAAGACAACTCGCTGATTTCAATAAGTGCATTTTGTATTTGTTCATAGCGTTCGCGTTGATGTATTTCAGCGGTTAACTCATTGTTAGCCCGCGTTAACTCATGAGTTCGTTTTTCTATTTCTAACTCTAATACTCGCTTTTGCTGAACGCGTTCAATAGCATGCACAATATGATCAGCCACAAACTGCATAACGTTGGTATCTCGGGGGCTAAACGTAATTGATTCACTATACGATTGGATCACCAAGACACCTATGGTTTGCCCTTGGCGAATAAGGGGCACCCCTAACCAACTGTGCGACGCTTTACCTATTTGCGTGATCTGCCCCGACTCCAACATTTGTCGCTTATTTTCCGGATTACATAATAAAGGCACGCCATTACGTAACACCCAGCCGGTTAACCCGTACTCAAACAGGGAAGATACCAGTAAAAATTCGCCCTCATCTTCGCCGAACTCATCAAAAAAATAAGCTAATTTGACTTTTTTTTGCGGCTTATCCTGAAACACAATATAAAAATTTGGCACAGACATTAGCTCTGCCACCACTTGATGTGCTTGCGGGTAAAATTGGTTTAAGTCAGTTACATTGCTGGCCAACTCCGACACAGCCATAAGCGCATCTTGCACACTGCGCGCTCGCTTATACAAACTAGAGACTAATTTAGATCGAGAAGCCCTAATACTTACATCCATAGCAAATAGGTTCTGAAATTATTTAAAGAAAAGCGCAACCTTATAATTGATAAGGCACTTCCTATGTTTTAGCTCACCTGCATTTTCTTAGGCACAATCAGGAAATAGCTAAACGTTATTGGCTACATAATAGGCGCTTTTTTGCCCTTTGTTAACTAGTTAAGCAAGGAAAAAAGCACAATAATTAACAATTTAGCAACAGGTATAAAAAAAGCTGCTAAGAGCAGCTTTTTAATGATTTTGGCGTTATAACAGTAATATCAAATATCGATATTAACTCGCTTGAAAGAGATTTAAACACCTTCCAACATATGTTCAATGGCAGCTTTTATTTCGTCATCTGAACAATCCATGCACGAGCCTTTTGCCGGCATAGCTTTAAAGCCATTGATAGCATGTTCTAATAACACATCAAAACCTTGTTCTTTACGTGGTGCCCAATCATCGGCATTACCCGGTTTAGGCGCACCCATAACACCAGCACCATGACAAGCAATACAAGAAGCACCATAAACATCGGCTCCTGAACGCGCGCCACCCGCTTTAACCGGCTCGGCTCCTGCAATATAAACAGATCCTACTGGTTTTGTACGTTCTTTGACCGCAGCTTCACTTAAGTCATCGTCACCAGCAAACAAGCTAGTACTGAACAAAGTTGCTGCCAAGCTAGCAACTAACAATTTGGAATGGCTCACTAAGATTACTCCGTAGCTTAATATTTTTACAATCGCAGTTTGAGTAACATTGACATCGTTGTTAACGCAAGTCAGAAAAGACTATAGTCTTCTCGCTCAGGCTTTATGGTTCATTGTCAGAGCTTACTCACCCCAATCACATAATAGAGCATATGCTCATGGGGATTCGAAGCTTGACGGCTTCCCCTAAAACCTGATCGCTTTGACTATAACTACATATTACTCAAAAAAACGACACTGTATTTCTAAAAAATTTGAGGCAATTATAAACGAATTTTGCATATGTTGAAGGCGTGTGACTCAGTTAGTGGCTTATTTAGATCAAGTTTTCTGCCATTGTTTGCGTATTCTTGATTAAAAGGCCGTGTTCTTCAGTCACTTTATCAAACATATCAACTACGCGCTGCACTGAAATATCAGCCATTAAATCCTGACCTTTCACCCTGGTTCCCCAAGCTAACTGTTCTACAGGCAAGCCGTGCTGTTGCACTACATGTTGCTGATAAACTTCAACGACATAACTTTGCCAAGTGTAAGGTCCAGTACGCGCTGGATTACTGTGCGCATATAAACCTATCACTGGCGTGCCTTGGGTGACAGCCATATGCGCAGGACCTGTATCGGGCGCAACAACCACATCAGCGACATTAAGCATCGCCAATAATTGCTTTAAATGACTCTGGCCGACCAAATTTAGTACGTCTGCAGAACAAAAAGATTCAATCGCCTTAGCCAGTGCCTTTTCCATCTCGCTTGGGCCACCGGTTAATATCACTTGAAAGCCTTTTGCAACAGCGTGTTCAGCTAATTGAGCATAGCGCTCTGCTAGCCAATTGCGCTCCGCTTTACTGGCTGCCGGAGCAATAACCAACAAGGGTTTTTCAGCCTGACGATAGTTTAAAGCCCAATTCATATCTTGTTGGCTAATAGGGATATGCCACCTTGCTTCGAATCGAGGTACGCCAATAGCATGGGCAAACGCCTGAAACCCTTCTAATACATGCGGTCTAGCCGGCATATTAATATGCTCATCGACAACCCAAGAGTGCAGCTCTTTGCTCAATTGCTTAGAAAAACCCACTTTATGCTTAGCACGGATCATTTTCGCAGCAATATTAGCGCGTAATGCCACTTGCATATGCAGTAACACATCAAAGGTTTGCGGCAAGGCACGACGTAATTGCAAAAAAGCGCGCCAACCTTGGCTTTTATCAAAAATAACAAACTTTACGCCTGGCAAGTCACCCAGTAACATAGCTTCAACTTTACCTATCACCCATGTGATTTGCGCCTGAGGATAAGTCCGCTGGATCGCTTGAACAGACGCAACCGCATGACAAACATCCCCTATAGCGGAAAGCCGAAGAATGCAAATCGAATGATATTGTGGATGAGCTTGAGCCATAAATTTCGTAAACTATAACTAAAAGTCGCCAGTATAGCCGAATATGACCGCCATCATATAGTCAAAGCGATCAGGTTTTAGGGGAAGCCGTCAAAGCTACCGCATCCGTGCTCTCGCTCCTTACCTACATCCATGTAGGCAAGCTTCGAGGCCCCATGAGCATATGCTCTACTATGTGATTGGGGCCGCCTAAATGGATTTAGGTGTTAGAACGACGCAGGAGCCAAAGTCGAGAGTGAGCGCTGACAATGAACCATAAGACCTGAGCGAGAAGACTATACAGTTGGATAACATTAGCTTACGCAATTGGAAAGCACAGTGCCGTTAATACAGACCTTCGCAAATCAAGAAACCATTATTACTTCTGAACACTATCCTGCCAGTTTTGAGATCAGTTCAGACAGCTTTACGCCTGAATATTGGCAAAAAAATAATAAAGTCATTGGTCAATCAATAGGCCGCAACACCACTTATTTTTTTCAGCAAGGATCAGACAAATATGTGCTACGCCACTATTACCGTGGCGGTCTACCCGGCAAAATTTTTAACGATACCTATGTTTATGCGGGTTTAAAGCGCACGCGAATGTACAAAGAGTTTTGCCTGCTTGAGCAACTACAACAGCTAGATTTACCAGCACCCAAAATGATAGGCGCGCGTATTTTGCGTGATAAGCATTTATATCGTGGTGATTTAATTATGCAACAGATCCCAGATGCTGAAGATCTATATCACTTATTACAACACACAGAATTAGAAAAAGCCGATTGGCATAGAATTGGCCGTACACTGGCTGATTTTCATAAAGCGGGCATATTTCACGCTGACTTAAACATTCACAACGTTATGATGGATATGCGCGGTAAAGTTTGGGTAATCGACTTTGACCGCGGCCGTCAAACACAACCCAAATTCAGCTGGCAACACAGTAATATGCTGCGCTTAAAACGTTCATTTGATAAAGAAAAGGCCAAACATCCCAATATGTTTTATAAAGAAGATAATTGGCGCACTTTATCTAAAGCCTATCAAAAGCGTTTTTTATAAACCTTGCGAGCTTAATAGCGCATTAATACGGGAAAACGTCGATAAAACAGCACCACTATTGGCTTTAACCACCTGCTGTGCTGCTAGACCTACAGCCTTAGCTTGCGTTGGATTATCCAACCACGCGAGCAATTGCGTGATTATATCACTCTGTTGTTTTACCAACACAATAGCCGAATTTTCTTGCAACATGGCGACACTTTCAGCACAGTTAACCACGTACTCCCCCATTAAAATAGGCTTGGCTAGTAAAGCGGGTTCCAACGGATTGTGCCCGCCAACATCCACTAAACTACCACCAACAAAGGTAATATCGGCCAATTGATAAAAAGCCATTACTTCCCCCATCGAATCCGCCAACCAAATTTGATGCTCTGCTAACACCGCTTGTTGCTCACTGCGGCGTACAAACGGTATACCTTCGGCTTGCAGGTAGTCAGCCACTTGTTGAAAGCGATGGGGATGGCGCGGAATTATAACCAGCAGTAAGTTGCTCACCTTGGATTGAACCTGAGTAAACGCGCTTATAACTTGCTCATACTCACCAGGATGAACACTAGCAGCAACAAATATCGGTCTTTTATCGCTAATATACGCCCTTAACTCAGCAGTTTTTGTTGGTAAATCAGCAGGCAATGGCATATCAAACTTCATATTACCCGTAGTTTCAACTTGCTGACAGCCCAAGCTTTGCAAGCGTGTCGCTTCAATTGTTGATTGAGCGCCTACCCAGCTAATTTGTTTAAACAAAGGAGCAAACAAACGCGATTTATTGGCATAACTTTGTTGCGACTTTTTTGTCATGCGGCCATTAGCAATCAGTATTTTAGTGCCTAACTGATCTAGGCTTGCCAACCAATTAGGCCAAAGCTCAACTTCGATAAACACAGATAAAACCGGCTGAATTCGTTTAGCGAACAGTCTAGTGATATGCGGCATATCAATGGGTGCCATTAGCTGCAAAACGTTATTGGCAAATACGCGCTTAATCTCGTTAGCACCTGTTGGGGTTGTATTTGTCACCACGACTTGGTACTCAGACAAGTTTGCTAACGTAGTTTGAATTAGCGCGACAGCAGCTTTTGCTTCACCCAACGATGCACAATGGAAATGAATAACAGGCTGATTAACTAAGCGCGGTAAACCCAAACCAAAACGCTGAGCAAAACCGAGCCGATAAGCCGGCTCTTTGACCATTCGCTTAACAAAATAGCCAAGGATCAATGGCCAAGCTAGATAAAGAAGCAGGCTATAAACAAAGCGATTAATCATTAAAAATAAAACTAGGCATTGTAAGGTAGTAAGTCTAACAAGCCACCTTGAGTACTAGGCTTACCATTATGCAATGGCTGACCACTCAAGACTTTCTCGTAACAAACTTGATAACCCCGAGCCATTGGATCAGCTCCAAAACGCTCTTTCGCCACTTCGTGGCACATTTTTCGATCAAAACGCGATAAATCTGACATGGCTTCAGCTAATTCTTGCCCAGACGTGGACAACAATCCGATTTCAGGTTGATCAATTAACTCAGGTAAGGAACCATAAGGAGTAGCAAATACAGGCGTACCTAAATATAAACTTTCGGTAAACGCTAAGCCAAAAGGTTCATGCCAACGTACCGGCATCACCAAGCCTAAGGAGTTACAAATCAACTCATGCTTTTTCGCACCGCCAACCATGCCGTAAAACCGTGCCTTGCGATTAAAATAACAATACGCACCTTTACCTAGCCTAAAACGTTTGCCGCCAAGAACCGCGAGTTTGCCATTGACTCGCTCGACGGTTTCCAGCGTTCCGTCTAAATTTTTAATCGCGTGCCGCGCTTTACCTAAAAAGTGAAAGTAATCTTTAGGTTGATTTAAATTAGGCTCACCATACTCTGACCAATCTAAACCGTTATAGACAAAACAACTTCCACCGGCATTTTCAGCATGCTTACGTGATAAAAAGATGGTATTAGCATCATATTCTTTAGGTTCACTTGCATTACCATGCTCAGTGATAACGTAAGGCTTATCGATACTTTCTTTATAGTCTCTGTGAAAGTGGACAATGTCTGGCCAATCACCAATTTGTTGATTTAACGGCACACCTTTTTGAAAACGTATTGTACCTTGAGGGACTGTTTTAGCATTACCCCACAAAAACCTAACTTGGTGACCTTGCGCCATTTGAGCTTTTGCCAACGACCAAATAACGCGCTCTGTTCCACCATATTTCTCTGGCGGTAATGATATGCGGGAGGATAAAACGTGGAGAATTTTCAAATTTAAACCTATTTAACCAGTGTGAATAATTAACCCACTTTTATTTTTCAAGCATAATATCAAACACCTACAACAGATACATTAAAACTAAAGCATTAAAGCTCGATCAACTAAAGTACGCTCAATAAAATTACGTTATTGACGCCATATCAATATCCCATGCCTTAGCCACCATTTACGACAATCAATATGATAACCGTCTTGTGCTAAGGCTTTTGCCGTGCCAACAAACCACTGCCTATGACCCCAAGTTTTTAAATGGCTATTTAAACTGGCTTGTTTTTTCCAATCTTGAAAAAAGTCATATATATGATGGCCAGGGGTGACTTTGTGAATTAAGTTTTTCGGCAGTACCGTTTGAAAATCGCTAGGTGAAAACGCCGTTTTAAAACGATGAGCAAATACCATGGCTTCAATTTTCCAGTAATGTTGACCGTTATGGCCATCTGACTTATTAGCCACACGTCGCACCATATTTGTCACACTATATTGACCAAAAGGGTGACAAGTGCCTTCAACTAACAGTCCGTTTGGCAATAGTTGCTGACACATAGCATCGTAAGCGTCTAACACGGCTTGCTCTTCGTATTGCCGTAATACATTAAAAGCGCGAATAGCTCGAATGTTTTCACCATCATGTAATGGATAGTTAAAGCCACCTAAACGAAAGTCTGTCTTGTCATCAGCGTAAGGTAAGGCCCTTGCCACTCGGTCTTGCGCAATTTCTACCCCGATAACCGGTAAACTTCGGTGTGCCTGACGAAATCGCCGAGCGGTTTCCAAAGTTGTAAAAGGCTCTGCGCCATAGCCGAGATCCAACCAAGCTGCTTGTGCAAAAAGCCCATCTTTACGAGTCAATACGTGGCGATCATAACGCAGCGTAATGTAGTCAATCTGCCTTAAACGATTACGCGCGGTTTTCCCGCGAGTCTGTTGACCTTGGATCTTCGCAGAAGTTGCATTTATTTTTGCGGATTTTGTAATCAAATGTCGTGAACTTGTAAAACAATGTAAATTTTACGGATTATCTGCAACCTTTTGCATTTTATTCCGTCTGTATTTGCCAGATCTTAACGAAAGATCGGCTTTTCTTTCTAGTATTTTAACGACAGGACAATCCTATGCTCAAAAATTTTGCAAATTCTTCATGCCTCACCTTGCTACCCACTCTCGTTATCAGCGCTTTATTAAGTGCTTGTAGTTCAAGTGATGAAGATGCAAACGAAACTGGCTTTGTACAATTTTATAATGCCGCGACCAATTCACCCAACATTTATTGGCAAATGAATGCCGTTGAAGAAGATGACGAAGATATTATTCTTGCCAGCAGTAGTTATGGCGATGCGAGTAGCCGCTATACTTACGCAAGCGGAGAATTCAGCGCCGATTTATTATGGTTAGAAGACGCGAATAGCTACGCAACTTTAAATGAACTTAACGACACTATCACAGCCGATCAAACAAACCTCGTCGTTGTTGCTGGTAATATCGATGACCCCACCTTCTTAAGCTTTAATTACCAAGAAGATACTCCAGAGGAACAAATCGAGTTTCGCTTTTTACCTCTCACAGGTCAAACTTTGGATCTATATATATCACCTAGTGAAAAAAGTTTTGCTGACGCTGATTTAATCGGTACTTTCGTAGCGAATAACCTATCTGATAGCTTTAACTTAGACTTTGATGAATATAAGTTTTACATCACCCAAGCTGGAGCCAATACCGTACTGTTTGAAAGCAGCACAACCACCTTCTCTATCGCCAAAAGCTATGTGTTTACTGTATTACCGAGCAACTCCCCAGGTCAATCACCATTCCTATTACAGAGAATTGATAGTACATCATCGACACTCACTTACCGTGATATCAATGCCGCAGGCGAGTATAAAATTTTTAATGGTTTAGCTGACCAACAAGCGGTTGATTTATACATAGATAATATAGATGAAACACCTGAAATATCAGCCATAGCATCGAATAGCTTTAGTACGGCTACCGAGCTTGAGGTTGGCGATTATAGTTTGAATTTTAAATTAGCTAACTCAGATGAATTTGCGGTACAAAACTACTTGCTAACGTTAAACCCCAACGAAGATAACACGACCTTTTTATATTCGGTGGCTGATACGTATTGGGCAATCACCTTGGATAACAACAACCAAGTAAGCTTCTATGAACATGACATAAAATTTATCAATCTAGTCGAAGTTATTAATGAAGACGACATAGACGAAGAAGACCAAATAGATGAAGAATTTGATGTGTTCTATGTCAAAGCAGGTGAAACCATTGAATCGACCCCGTATTACCTAAGTAATGTTGATTTAGCGGAAATGCAACGAGTTATTTTACCCAATGGCGATTACAATATTTTTGTTACGCGCGGCGATGCTGACAGCAGAGAATTGCTGATTAAACAAGCCTACACATTAGACAAAAACTCAGGTAATCAATATTTAGTACTACAACAAGTTAATGGTGAGTTTCAATTAACCATTGATAATCAATAATATACTAGTACCTTTTCAATTTAGTTTTGATTAGTTGAAAACATTGGTGATCACTTTCACACTGAGCGCGAAGCAGTCGAAGTGTCAGTAAATTAGAGAGTAATAAGACTTCGACAAGCTCAGCCTGAAGTTGTTTATTTAATCTAAATATGGTTAAAAACATCACGAGTGATAGTAAATTATGCGAGTGATTCAACTGAGCATTTCTTTCTGGAAACAGTACTAGTACATTTAAACGGTTGAATTTATAACCATTTGCTAAATTGACTAAGGTCGATTTCACATCGACAAACCTTGTGTTAGCCGAAATAAATTCGGCTCTACAATGGTTTTGTGTCGGCTGACTGGCCAGGGCTGGTTGTTTAACCAGCCCTGCTTGAGTTATCAATTAACGCTGGTCTTCAATTTCAGATTTTGCGTAATTAATCAATTCATCCATAACGCGGCGCTTGATTTCTAATTGCTGTTCAGGTGCCATGCCATAACGCTCGGCCAACAAATGATAATCTTCCACCGACAATGACACTGTCAAACGTGGGCGTTTAGGACGTTTATTGATGGGTAAATCTAATATTTTACGGATCTGCTCAGGTGGTCCTACACCAGCATCGAGTGCACTACGCCGGATCACATATTGCAGTTTTTCATCCATATCAAATGCCACTTGAGTCGCTTTAATCGCTTTACGACTGCTTTCCCATTTCGATTTATCATCCGTTGGCTTGTCTTGACTCATTAAGCCTCTCCTGGGTACATAGCAATCACATCAGACATTGGGCGATGAATGGTTAACATCACATCTGTGTCACCATCTGGCCATACTTCCATTTCGACTGAATATTTTTCATCCGCACTGCTTAGGCCAAAATAATTTAATTCAAGGCTGGCATCATCTTGGTAACTAGGAGGCTTGCCAGGACGAAAATCTTTGTTGTAAAAAAAGCCAGTCGCGGCAAAGCTATGGCGAAAGTATATTGGTGCCAGCCAGTTATCAAACTGGTTAGGCTGTTCAATTAAGTTAAGCTCACCAGCGCTACCTTCTTCAAACATGGCTGCAAATTGCTCGAGATTGAATAAAATTGCTACTTGCTCACGATTGATTTTCAAAGAGATATTCAGCCACTCTTCGTCATCTTTTTCATAACTTAAATAGACTTTTTCCGACGTCGTACCCTGCAATACAAATTCATTATTCGCTTTATGTTCAAACTGATACGTATTGACATCTTCGACAACAAAGGTTTGCTTGCGCAGTAACTCAGGTAGGGCAAAAGTATCGCTAAATTCAACCGCATCGCCTTTTTGTAATTGGCTAACATGCTCAACCTTGCGCAGCGGCTTGTCATTAGCACTTGAAAACAAAGACTTGAAGAAACCCATTAAATTTTCCTTACATTCAACCTAAACGGAACAAGGCAAAAAAGGCCAAGCACTTCATAAGAAGTGTTGGCCTATTTTTGCAAGTTACTTAACTGAGTTCAGCTTATTGCTTTTTAAGGCGCGCCAGAACTGCACTTGCGTCAGATTCTTTTGCACCAATTCCTGCTTCTTTCAGCTTGGCCTCTAACGATGAATCACCTGTTTCTGATTCTAATTGCTCAGCCGCTTTCATACGATCATCAAAACTTTGTTGCTTAGCCTTAATGCGTTCTAATGACTCTTTGGCATTTAATAACTTACCGTTACTTGACGAGAAGTTATCGGTAATAGCCGCCGTTGCTTTTTGCACGCTGTCAGTGGTTTTCACCATGCTTAACTGACGCTTGTATTCAGTCACCTGACGCTCAGACTTTTTAATTAAATCTTTTAAGCGTGTAACGTTAGTAGCAAATTGGTCATGCGCACCTTGCTGATCAGCTAATTCGTGTTCTAACGAAGCAATTTTTTCTGCCACTTCTAATGCTAAGGCTTCATTGCCTTTTTCAAGTGCTTGAGTCGCATAGCCTTCGTGTTCAGTGACTTCACGCTTTAAACGCTCGATTTCACGTGCAGCCGCCATTTGTTTGGCCATCACATCAGTTAAATCGCGCTTGGCTTTAGTTAGGTGATTTTCAGCATCACGAATTTCTTGTTCAAAAATACGGGTTGAATTGGCATCAACAATTGCTTCACCTACTTCAGTTGCACCGCCACGGATCGCTGTTAAAATTTTCTTAAAAATACTCATTTAAATTCTCCCGCTATTAATTCAAATAGTCTGACATATCATCAATTACATCGATCGCATTGTCGCTTAATACGACTAACTCATGTTCAATATCTTCCATTGATGAGTTAGTTGATAAGGCACCAAATACCACATATTTATCTTCAATTTTGGCAAATGACGAAAGCGGCATAGGGATATTCATTTCCAACATCGACTCCAACATTTCACCACGTTTTTCAGAACGGACTTCTTCCTCGCCCCATAAATAAGTAATACACAGTACTTGATCGTCAGTGACAGATACAAAAATAGGCAGTTCTTCGCGCCCTTCTACCGTCACTTGCAGCACATCAACCTCGCCTGAAATGGGCTGACAATCAAAGCTGTAGCCAGTATGGGTTTGGTCACCTAAATCATTTAAGTATTGCGCTATTGTATGAATGTTCATAACTATCCTCAGTTATTAAAAAATCCGCAGCACTTCCTTTTGTTTCGCAGCCATTTATAAGAACAATGGAAAGAAAGTCGCCACGCTTATTTAAAGAGACATATTATGTCATCTGCAAATTAAGATAGCAGAGTGACATTTTATGTCAAACCCTTTTTCATGATTTTTAAGAAATTGCGATAAGCCGTTTAAAGGTAGCGGTTATCAGCTCATTTCTCGAATTAAAACGAATATTTCCTGCTACATATATTGGTTAGATTCGTAACGTTTAGCACGACAGTCGTTCGCAACAGAAAACTATTGAAAAACCGTACCCAATTGTTGCCGCCAAGCTTGGTAATGATATTGATACAACACATGGCTACCCAAATCATTGACTTGAATATCGTTTAAAACATCAAAATAACCACTTGGAAACGCAAATGAGGCTTGCAATAAACTCGGCGTTAACCATTTTGTAGATATTGGCAGTTGTGTATTTTTCAAGTTTTGTTGAGGCGCAACGAGTTTATGCGCAAGGGTCCAGCCCCATTCACCAAAGCTCGGCACATTTTGATGATATTGCTCAACATGTTGAAACTCTGACGCACGCAAGGTTTTGCCTATTGCTAAAAATGCATGTTTAGCATGATAAGGCGAGGTGGACTGCACAACTAAGCCTCCGTCAGCCGCCAACAACTGATTGAGACGCAGATAAAAATGCCTTGAATACAATTTATTCAAATCAGGGTGATTGGGATCAGGTAAATCAACAATAATGCTGTCAAAACTTTTTTGTTGTTGCAGTAGTTCATCAACCATTAAAAATGCATCGTGGTTGATAACGCTGACTCTGGGATCATTCAAACTATTTTGGGTAAGCTGTGTAACCTGCTGTGCCAAGCGCTGAGGTAACTTATCATTTGGCTGTTGAAAAACATGGGTTAACTGTGGATCAAGATCCACTAGAGTGACTTGCTTGGGTTGCCATTTCAAAACTTCGCGTAATGCTAAGCCATCTCCACCGCCAATAATGAGTATATTATCTTGGCGTGCCGACAACGCCATTACAGGATGAACGAGCATTTCATGGTAAATATATTCATCCTGACTAGAAAACTGTAAGCGGCCATTTAAATAAAACTGATGCACAGGGTTAATTTCAGGGCCAAGCTGGCGCTCGGTGAAAACAATCTGCTGATATTGTGTTTGTTGCTGAAAAACCACTTGGTCTTTGTATAACGCATCGGTAAAGCTAGCCAACCAAGATTGACCATTCAAACCGATTACGCAAACCATAACAGCCAATCCTAGATGGATAACTACTAACAGTTTACGCCAAACTAATTTTTGCCAGTACAAAACTAAGAATAAAAAACCAGCCAATACATTGATACTTGCCGTCCACGCTGCGGCTTGGCTAATTTCCATACTCATCAAAAGGCTGATCCAAATAGCTGCCCCAATACCCGCACCAATATAGTCTGCGCCATATATTGTGCCGGCATTATGGGTTAAATGCTCGCCATACATTTGTTCACGCACCCGAGCAATAAGCGGGATCTCCATGCCAATAAACAAGCCTAGCAAAACACCTGCGATATAAGGCAGTTGCAAAGCCGCTTTATGAATGGCACCAAACCAGCCACCACGGGGTAAAGCATCTGGTGGAATACCAAAAGTATCAGCTAATACTTGTGGCAATGTATATGTCCAACCTATCAAACCTGCTATTGCTAATACCGAACCCGCACCTAAAATCGCAATAACAATTTCTAAATAGACAAAACCTTTGTAAGCATCTTTGACTTTACGAGCAGCAAACGCCCCCAAGCCCATAGACACTATCATTAAGCCAATCATGGTATAAACGGCAGACTCAAAGGCGCCTAACACCCGCCCTGCGTATTGCGATAGCAAATACTCATACACCAAACCACAACCAGCTAGCATGGCCATGACTAATATCAGTAATGAGTCTCGAATAAATAACTGGGGGTTAACGCGGGCGGCTTGCAAGATAGATAACATAAGGTACTGTACTGAGGCGCAATAAATTGCGATGTTGATTGAGTTTTAAGCAAATAGGTTAGGAGCGTAAGTGCTTCACGCTCCTAGTAAAAAACTTATACCATTAATGCACCCAACATAAGAGCAATAGTGATCATCAATGCCATTTCAATTGCGGCTAAACCAATATTGTCTTGCTGATCTATCTCTTCTGCGACATTAATGCCTAACAACAAAATATGTTTAGCAATGCGGCCAATCACAAACATCACCACCGCCATAATAAGTGAAATAACTAACCAGCCAATAAGGTTAGAAACAATAGCCGTCGGCTCATAAATCAAAAAGTAGCTTGCTGCTTTAACAACCAAAGCAGTAGAAATTAAATGCCCTGAATGACGTAAAGCCAGCGCCACTTGGCCACCTTGTAAAGCCTCTTGCAATGAATCACCTTGATTTGCCTTGGCATACATATTTTCACGAATACGGGTCACGACAACTAACAAAGTTTGCGCAACAATAAAGCCAGAAAGTACAGCAATCACAGTGTAACCGTCTAAACCTTCGACCCATAATAAAACGGCGCGGATCACAATAGCTGTGGCAATCGTTGCAGCAGCGTCGACTATGGCGACAGCGATATTTTCACGCTTAATTTCAGCTTTTTTATTCACTTCGTTTAATGCAACTTTATCGTGAATAATACGCCCTAGCTTAATTAGGATAATACCCAGCACGCCATAACTCAGCACGCCAACCGCTTCAGTCACATAGCTATTGGCGGCTTCACCAGTAATCGAACCGGTTAGTACAATACCAACACCAGCAACGCTGCCTGCCATGCTAATGCCAAAAGCATAATTGTCTTTATGTGCCAGTTCATCTTTGGTATTAACCCCCATCCACAAACCAGCTAAGTATCGTACCGCAGATAACAGAATAACCGCGATCACCAAATCTATAACCAATATGGTGATCAACTCAGGAGTAAGAAAAAATGCATTGTTTAATAAATTCATCTGTTTGCTCTTTTATTATTTGCCACCAAAACCACCACGAGAACTACTCTTGCTGCTACGAAAGCTTGAGTTAAAGCCATAACTAGACTTATTTGTTGTGGGTTTGCTATACGACTTATTAACGGGATTGTTGGTTGATTTTGTCGCCGAGTTCGTCACTGACGTTGTCGGCTTTTTAGCATAACTACTCTGGAACATTTTGCTTGCTCGTTGTGAACTCAAGCTCGACGACGATACACGACTAGCACCGGTACGACTTTTTGCATAAGCACTGGTAAATTTACCACCACGATAATTTTTAGCCGCGCGTTGTTCGGTTTGTTGTTGCTTGCGAATTTGATTCGGTGAGGAATAACGATAACGGCCATAGTCATGATAGTAACTATAATTACGCCCGCGTGACCAATCACCATAGTACACACGCCTGCGGCTATCAAACATATCGCCAATGTTACTAATTAACGCATACATGCCATACCATTCCCAAAATGACATGCCATTACTACCCGTTTGCCAGTTGCCGTAGGCTGGGTTACCAATTAACTGACTACCAGCCCCAAAATCTTGCGCACCATTAGCCGCTAAACTGGCTTCACGGCTAATCGCATTCACTCTTGCTAACTGGCCTTGGCTTAAATCCGCTAATACATTGAGAGGATCAGATAAAGCATCGTTAAACAGCTCTGGACTGGCGGCTTGATATAGGTTTTCTAGCTCACGTAGCCTTTCCTCTGGGCTAGAAAAAACACCGGAAGCAACTCGGGCTGCATCAATTCGATCAACAAGATTAGTATAAATAGGCCCACGACTGGTTGCATCACGGGCTAACTCGTTAACGATAGTCGCATACTCAGGCTTCATGGTTTGTAATTGCCGAGCATACTCACGGATCAGATTCGCGTTGCGGATCTGGCCGTTTTCTAAGCGCTGAGTTAACTTATTCATTTGCATATCGACTAATTCAACCTGAGTCTCAATCTTAGCTTGCAGCGGATCGCCACAGCCTGTGAGCCAGATCAAAGGAACCAACAGCAACAGCCACTTTATAGTTGGCAAGGTCGTATCTCCCTTTTATTATAATTTATATATAACGTTCAATAGATTAGCTACACTCTAGCTAAACGAAAAGAAAATTCTTGTACTATGATGTCACAGCCATATTCAGCGCATATTAAACCAAAAACGACCGACTGGTGTAAATTATCGACTCAAGCGCAACAACAGGGTGAGTTGCATTGGCAAAACCTGATAAAACACCACCCGTCATTTGAACAATTACCCACAGCTCAACAAACCATGATCAAATGGCAATTTGCTAATAGTCGCTTTATTGCTGAATCTTGCCAAAAAGAACCCGATACACTCAAGCAACTATTAGATCAGCCTGCCAATATTGACGACAGAATACCGAGTGTAACCCAAGAGTTAACAGACAAACTAAGCAAAATCACCAGTGAAGATGGTTTAAAACAGCTTATCCGTCAAGTCAGACGTCAGCAAATGTTAATGATAGCTTGGCGTGATCTGTGTGGTGCAGCGGATTTAAATGAATCTTTTCAACAGATTTCAGGTTTGGCCGAGTTACTGATTAGCCAAGCGCTTGGCTGGTTGTATCAATTTTACAGCCAACAATGGGGAACACCAACCGACAAACACGGTAAAACTCAGCCTATGTATGTATTAGGCATGGGCAAACTTGGCGGACAAGAGCTTAATTTTTCGTCTGATATTGACCTGATTTTTTGTTACCCAGAAGATGGCGAGACCGAAGGGGGTCGCAAAGTATTAGACAATCACACATTCTTTACTCGCCTCGGACAAAAGCTCATTTCGGCTTTAAGTCAATCAACCATGGATGGCTTTGTTTATCGAGTTGATATGCGATTGCGCCCTAATGGTGAATCTGGCCCTTTAGTCATGAGCTACGCTATGTTGGAAGACTATTACCAATCTCAAGGTCGAGACTGGGAACGCTACGCCATGCTAAAAGCCCGTATTATCGCACCTAAACAATGGCACGCTTTTCCTGAGTATCAAGCATTGTATGATCTCTTTCGCCCGTTTGTTTATCGCAAATACATCGACTTTTCAGCCATTGAATCATTAAGAAAAATGAAGGCGTTAATCAATCAAGAAGTCAAACGTAAAGGCTTAAAAGACAATATAAAACTCGGTGCTGGTGGCATTCGTGAAGTCGAATTTATTGCGCAAACCTTTCAATTGATCCGCGGCGGCCAAATCCCTGAATTGCGTTTGCAAAGTACCCGCAGCGCCCTATTAGAAATTCCTAAACATTGTGATTTACCGCAAGAGCAAGTCGATAATTTGTTAAGTTGCTATCACTTCTTACGAAAAACTGAGCATGTGTTACAAGAATTGAGCGACGCGCAAACCCAAACTTTACCGCATGACATTGAGAACCAGAATAGAGTAGCTAACCTCGTCGGCTTTGCGAGTTACTCTGAATTTTTAACCGCGCTTGAGCGCTGCCAACAACAAGTTAATCACGTTTTCCAATCGGTTATTGCTGATCCGCATGATGAACAGCAACAAGCTGTCAAATTTGATTATTGGTTAGACGGCTTAGATGAAGAAACTTTAACTGCGCATTTAAGCTCAGATCATCCCTATATTGATCCCGAATTACTATACAAACAGATCAATCAAACCAAGCAAGAACTGATAAAAAGAAGAGTCGGCCCACGTGGCCGCGAAGTGCTGGACAAATTAATGCCACACTTGATTGAAACTATTCTCAATAGTCCTAAACCTTTAATGGTCTTACAACGTGTTAGCGACTTTATTGCCGCTATTGCTACGCGGACAGCATATTTAGAACTATTGTTAGAAAATACCTGTGCAACCGACCAACTAATTAAGTTGCTTTCCGCCAGCCCATGGATATTTGAGCAACTATGTAAACACCCCATCTTACTTGATGAGCTTATCGACCCAACCCAGCTTTATCATATTTGCAATAAACAAGAATATGCCGACGAGCTTAGACAAAAACTGCTAAGAGTTGATGAAGATGACTTAGAGCAGCAAATGGAGACCTTACGTCAATTTAAAAATATTCAACAATTGCGTGTTGCAGCGGCCGATGTCACCGGTATTTTACCGGTTATGAAAGTAAGCGACCAACTCACTTGGTTAGCTGAAGTTATTTTAGAGCAAGTCATGAATTTGGCTTGGCAACCTCTCGTCAACAAACATGGATGCCCGAGCGCACTTGAAGGGACTGATAACAAAGGCTTTGCTATTTTAGGCTATGGCAAACTCGGTGGCTGGGAGTTTGGCTATGGCAGTGATCTGGATATGGTTTTTGTCCATAACCAAGATGGTTATCAAGAGACGACAGGCGATAGTAATGGCAAACGTGTCGTCACTAATATTCAGTTTTACACACGCTACGCGCAAAAAATTATTCATATTCTATCAGCACGCATGCACTCGGGTATTTTGTATGAAGTAGACATGCGTTTACGCCCTTCTGGCGACTCTGGCTTACTTGTTACCAGCTTACAAGGCTTTGCTGAATATCAAGAAAAAGATGCTTGGACCTGGGAACATCAGGCATTAGTGAGATGTCGCCCTATCGCCGGCGATCCTGAACTAATGCAACAAGCCAAACAGGTTCGTCACACCATTTTAGCCACTCAGCGGGACAGCCAAAAACTGGCGCAAGATGTCATAGCCATGCGGCAAAAAATGCGTGACCACCTTGTTAAAGCCAAAGAGGGTGAGTTTGATCTTAAGCAAGCGCAAGGCGGAATTGCCGATATTGAATTTATCACTCAGTTCTTAGTACTGAATAACAGTCATCAAGAGCCGGATTTAACCGAGTGGTCGGACAACGTTAGAATATTACAAACAATATTAAATAAGGGGATATTAATAGGTGAGCAAGTTAATACCTTAACCGACAGCTACCTGACCCTGCGTAATCGCGGACATAAGCTAGCATTAGCCCAACAGGCAGTCATTACTGATGCAAGTGAATTTAGACAGTTAGCGGCAAGTGTGACTGAGGTATGGCAAAGTGTATTTGCAGAATGGCTTTAATGGAAACCTCTGGCTTGTAAACCATTAGGTGAAATTAAATTTTAAATAAGCATAGGCGCTTTACAAACTATAAAGTACAAGAAAAGATCAAGGTTGCTTGGAACAACAACTGGTTGATATTTGAGCCAAGCAACCAGAAATCTTAGTATTTTATCGTTAGCGTTTTTAACCCTTATAAAGGCTTAACGTTAGCTGCTTGAGGGCCTTTCTGTCCCTGTTCAACTTCAAACTCTACCGCTTGTCCTTCGGCTAATGTTTTAAAACCTTCGCCAATAATAGCGCGGAAGTGAACAAATACGTCATTGCCATCTTCACGCTCTAAAAAGCCAAAGCCTTTCTTTTCATTAAACCATTTAACGCGGCCAGTAGTTGTAGCCATATTTTAACTCCAATTTATGTGTTTATCATATCGATGGCTGACCAGCCAGATCGATGAGGTGCTGAAAGATGCAGGTATAGTCTTCTCGATTTGACTATATAACTTAGGGTTGAACAAGATGCGATATCCAGAATTGTCATCGAAACTGCTAAAACTTAAGCGGCTGTAATCTTTACCAGCAAATTCAGTATAAACCAGTATTTGCTTGTGTACACTGGCTAAAATATGAAACTTTTTGTTCAAGCAGATGGCCAAATAGCTAACTGATCTTTTGATATAACATTACGTGATTTCTATAACCACTTATTTTGTCAGAATATAACAATTTCATGCATTTTGCTGAAAAATTAGCCATTAGTAAGGCTATTTCAAATTTTGTTTCAGGCATTAAATTTATAAAAACAACCCCTTTTATAGCCAATTTTTCTATTAAAAGTTGGCAATAATCCTGAGTTAATAGGTTCATACTGGAAGATTGATGGCTGTAGATATCGCTCAAAATAAGATCATACGTTTGCTGAGTGTGGCTCAAATAGTTCTGTCCCATTTCTAACGCACAATGTAAAGCTAAGTTACTGGGATTAAAATATTGCTGAAACAGCTCTATCACGATCTGGCTAGGTTCTACCACCTTATACTTTGCTGCTGGGTATAATTGTTTTAAAAAGCGAAATTGGCTGCCACCACCTAAACCTATCTCTAACACCTTTGGATTAGGCGGTAAAGCAGGTAAATGACTGACTAAAGGCTGCTGATGCGGAAACAATAAAGAAGTCGTATCCTGCTTATCCATCACTGTTTGTACTGTATGGTTTAGCGTTAACCAGCGATAAGTATTATTTTCCATTACCTGCCAGCGAATGTCATTTTCAACTTGTAATGCCAATAAATGACCGTCTGCTAAACTATTTTTCAGGTCGACAAGCACAATTAAAGCGTTTACTCTCAAGAACTATATAAAGCAATTAAAGCATTAAATTGCCCATGTATCGAATAATAACACCACAAACGGAACTGGAACTTAACGATTATTTTGCCTTTAGATACCGTATGTTGCGCCAACCTTTAGGTATGCCACCCGGTTCAGAAAAAGACGAATATGATAGTTTAGCCGAACATAGAATGATCATTGACAGTAACGGCGTTGTATTAGCGGTTGCTCGTTTACACCTAAACTCTAGTGATGAGGTTCAAATTCGTCATACTGCTGTCGAGCCAACACAAAGAGGCAATGGGCTTGGCTCTTTACTCATGACAACCTTAGAAGAAGCCGCAAAAAAAATGAGTGTTAAGCGCGTAACCCTATTTGCTCGCGCCGATTCTATTGGTTTTTACGAAAAGTGTGGCTATAAAATTGCTGGCGAAGCGCCAAAAGAAGTTGGCGGGGTTGAGCGCTGCCAAATGATTAAAGACATTCCAGATAAACCGCGTTTCTTGCGCCACCCCAACTGGTGTCAAGAATTGCAAGATACTTGGGATACTGAGATCCCTGTCGCCCATTTAATGGGTATCAAAGTTCACCAATTTACAGGCTACGTACTCGAAACGCGTGCGGCATTAAACGCTAACTTAAATTTGCACGGCACTATGTTTGCTGGCTCAATTTACTCTTTGGCAACCCTGAGCGGTTGGGGACTGATTTTCTTAATGCTCAAAGAAAAAGGGCTAAAAGGCGAGATTGTGCTGGGCGATGGTAATATTCATTATCACAAACCACTGACCCATGTTCCGCGAGCCTTATGTCATGTCAGTTCAGTAGAAGGTAATTTAAAGGCACTAGAGCGTGGCAGAAAAGTTAGGGTTAAACTGAAAGTGAATATTCTCGATGAAGACAAACCCGTAGCTGAATTTTTCGGTGTATTTGTAGTGCTACCACCGAGTAAAAAAGATAAAGCTGAGCCCAAAGCGGCCGAAAGAAAGCAACAAGCCTAAAGTACCCATTGTAAAATGGGCACTTTATCCAACACTTAATTGCGACAATTACTTTTCGTTTAGCCAACGTGCAGCTTGCAGTGCGAAGTAAGTTAAAATACCGTCAGCGCCTGCACGTTTAAAAGCTAATAGCGATTCTAAAACACAAGACTTTTCTTCTAACCAGCCATTTTGGATTGCCGCCATGTGCATGGCATATTCACCTGATACCTGATAAGCAAATGTCGGCACGGCAAAGTTGTCTTTAACTTGGCGTACAATATCTAAATAGGGCATTCCAGGTTTAACCATCACCATATCAGCACCTTCGAGTAGATCCTGCGCGACTTCATGCAATGCTTCTTGACCATTGGCTGGATCCATTTGGTAACTATATTTATTGCCGCCTTTTAAATTGCCAGCCGAGCCAACGGCATCACGAAACGGCCCATAATAACTTGATGCATATTTAGCTGAATAGGCGAGTATTTTGGTATTGATATGCCCCGCGTCTTCTAACGCTTGGCGAATAGCGCCAATTCTGCCATCCATCATGTCAGATGGTGCAACAATATCAACTCCGGCCTCAGCATGTGATAGCGCTTGCTTAACTAATACTTCAACCGTTTTATCATTGAGTACATAGCCATTTTCATCAATAATGCCGTCTTGCCCATGTTCGGTAAATGGGTCTAATGCAACATCGCTGATCACACCAAGTTGAGGAAACTCGGTTTTTAAAGCACGAATAGCTTTTTGCGCCAAGCCATCACTGGCGTAAGCCTCTTCCGCTTCTAATGATTTCATTGATTCATCAACAACCGGAAATATAGCAACCGCAGGCACGCCAAGGCTCACTAACTCTTCCGCTTCTTTTAACAGTAAATCAATCGACTTACGCTCAACACCCGGCATGGAATCTACCGTTTCAACACGATTTTTACCTTCAACCACAAAAACGGGGTAAATCAAATCATTTACACTTAACTGATTCTCAGCCATTAATCGACGAGAGAAGTCATCGGCACGCATTCTACGTTTGCGTGATGCTGGAAACTGATTAAAAAGGTTTGTCATGTTTAACTCCTTCATTAAACGTTAAGTGTGTTTAAGCGTATTATTGTCGTCTTGCGCAACTTCTACACGATTTCGGCCATTTTGCTTAGCTTGATACAAAGCGTCATCAGCCAATTGCAATAAATCTTTTTCTGTAAATTGCACTGACGCTACGCGAGTTGCAATGCCTAAACTAGCTGTGATTGACAATGGTCCTGCCGACGTATGAATAGGATGTTCTGCAATAGCGCGGCGAATGGCTTCGGCTATCTGCATTGCACCTTGTGGTTCGGTCGCGGGCAAGATCAACGAAAACTCTTCACCGCCATAACGACATACGCTATCAGATGGCCTTTTTGCAGCTTGTTCCGCTATTTTCGCAACACATCGAATCACATCATCCCCAGCTTGATGACCATAATTATCATTGACAGATTTGAAGTGATCAATATCCAACATCATCACCGTCAGTTCAGATAATTCACGACGGGAACGGCGATATTCAGCTAACAATTTTTTATCAAAAAAGCGCCGATTACGAATGCCAGTGAGTGGATCTAAGGTGTTTTTTTCTTCTAACTCTTGATTCTTATCTTGTAGTTCGCGCAACGTGACTTCTAATTCAAACGTGCGCTCACGAACCATAGCTTCTAGCTCTTCTTGTTGTTCTTGCTGTAGCTGGATCAACTGCTGTTGCGCTTCACTGGCTTGTTTAGCCTGTTGCAAAGCATTTTCTTGAGCCGCTAATTTTTCATTTCTTTCTTGTCCATAAACCGAGGCTGAAGCGATTGCCAAAAACACCGTCTGTCCCAATAAACAGAATGCCGCCAAATTAACCGACAAAACGAAAGGCGCTAAATGCAGATAACTAACGAAAAAGTACAACAGGGTAGTTAAAGGTAACCCCCAAGCGGCTAGGTACGCATCAACCCCCACAGTTTGATAACGACGAGTCAAAATACCTAAACTCAATAAGTGCACAATATTAAGCAAAGCTAAAGTTAACGTGCCCATCATGCCCCATTCACTGGGTAAAAACCAAACAATGAGTAACCAACTTGCCGGTAAATACAGTAAAACCTTATCGATAAGCTGCAAAAATGCATTTGATTGGCGGAAAAATGTTGGGGTAAATAACTGACTAAGTAAAATTAACGCTGTAAGTATGGGTGCAGACCAATGAAGGCCTATTTGATTTATCGCTATATTATAATTGGGCTGTAAACTATTTAACCAAAATATCGCCAGTACAATATACAAACCATAAAATAGGCAACGAATGCCTTTGGTGATAAACCATAAAAGTAGACTGGCAAAGCCTGCTGCTAACATAAAACCCAGTACGGTATGGTTGTAAGCCACAACCGTTTCGCTAGCCGCGACACTCGGTAAAGAGCCAATCAAACTGAGAATAATAAAATAAATAAATCTTAAACTGCTGAGATTTACGTACTTCTTTCTTTTATTAATAGCGTTCAAGAAATACACCGAGCTAACTGATTAAAGGGTTATTTGTAAAAATTTTTGGCTATTGTGCCATATTTGCTCAGCTAATGCTTCCGGTGCTTCGCCTCTAACGTCTGCAATTGTCGTTAATATATGGGGTAAAAATTTAGGTTCATTACGACGACTCTTAGGCTTGGGCTTTAAATCACGCGGCAGTAAATAGGGAGCGTCTGTTTCTATTAATAAACGATTATCAGGCACTTGTGCGGTTAAAGCTTTTACCTCAACACCTCGGCGCTCATCGCATATCCAGCCGGTAAAACCGATATAAAAACCTAAATCTAAATAATCCTGCATTTCCTGCTGAGTACCGGTAAAGCAATGCACAACGGCACTTTTCAATTGCTGACTATATGGCTGAATAACTTCCATAAAGCAATCATGCGCATCGCGCTGATGCATAAATATGGGTTTACCTAATGCAATTGCCAACTGAATTTGCTGTTCGAATACCGCTTGTTGCACGTCTCGTGGTGAAAAATCCCGATTAAAATCGAGACCACACTCACCCACAGCCAATACATGCGGTAAAGCATGCAAAGCCCGCAGTTTATCAAGGTCCTCAGGTTGAAACTCACAAGCATAATGAGGATGAACTCCGGCGGTACAAAATAATTGATTTGGGTATTGCTGGGCTATTTGGCTCGCTGCTTGTGACTCAGCCAATGTCGTCCCTGTGACCATCATGCCTGCTACCCCTGCTTGTAAAGCAGAGTCGATTACCTCTGGGCAATCTTTGGCAAACTGCGAACTGGTTAAATTAACCCCAATATCAAAAACAGGTAACATTATTTAGGAAAACGCTCGCTCATACTAAAGCTCATATTAAACTCACTTTTGACAGCCACAAATTCATCTTGTACTTCTTGCTCTCACACATCAGTTGGCGCGTATTAATCTTGCACATCAGCTTGCGCGTCTTATTCTTGCACGTCAGCTTGCGCGTATTATTCTTGCACGTCAGCTTGCGCTTCATCGCGAGGGCGATAAAAACGACTAAAAATGACACCGACTTCAAATAGCAGCCACATAGGTATCGCCAATAACGTTTGAGAAATCACATCGGGAGGGGTTAGCAACATACCTATCACAAATACACCAACAACCACATAAGGGCGCTTTTCAATTAGCTTATCAGCCGTTGTCACGCCAGCCCAAACCATCAAGATAATGGCAATAGGGATCTCAAATGCTAAACCAAATGCAAAAAATATTTTGAGCACAAAATCAAGATAGCTACTGATATCTGTAGCAATAGTGACACCTTCAGGTGCAATGGTAGTAAAAAATTCAAACGCTAAAGGAAAAACAACGTAATAAGCAAACGCAATGCCGGCATAAAATAATAAAGATGAGGTTACTAGCAAAGGGGCAATTAAACGTTTTTCATGCTGATACAAACCTGGGGCGATAAAGCTCCATATTTGATGCAAAACCACAGGAATAGCAACAAAAAAAGATAACACCATGGTTAACTTAAACGGGGTTAAAAACGGTGCAGCCACACCGGTTGCTATCATGCTGGTTGATTCAGGCATAACATCTAATAAAGGCTTAGATACATAGCCATAAATATCATTAGCAAAATATACCAAACAGCAAAATACAATAAGTACAGAATACACAATACGCAAAAGGCGATTGCGTAACTCAACTAAGTGGCTAATAAAGGGTTGTTGTTCACTGTCCATTTGTATCTTTATTCACTTCTTTTTGTACAGATTGGATAGTGGAATTAACTTCCTTTGCAGCTTGCTCCAGTTCAGCTACTGCATTGGATTCACGTCCCGTTAAATTTTGCATGCCTTTTTGCTCGGCTTGCTTAAGTTGTTCGTGTAACTCATGCACACGCAACTCGTGGTTTATCTCAGATTTAACCGAATTAACCGTTTGCTTAAATGAGCTTACAAATTTACTGAACGAGCGGATCGCACCGGGTAACTTATCCGGCCCTAACACCAGTAGCGCGATCACTCCAATAAAAACGAGCTCCCAAAATCCAATATCAAACACAAATGTTACTCTGCTTTAGATTTCTCTTCTGCTTTTACAGATTCGGCTTTATTGTCAGTTTTATCTTCCACGGTTTTTACCGCTTCTTGGGCTTTTTCTTCAGGTGTTAATTCATCCTTAAAGCCTTTCACTGCGCCACCCAAATCTTTACCTAAAGAACTGAGCTTTTTTGAACCAAATACCAGCACAACGATAAGTAAAATGATTAATAATTGCCAAATGCTAATGCCGCCCATACTTATTTACCTTTAAGTTACTCTGTATAATGCAAATTTCATGTTTGATGACTACTCGTCATCAAGGCTAAAGTTTACTATGCTTTGTTATTATGTGTATAAAAAATATAGTCAAAACTATCTGGGTTTAGACAATGTAGTCAAACTTCGCATCCCATCAACGGCCACTCTAGTTTGAGTTGCTAGATATTGGGATGAAAAGCTATAGTCAAAGCGATCAGGTTTTAGGGGCAGGTTTCCAGTTCCAGACGAAACCTAAGTACTTACATCCATGTAAGCAAAGCTGTCAAGCTTCGAGACCCCATGAGCATATGCTCTACTATGTGATTGGGGCGAGTAAGCGCCGACAATGAACCATAAGACCTGAGCGAGAAGACTATAACAATGAAGTCCTTAAACCTGAAAGGCAAGACTATAACACGCTCACAATACACTTTGCCGTATATGTTAATGGAGCCTGAGTGCATTTACCAATAAAGTCTTTGATCTTGTTCATATTATGCTTAATCAGTTTGGCATGCCAAGCAAATAACGACGCAAATGAAGATGCTAAGCCGGCAAGCAAACCTAAACCGCGCTATGCATGGTTAGATGATTTACACGGCGGCGTAGCCGGCTCACTGAATAACAGTGCAGCTTGGTTTGACCGTTTTTTTGCCGAGGACGGCACAAAAGACAAAAATACCGCAGCATCAGCTAAGTTAAGACTCGGTTGGGAGCCACGAGAGCAAGATCTTACCCGATTAAAGTTACGAGTCCGATTACGCGTGCGGTTAGCGAATTTACAAAAGAAAGTGGATCTGATTTTTGATGATTACGATGAATTTAAACAAGAAGGGGTAGCGGACGAAGTTCTTAGAGAAACCAAGCCAACGGAAAGTGATGTGAACGTCGCGTTACGCTGGATCCATAAATCAGATAAAAATCATTATTTTTCAACACGGGTCGGTTTAGCTAGCAAACCTGATATGTATGTACGTGCACTCTACCGTTATATTTATGCTACCTCTGACAGCACTAACCTCGTATTACAACCCTCAGTTTATTATTACTTGGATCAAGGTCATGCCGAGCGATTTTCCGCTAATTTTGAAATAAGCCTATCAAGCACGGATATGCTGCAACAAAACAACAGTTGGCGCTATACCGAAATTGATAACCAAGTCGATTGGACACACAGCCTATTACACTACAAGCAACTAACCCATACTCAAGCCTTAATTTCCGGTGTATTTGCTTCTGGTATCACTAACCAAGGCTATCACCTACAAAACCAAGGCATCTTTTTTCGTTATCGTTGGCAATCTTTACGTAAATGGATTTACTTTGAAGTTGAACCCTTTGTTCATTGGCCTGAAGAGTACAATTTTTCACAAACCTTGGGCATAGGTTTACGGGTTGAAGGCATGTTTGAAAATAAATAAGTCCGCAAAGGATGTATAGTCAAAGCGTAATGAAATTGATAAGCCATAAGCCGTTGCATATTTTCAAAGAAGGTAATTAATCTAGACTCTTTTGTGGTAAAAAAGCGGTTTTAAAATATCAAGTTTTTGTGGGCGAGCATTTATGCTTGCAGAGCCTGCAAGCCTCTCTGTCCAAAAGAACAAAACAACAGCATTTTGTTCCCGAAAAATTCTAATTACCTGCATCCATGCAGATACCAAAAACAAGGGCTTGTAAGCCACATCTCGCCACGAGACTTCTACTCTAATCTCTAACTATAACTATAACTCCAACCAAAGCGTCACTGGTCCATCGTTTAGCAAACTGACTTTCATATCCGCTCTGAATGTTCCAGTTTGTACGGGTACACCTTGTTGTTTCGCGTATTCAACAAAATTTAAATACAATTGCTCTGCTAACGCTGGCTCAGCTGCATTAGAAAAACTGGGGCGCATGCCTTTACGCGTATCCGCTGCTAATGTGAATTGGGATACGACTAGTAAACTACCCGCTATATCTTTAACACTTAAGTTGGTTTTGCCAGCTTGATCTTCAAACAAACGATAACCAGCTACTCGTTCAGCCATACGCTTAGCTTTCGCATCGTCGTCGCCCTTTTCGACACCCAACAATACCAGAATACCTTGATCTATTTTGCCAACGATTTGCCCATCAACAACTACTTCGGCGTGCGCTACACGCTGTAATAATGCTTTCATTTTAATTTATTTCTTTTGTAACCAACTTAAACGAACATCAATTTTTATCTATTGTAATAAGACGCTCTAACAACCTTGCTCTTGCATATATTTGGCCATCGCCCGAGTGGCTTGGCAAAAAGCCGCAGCAATTTGGGGTTCGGCAATAGAGTGTCCGGCTTCTGGCACTATCATTAATTTACAACTTTGCCATTTTTCAGCCAGTTGCCAAGCCTGTCCAACATCACACACAGCGTCATAACGACCATGGATCACCGTAGCTGGGATCGCATTAAGCTTACCGATATTGTTCAGTATATAGTTTTCCTCAATAAAGCTGTGATTAAGAAAATAATGACATTCCAACAAAGCCATAGGTAAACACAAATGCGGCTCGACGAGCTCAGCTTCGGTGCTTTGCGCAAAAGTTAAACGGGAAATACGATATTCCCACAATGACCATTGCCGAGCAGCGTTTAATTGTTGCAACTGATTATCTGAATTCAATAATGGCCAATAAGCTTGAATAGGACTCCGATTATCATTGGCTATCGGTTGTTGAAATTGCTGATAATAATCAGGAAATAAGCGAGCCGCGCCAGCATCACCGTATAACCAATCGATGTCTTGCTGTCGCGCTAAAAAGATACCGCGCAAAATCATACCAGACACACGTTCGGTATGCTGCAAAGCATATAATAAGGCTAACGTGGTGCCCCATGAGCCGCCACAGACTAACCATTTGTCGATAGCTAAATGTTGCCGAATACGCTCAATATCAGCAATTAAACTTGCTGTATTATTGTTCTGTAAAGACAGCAAGGGTTTAGATTGGCCACAGCCGCGCTGGTCAAATTGAATAATGCGATAAATTGTTGGGTCAAACAAACTGCGATAGATAGGCGAGCTACCACCACCAGGACCACCATGAATATAAATAACCGGTAAGCCATCCGGATTACCTGAATGTTCTATATATATTTCATGTCCGTCGCCAACATTTAACCACTCGGTATCATTAGGCTTAATTTGTGGGTATACCATAGTCATTACCTGAACTTTTTAATAGACGAATGATTTACATCGACAAACCTTGTGTTAGCCGAAATAAATTCGGCCCTACAATGATTCTGATTTCTTAATTTTGTACGTTTGTTAATAGCAACAAACTCTACATGTAATAACTTTTGTATCGACTCACTAATAGGAACAGCAACCGTTTAATTCAAGCGAGAATTAAACCAATACACCCATTGCGCTCCCAACAGCACTAAATTCCACATGACATACAGCCAAAGGCAAAATATAGGCAAAATGGCTAACGAACCATACAGCTCATTATAAGTGGGCACATAAAGTAAATATAAATTAAACAGCCACTTACAACCTTCAAACAGCAAGCTTGCTAACAAAGCACCTTGCAACGCGGCAAGAAACTTAACGGGCGTTAACGGTAATCCATAGTATAGCAGCATGAAGAAAGCGACAGATAACAAGATGGGTAAAAAGCCAGAAGCGAGTACCATAACCCAGCTCGGCAGCCATTGACTGACAAAACTCGACGCAGCCACGATCGAGGTCAAGACAAAACTGGCAGCTAATAAAATAGAGCCAAATAGCAAGATACTAAAATAAACCACCAAAGAACGGCGCAATGAACGACAGTTGCCTTTGCAAAACACTCGATTAATTTGTTGATCAACGTTACGTAATAACGAAAACACAATCACGAATAATGCCACAATACTTAACTCAGAGATGGTATCCAACGCGGCAATGGAATCATGTAAGTAAGCGACGATTTGCTGACTCGCTTCGGGCAACATGTGCTGTACCAATACCGATTCTAGATCGTTAACCCGATCAGAAAAGCCGGGTAAAGAATTGAGTAAGGATAAAGAAATAACAAAAAAAGGCACTAAACCGAGCAATGAAATGAAGGATAAATGCCCTGCCGCTAAAGCAATCTGATCTTGCTGGCACTTTAACCAAAATGCGCGCAACGCTAACTTCATGGGTTAAATATTTTTCCGTAAAAATTCAAGTGACGGAGCAAAAAAAGCTGCACCTGTCTCAGGCCGCGTATAATCCAATAACTTGTCATAAACCCCATGCTCATCACCGTTGATCATACTACTTAACATAAGCTCAAAAGGCTCTGGACTATGGCAAATCGAAATAAAGAAAAGCCCTTGAACTTTCATAGTACCGTAAGGCATAGATTGACGCAGTATTTCTATACTGTTACCCGCCGCATCTTTTAAGTTAGTGCGTTTAATATGGGCAAATGCTGATTTTTTCTCACTCGGATATTCTTGGTTATCACTTTTCGTGCGGCCAATAATGTCTTCTTGCTGAATGGTTGGCGTTTCATTCCATCTTTCCATTTGGTGGCGATAACGTTGGATATGCACATAGCTACCTGCAGCAAAATCACTATCGTCAGCCTTATCAACTAAAGCCACTTGCCGCCGTTTAGCACCATGCGGGTTCTCGGTACCATCAACAAACCCAGTTAAATCGCGACCATCTAAATAACGAAAGCCTTTTACCTGCTCAACTAGCTTTAACGAATCTGCGAATAACTCACAAACATGAGAGCCAACTAAGTGATTAACATCAACCCGATCAGAACGAATGTGAATAAAAACATCATAAGGTGTATGTGGAGCTACCCGCGTATCTTTGGCCATTTCAGGAAAGGGCTTTAAACGCTTAGGAGCATGTTGCCCAAACAATGTACGCCAATATTCACTGCCAATGGCTACAAACGCACTCAACTCACTTTCTGAATATTCATCGCAATAGTCATTGATCATAGGATGAAAACAAGCAAGATGATGGCGGATCAGCGCCTCGGTGCCAGGAACCGCTTTAAATAGTAAATACAAGCTTTGTAGATTGGCTTCTGCAAGAAGCCCTGGTTGCGGGCGTGCCATGAATAAATGTTTTTATTATTGAGTAACTTAAGACCCTAAGCATAACTCAGCATGAAGCGCTAATCCAAATTATTCAGTCATTAGCGTACTGGATTGTTCAATTGTCGTCGCCACTTGGCTTTGTAACTGTTCAATCAGCGGTTGTAGCGTAGCAATTTTTTCTGCGTGGCCTAACTCTTCATTTTTTGTCTGTTTCTCTATTTGGGCAGCCAATTCAGTTAATTGTGGATAACCAAAACACCCTGCACTGCCTTTTAAACTATGGGCATTTGCGGCCAACTGAGTCCAATCTCGATATGAGAATGCACTCGTTATCGCTTGCAAACTACTCGGTAAATTATCGAGAAACGTCGCGCTGATAGATGCATACTCTTGGCTATTTTGAATAACATTTTCAAATTCAGTTAAACTCGATAAATGCGCTTGATTTTCCTGTAACACTATTTGCATGGCTTCAAATAAACTTTGCTGATCAATGGGCTTAGCAACAGTGTGATTACAGCCATTAGCTTCGTATTGAGCGATATCGTCTTTCATTACATTGGCTGTTAAGGCAATTATAGGATTATCATAGCCCGCACCACGTAACATAGTGGTGGCTTCTACCCCGCCCATCACGGGCATTTGCATATCCATTAAAATAAGATCGTAATCTTCAATTAATGCAGCCTCTACCGCCATTGCGCCGTTTTCAACAATGTCGACTTCAAAACCCCGTTTTTCCAACAACAAGCGAATAAGATTCTGATTATCTGGGTTATCTTCAGCCACTAAGATTGTGCCCAAAGTCGCTAATTGCTCACTATTAGGTGCACTGACATCTTTGCATGCAGCATTAGGCAGTGACTCAATCCAATCGATATCCATATTATCCATATTGGTTGCAATGGCGATCTCAAATTCAGAGCCCTTGCCTTTTTCACTTTTAACGCGAATATCGCCGCCCAACAAATTAGCCAAGTGCTTAGATATACATAAACCCAAACCTGTTCCACCGTAATTACGTGTGGTACTGGTATCGGCTTGTTCAAATGGATTAAATATTTTTTCTAATTCAGCGGCCGTCATACCGATACCAGTGTCAGTAACCGTAAAAATGACTTGGTGTGTGGCTGTGTCGCATCGTACTGTCAGCTTAATTTGACCTTCTTTGGTAAATTTAACCGAGTTAGTACAAACATTAAGTAAAATTTGTTTAAGACGCGTGTCGTCAGATTCAATTTTACAAGGCAATGGAAAGCGGTAATCAATATCGAAAACCAATTCTTTATTCACCGCGCTGGGGGCTATTACTGCATTAATATCATCTATGATGGTAATTAAGTCGACTGGCTGTTGGTCAATTTTAATTTTTTCCGCTTCAATTTTAGAAAGATCGAGTATGTTGTTAATCAGTTCTAATAAATGCGTCCCGTTGCGTAATACTGTCGACAGGTTTTTCTGACGCTGTTCAGGATCGGGATCATCATTTAATAAGTGTTCGGTAAAGCCGATAATGGCAGTCAGAGGCGTGCGGATTTCATGGCTCATATTCGCCAAAAAGCGGCTTTTCATTTGGTTGGCATTATCTGCTTCAATAATAGCTTGTCTTAATTGCTCATTCGCAGTGTGTAGATCTTCTGTACGTAGTTGCACCTTTTCTTCTAAATGTTGTTTATAGTCTTCTAATCTCGTTTGGTAATCTTTTAATTGCACCGTCATTGACTGAAAATCTTTAAACAAGTCGCCTAATTCATCTTGACTAGAAAAGTTAAATTTGAGATTAAAATCGCCTCGCCCGACTTTTTTACTCGCCCGCCCCAACTCTTCAATCGGCTCTACTAAGATCCGTTTTAGCACTAAAAAGATCAACGTTGGGATGACAAAAATACTGATCATCAACAAAACTAACGCCAAAAACGTAATTTTTTGTGCGCCGTCATATAACTGTTTATAAGGTACAGCAGATAAATAGCGTAAACCGTCTTTTAGTTCAGCATTAAAATGCACATAACTTTGTTCCGGCAGAAAACTAAGCTGGCTGGCAATTGGCTTACCATCGCTTGCCACTTTATTTAGTTTGGCGATTTCGTTTTCCGGCAGTTGCACACCGGTTAAACTCGGATCAGAACTAAACACAACGTGACCTTGCTCTGAATACAATAGGTTAACGCTACCTTCAAACATCAAAGCATTGATACTTTCAGGGATCAGATCAAACCGCAAGTTAATTACCAAAAAGCCCCAATGCTTAATAACGCCTTTTTCAAAATCATTTAAATTAACGCGCCGCACAAAGTGGATCCGCGTGCCACTTTCATCCTTAGTTACGACAAGCTTTTGTTCATCATTAACATTGGGTAAATGAGAAGTTAATCGAGCTGATTCAGATTCAGCAAATAAATCACTGGAAAAAAAAGCGAGGTTTTGACCGTCAATCGCCAACAGTTCAATACTGGATATATCAGGGTAGGCTTCTGTGTAACTGGCAAATACAGCAAGTAAATCACCAGATTTTATTTGGAAATCACTGGACCCTTGCTCAGTTAACATTAAATGTTCAAGTACTGGCGAACGAGAAAGCAGACCTATGGTTTGACCGAAAACAGATAAATAGTTTGTCAGTTTTTGACTATTTTGCGCGACTCCATGTGCGACAACTAATTCAGATTGTTGTTTAGAGGCGATATTAGAATTGATTAAAGCAAACCCGCCCAACACGATAAGCGGAGCGATAACCAAAGGTATAACGTATCGAATGACTTTATAACTGAGCTTTGGCTTTTTCATGTTTAGTTTGCTTGACAATCCTAACTCGTTTTAACAAAAAACGTCCCTGAAGATTGGCTAACGTTATAGCATGATTTGCACTTGATAAACAGCCTATCGCGCCATTGAGTAACGATTGCGTAAAATTAAAGTTACATATTGGTTAATTCATAAAGTAAACTAGGTAAATAACGATAGAGTCTTATTTATTACTTAATATTTGCCAGATTAAATCGTTAATTAGCAAGATTCATCAAGTAACGATTTTTTACTAAAAAAATCAGTGTTAGTATAGACGGCTAACAACGCTTTACACTTTAATTAATGATTTAACGGAACTAGGTCGAACGCGCGCATGCAAATGGGTAAACAGTTACAAGGACTATCAACTAAAAGCAAAGCTTTTATATGCGTGTGCTTGCTAACCATTTCTTATTTAAGCAACGCTGTTGAGTTACCCGCCAATATTCAAGCCGTTTTACTGACCAAGGTTCTCGCTTACGAAGATAACATAGACCATAGTCAAATTAGCGTATTCGTGGTTGATAATAGCGAAATGTATCAAGCCTTTAGTCGCTTAAAAAATACTGGCACATCAACCAAAGGCAAGGTCAAAATTCAGCGTGTATCTCAAGGCGACTCATTGCCAACTGCAACGTATTCGATTGTTTATATCAATGACGAAAAATACTTATCTGATGCGCTTAAATATGCAGAAAAACACAAAGCTATTATTGCCACAGGTAAAACTGAGTTAGTTAAACGAGGTGCAACCATAGGGACAGGTACAGTCAAAGGCAAAGCCAAGTTTTATTTAAACTTAACTAGCTCGTTTACAGCGCAGTTAAAATGGAAACCTAAAGTACTGAAAATAGTTACCACCTTTCCTTAAGATCTAATTTGGTTTGCAGGTTTCGCAAACATAAATGTTAGCCCACAAGAGGTTGGTTTGCTGGCTCTGCAAACATAAATGTTCACCCACGAAAGGTTGGTTTGCAGGCTCTGCAAACATAAATGTTCGCCTACAGGGGTTGGTTTGCGGGCTCTGCAAGCTTAAAAGCTCGCCCACAAGAGGTTGGTTTGCAGGCTCTGCAAACATAAATGTTCGCCCGCAAGAGGTTGGTTTGCGGGCTCTGCAAACATAAATGTTCACCCACAAGAGGTTGGTTTGCGGGCTTTGCAAACATAAATGTTCGCCCGCAAGAGGTTGGTTTGCAGGTTTTGCAAACATAAATGTTCGCCCACAAGAGGTTGGTTTGCGGGTTTCGCAAACATAAATGTTCGCCTACAGGGGTTGGTTTGCAGGCTCTGCAAGCTTAAAAGCTCGCCCACAAGAGGTTGCTTTGCTGGCTCTGCAAACATAAATGTTCGCCTACAAGGGTTGGTTTGCAGGCTTTGTAAACATGAATGTTCACCCACAAAAGGTTACTTTGCAGGCTCTGCAAGCTTAAAGGCTCGCCCACAAAAGACTTCTTTCAAACTCAGCAAGCATCATTGCGCCGACAATTAAAGGTCGGCTTCTAATTTAATAAAAATCTGCCTGCCGGGTTGTGGATGGTAAGCTGGAATAAAGCCTGACGGATTGATATTGGTTTGGGCATCGTAGGCATTAACATCACTAGAACCGTCTTGGCGGCCCACCCCAAAGTAATCTTCATCCAATAGGTTTTCTATTTTAAGAGAAGGTTTAATGTTAAAACCAGCTAAATTAAGCTTTTTACCACGTAAGTGCAGATTGAGCTTGGTGTAACCAGGGGCATGACAATCGGTAAAATAGGTGTTGGTGCTAGGGACATTACGCTTACCGACATAGTTAAGGCGTAAATCTAAATTAAATGCGTTTGCGTCGTAATTTAATCCCATATTAACTTTATGATCAGCAACATTGCTTAAACCTTTATCGCCTAATGAACCATCGCCCTTGTTAAAGTGGTAATTAATATAGCTTTTGACCCCTTTGCTAAATTGCACGTCAGAGCTCAAACTAAAACCAATGACCTTTTGTCGCTCGGCATTAAAATAATGCGAACCACTGTCACCTAGAATATCTCTTGCAGCGGCAGTATTTAGCGAGATCACATCTGTCATATCCGATAAAAATACGCTACTGGTAAAGTTAAATGCTTCAACAACACCTTGCTGATCACTATTTTGCCAGTTACCTTGAGCAATCACTTCATAAGTAGCAACCTCTTCCGGTTTTAACTGACTATTACCGCGGTGCTCATCCGTTAACTCAAAAATAGACGGTTCACGAAAAGCCTGACCATACAAAAATTTAACGTTCAACTTTTCAAAAAAGTCTGACGGCATTTTATAAATAAAGCCTAAACGCGGATTAAATGTATTACCAAAGTCTTCACTGTAATCGTAACGCAAACCTAAGCTGTAGTTCCAACGAGAAGATAAAGCCGAGTCATAAATAGCGTAAACCGCTGATTCAGCGACAACATCAATATCTTGCGACTCAGCTAAGCCAAGCTGAAAGTCATCTTGGGTCGCTCGACGCCATGACGAACTGGTCATAGGATCGTGCCCTGCTTGGTTACGCCCCAGAGATGCGATCTGGTTCATTTTATCGCTTTCCATCAATCTCGCACCTAACACCAGTGACGAATCATCACTTTGTTGCCATTCTAATTGCTCTTCAATACCCACTTGATGGTTAAAGCTGTGGTAAGTTTTAGCGAGTTCAGCAAAACGGTAAGTATAGCGAAAACCTGTATCTGGCTTTTGTCGATTTTCACGATACCAAGCCCGTGTACGAGACAACCATTTGTCATTAAAACGATAATCGACATCAAGATAAATATGCTTGCCGGTATGGTGCGAAACAAAATCACTGCGCCAAGATTGATACTCGTAATTAGGCACGTAACTGGCTAAACCTTCGGTTTTATCCCAAAGGTAAAAACCTAAACTAATTTTACTTACGCCTTTTAATAAGTTTTCTTCTTCCGGAGAAAAGTAACTGACGTTCGCCCGCATCGCCCATATGTCTTTACTGGTGTTAAAACCGGCTGGCATTTGTTGACCTGCAAATGGGTTTACAGAGTTCGTTTGATATTGCCCTTGGTTATCGTAAGACTCGACCTGAGTATTGGGCCATGGCTGTCCAGAAAAATAACCAGCCGGATCGTAACGGCCAAGCCCAGAGTCACCATCATATTGATACGACTTTATCGCTGCATTCATATGCAGATCTTTGTACATACTTTGATGGGTTAAGGTAAAACCGCGCTGTTTACCCTCTCCTAGCGAGACATGTAAATTAGTGTTTTCTTCGGCTACTTGTTTTTTAGTAATTAAATGAACAACACCTGAAAACGCGTTAGCGCCATAAGCAGCAGAACCTGGACCTTGAATAATTTCAATCCGGTCCAAGTCTTCAATAATGTTTTCTTCTCCCCACAACTGCGACCAATTAAATGCCACATGATTTTGCACTACGCCATCTAACAAAATTAATAGCTTAGGGTTGCCAGGACCACCACCTAAGCCTCTATTTGAGCTATGTGTAGGGTATTCGCCACCACCATCTTCATAAGTAGAAAAATCAAACCCAGGTAAATCTTGCAGCACTTCAACCAAATTAGCGTAACCACGCTGAGCTATTTGCAGTTGAGTAATGACTTGAATATTAGCAGGCGCATCAATCAATTTTTGCTTGGTACGTGATGGAGTGATCACGTTTAATTCCAACAACTCAGATAACGACATAGATTCGAGGTGTTCCATAGACAATGAAGCGAGATCATTGTGACTATGACTGGAAGCAAAGGAAATTGAACTAAAGAAAAGACCAGTAACGAATAAAGTTTTTTTATCTGCATCCATGACTTTATCTGCTTATAGCTTGTAAGTGGGGGTTTCGTTTAATTTTTACATAGATTTAAGCAGATGTCGCGAAAATCTGTCGTAAAAATAAGGGCTTAAAACGTAAAAAGCCCCGGTATTAACCGAGGCTTTATAAGTACTAATCAAATGCTAACTTATTACTTAGTACCTGAAGTAAATTCTGGGTAAGCTTCCATACCGCACTCAGCGATATCAACACCTTCGTACTCTTCTTCTTCAGAGACACGAATACCCATAATAGCTTTCAGAGCAAACCAAACGATAAAGCTTGTTACGAACACCCAAACGAAGATAGTTAAGGCACCGATAATTTGACCTGAGAAAGACGCACCATCGTTTGTTAATGGTACTAATAATAGACCTAATAAACCAACTGTACCGTGAACAGAGATAGCGCCCACTGGATCGTCGATTTTTAACTTGTCTAAGAAAACGATTGAGAAAACAACTAAAACACCACCTAATGCACCGAAGATAGTCGCTTCAAGCGCTGTAGGAGTAGAAGGCTCAGCAGTGATAGCAACAAGACCTGCTAATGCACCGTTTAATGCCATTGTTAAATCCGCTTTCTTGAATAAGATACGAGCAACAACTAAAGCTGCAACAACACCACCAGCAGCTGCTGCGTTAGTGTTAAGGAATACCATAGCAACAGCATGAGCGTTGTCGATATCACCTAATTTAAGTACTGAACCGCCGTTGAAACCGAACCAGCCCATCCAAAGGATGAAAGTACCTAAAGTTGCTAATGGTAAGTTTGCACCTGGAATAGCTTTAACTGAACCGTCTGCAGCATATTTACCTTTACGAGCGCCGAGCAATAAAACACCCGCTAAAGCAGCAGCCGCACCAGCCATATGAACGATACCTGAGCCAGCGAAGTCAGAGAAACCAAAATCATCTCCTAGGCTGAACATGCCAAATACTTCATTGCCACCCCAAGTCCAGCCACCTTCCATTGGGTAGATGAAACCAGTCATTACAACAGCAAAAGCTAAGAAAGCCCAAAGCTTCATACGCTCAGCAACCGCACCAGATACGATTGACATTGCAGTTGCTACGAAAACAACTTGGAAGAAGAAGTCAGAAGCACCAGAGTAGATAGAACCACCAGTAAAACCACCTTCACGTGCTGCGAAGTCACCTAAAACAGCTGCTGAATCAACCGTTTCGATACCCGCTAAGAAAACGCCACCGCCGTACATGATGTCATAACCGACAACTAAGTACATGATGCAAGAGATCGCAAATAACGCGACGTTTTTCGTTAAAATTTCTGTTGTATTTTTAGCGCGCACAAGACCCGCTTCTAGCATGGCGAAACCAGCCGCCATCCACATAACTAAAGCACCACATACTAAGAAGTAAAAGGTGTCCATAGCATATTGTAAGTGGAATATGTTGTTTTCCATTATATTCTCCCCAAAATATTCTTATAAATTCGATTAGGCTTAAATAGCAGAATCGCCAGTTTCACCAGTACGGATACGCACAACTTGCTCTAAATCGTAAACGAAGATTTTACCATCGCCGATTTTGCCCGTTTGCGCCGCAGAAGAAATTGCTTCAACCAGACGTTCAACGTTGTCGTCTGTGATAGCGATTTCTAATTTTACTTTAGGAAGAAAATCTACCTGATATTCTGCGCCACGATATAACTCAGTGTGACCTTTTTGACGACCGAAGCCTTTAACTTCAGTCACGGTTAAACCGTCGATGCCAATTTCAGAGATAGCTTCTCTGACATCATCCAGTTTGAATGGTTTGATGATCGCTGTGACCAGTTTCATTGCATTGCTCCAAATTAATAAAAAATTAATCCCGGAAGTGGTTATTCAACAGTTATGCCAAAAAGTAAAAAGCAATAAAAATCAACAACTTGACCACAACCAACATATAAGATGACTATAAAGGCACCAAAACAATGCACCAGAAGCAAGTTTTAATGCACAAAAATAAAGCAAATAACTAGAATGAGTCATCACATCCCGGCTTTTTAGTTATTTTATGTTTACATTCGAAATAAAAACGTTGTAGCCAGCCTGAACAAAAAACCAACTATTTTAATAGATTACAATGATTTAGAGAGAGTTTTATAAAATGAACAAATCTTTTTTAACTGAATAGAGTTGTTAAAAATTCATTAACAAACTCACCAAAAAGGTGAATACTTCGATGGGCACCATTTTAGTGCCCGACAAATTGAGTTAAAACAAATCCGTAGCGGGTAAATTATTGAAATATAATGCAGTCAATAAGGTGGTTGAAACAACCATTTATTCATTGAGTAGACAAGTTTTAATTTGAACCATGCTATTGGCGAGACTTAGCTTCCCTCCCTACTTCTGGCGCCTGCATGCAGGTACATAGAAATTGTCAGGAACAAAACTCTTTAGTTCTGCTACGTTTAGTCAGAAAAGTTTACAGGCTCTGCAAGCATAAATGCTCGCCAACAAAAACTTGTACTTTGAAACGGTTATTTTCCACAAAAATCGGTAGATTAATTACCTTATCCAAAGATTGTAAACCATCTATGGCTTATTAATTTTATTACCCAGAACAATTAAAAATATTCAATAAAAACAAAATCTTGTGTATGCCGAAATTTATTTAGACGAAAAGATACACCATCCCTCAAGGCAATATTAAACCTGCATAGCTCGCTTACCCATCGGCTTAAAGACCGACATACAAAAGTAAGCACCAAACGCGAAGCAGGCATTAAGCCCGCTACAAGACAGCTTTAATGCGCACAATTACTTTTTGCGCATAGGTGGCGCATCCAAATCAATTTTAGGTTTAACCAAATTAACTTGTTTTTTCGGTTTCGAAACAGTCTTTTTACGATTGCCGGCGGCTTTACTGGTAGATGACTTTTTGTCTTTACCTTGACTCGACTCGTTTTTCGCTTGTGGCTTAATACCGTTAAACTTAGCAGCCAAGCCCTCTATATTTTCAAAAGTAATTGATTGCTGCAAAAATGCTTGTAGCAACTCAAAGCTTGGCCAGTCGCGCTTTGACACTAAAGAATAAGCAACGCCCTTAAATCCAGCGCGTCCAGTACGACCAATCCGATGCACATATTCTTCAGCAAATTTAGGTAAATCAAAATTGATTACTGCACCAACATTGCGCAAATCCAATCCACGAGAGGCGACATCTGTCGAAATTAACACCTGTGAACGACCTCGAGCAAAGCCATCTAATTCTTGATTGCGTTTAGCTTGGGTCATATCTCCCGATAAGAAAGTCGCGTCTTTACCATTTTCCTGTAAAAATTTGGCAAGCTCCTGAGTTGAGTCTCGCGTCGCGGTAAAAACGATAATTTGCTCTTGCGGATGCAAGCTAACTAAATGCGCTAACTGTTTTAATTTGTGTGGATAGCCATCTGATAAATAAAAGCTTTGTTGAATATCTTGATGAGGTTGGTTTGCCTCGCCCACCGCAATACGCTTAGGCTGGTTAAGAAACTGCTGCCCCATTTTAACCACATCGAGATTATCCATAGTGGCAGAAAACATCAGAGTTTGCCGCTTACGATGATCGGCTTGTTTATGTATAGCGGTAAGTTGCTCAATAAAACCCAGATCAAGCATACGATCGGCTTCGTCAAATACCAGCATTTCCAAACCATTTAAAAACACATGACGATGGCTTAGATGATCAGCCAAGCGCCCTGGTGTCGCGACAATAATTTTAGGATTGCTACGTAATTTTTTGGCCTGATCATTAAAATTATCACCGCCAATTAATTTAGCTGCCGAATATTGCGTATTGGCAGTAAACAAACGAACTTGGGCATAAACTTGGTTAGCCAGTTCACGCGTTGGCGCTAAAATAACCCCACGCGGGTCTCGTTTACTTAACGCTCGGTTATAAAACAATCGATTTAACAAAGGTAGAAGGTAAGCCAAGGTTTTGCCTGAGCCTGTTTTTGAAGACGCGATGAGATCAGCACCCTGTAAAGCACTTGGAATAGCAAATTGTTGGATCTCAGTGGCTTGCGTAAAACCTAAATGATCTATGGTTTTAAGCAACAAAGGGTGCAAACGAAATTCAGAAAACTGCAACAGCAATACCTCACTAGCCCAATTAAACCGAATACGGGCAAATAAAAATTGCGATTATACCTAACTGTTGCAGCTTGGCGTTAGCTTTAACGCTAATTTTTGGCTAAGAGTGATTGGTTAGCTAAATGCACCCATAACTCAGGACGCGCCAACGGTTGCACGTTTGCTTGTAACTGGCTTTGCAATTGAATAACTTCACCATTAAATTCGTCCAATAATGCTAACGCCTGCCGATAGCTGTCATCGGCATTTAAAATGGCATCCAACTGCTTTGATTCGATTAATAACTCTAACCCTTGCTTAATCTGCTCGGCTAACTGCGCGTTATTGGTAAAAATGTAAGTTGGTGCAAGATATGAAATTAAAGTGCCTTGTAATGTGCTAGCGTTTATCGGGTATTTAACCTGATTTTGTAAGGCTTGAATTTTAGCAATATCAAAAACAGAAGTGGCCATAATATCAAACCGTTGGCCGTCTAGCATATACACTAAGTTTTGCCATTTACTGGTTGCCACCGTATTTAAGCCATTGCGCTGAAACACATTAGCGTTGTTAGATGCGTTTAACACTCCCATTTTATACTGGCGTAACTGACCAGCATGACGAATTAAATTAAGCTCAGGTATGGATTCAGCACGGCACAGCAATATTTGATAACTGTCTATTCCTTTAAGCAAAGGAACCCGAACCGGAAAAAACTCAGTTTCTAATTCATTAGTGGTACTCGCCCAAAATAACGAAATTTCGTGACTCTTTAATGCATCAGCTAAACCTTGCTCTGCAATTTGATGATCCGCAATACTCACTTGAGAACGCTGTTCAGATACTTGCAACGCGCTTTGTATTACCGATAAAGCCAAGCTTGATTTATCGTCATACGCTTGAGGTAAAATCACCTGCTGCGCATTAGCAAACCCGCCAATCAGCGTAGTGAACAAACATAATAAATGCACTATGACCCGCTTCATACTTATCCCTTGCCCTTTAATTAGTGATCCGAATGGACAAGACTAAGGATAGTGAAGCTGGTTAATGAAATGGCGATAACTGCTTGTTCTAGCATTACGATTAATCGCTATATCGACAAGCTTTGTTAACTTATACATTTGATTTAGATAGTTTTTTATAATTTAAGCGCGTTTTCACTTCTATTAACATAATTCAATCACGCTACTGCAGATCAGAGTTAACAACCGAGTGATTGAGATATGTCTCACGCTAGTGATTTGCCATTGCGTGTTATGGATAAATATTAAGCGCAAAACAAGGCTGACCAATCTATCCCCCTGTAGATGAGCATTTATGCTTGTGAACCTGCAAGACAGCAACTGGTTAAATAAAAAGCTATACAACAACTAAATCTTCTTGTTATAGTCAAATTAATGGAACATCACGCACGGAATGCAATTTTGGAATAAGCCTGACGAGTTCCAGCCCGTTTTTGTTGCTACGTAGTGGTAAAAATACCAGCGACCAACAATAAACATGAACTTAGTAAGTTAGGCAACAATATAAGGGTAAAAATTATGGGCTATAAACCACAACGCGTAGAAAAAGCAGTCATTCCTGTCGCTGGCTTGGGGACACGTATGCTACCAGCATCAAAAGCGATCCCTAAGGAAATGCTAACTATCGCAGACAAACCTCTGATCCAGTACGTTGTTACCGAACTAGTACAAGCTGGCATAAAAGAGATCATTCTTGTTACTCACTCAAGTAAAAACTCGATTGAGAACCACTTCGATACTAGCTTTGAGTTAGAATCTATATTAGAAAAACGCGTTAAACGTCAATTACTTGAAGAAGTTCAAAGTATCATTCCGAAAGACGTTACCATTATGCACGTACGTCAAGGTGTTGCTAAAGGCCTAGGCCATGCTATTGCATGCGCACGCCCTATGGTGGGTAAATCACCTTTTGTTGTTGTGTTACCTGATGTATTAATTGACGACTCTACCCACGACCCCAAAACTGAGAACTTAGCGGATATGATCCGCCAGTATGAAGAAGATGGTGTAAATCAAATTATGGTTGAAGCCGTACCCGAGCAAGAAGTGAGTAAATATGGCGTTGTCGATTTACAAGGAGCTGAATTAGGTGAAGGTGAATCAGGTAAAATGTTTGGTATGGTTGAAAAACCCAAACAAGAAGAGGCTCCATCTAACCTTGCCGTTGTAGGCCGTTACGTATTGTCTGCCGAAATTTGGGATATTTTAGACAAAACAGCCCCAGGCGCTGGTGACGAAATTCAATTAACCGACGCAATTGCCACTTTAATGAACTGGGAGCAAGTTAACGCTTACGTACTAAAAGGCAAAAGCCACGACTGCGGCAATAAATTTGGCTACATGAAAGCCTTTGTTGAATACAGTATGCGTCATCGAGTACACGGCGAAGAATTTAGCGAATTTATTCAATCAATCAAATAATTCTTTTGTATTTGGATAGGCTTAAGCTTATCTCATTGTAGATCGAAATTTATTTCAACAAGCAAATTCGAGTGGCAGGTGTAAACCTGCCCTACAAAAATAGTATCATCCACTCTACGACATCACCCGAGCATTGAACCCCAACTCAGAATACTTATGCTGCAAAGCTAACTTAGCTTGATTATCGCCATGTACTATACGTATTTCCTGTGGCGGCTTGTTAATGCGAGTCACAAAATTGATCAGATCTTGTTGGTCAGCATGCGCAGAATAACCTGACAAAGTATAAATTTGCGCTTTTATCTCGACTTTTTGTTCATCAATAAAAACATAACCGCCGCGTGGTGCATAAGTTTGAATATCACGCCCCAATGTACCTTGCGCTTGATAACCCACAAACAACACATCGGTTCGAGCATCTGGTAATAATTGCTTTAAATAGTTCACAATTCGTCCCCCTGCACACATGCCCGACGCGGCAATAACAATGGCGGGTTTACCTGTGCTATGCAAATAATTAACCGCACGCACATGTTCATCGTGACTAGCAACTGTATATAGCTGCTCAAAACTGAGTGGATGCCGCCCCGACTTTAATTTTGCGCGAGCCTCTTCATCCCACAACAAAGACAACTCTCGATAATACTCGGTAAATTTAGCGGCCAATGGCGAGTCAACAATCACATCAATATGTTGCCATATATTGGCTTTACCATGCTGCCCATGTTTACTTTTATGAATAATATCTTCTAACTCATACAGCAACTCTTGTGTACGACCAATGCTAAAAGCTGGGATCAATACAGTCCCTTTATTAGCTAACGCTCGCTCTATTACGCGTTTTAACTGTTGCCGACGTTGCTTGCGTTTTTCGTGCAAGCGATCACCATAGGTGCTTTCAATGACTAATATATCAGCCCGACGCGGGGCTTGAGGAGCGGGTAACAGAGGCGTATAGGGTGCACCCAAATCACCCGAAAAAACCACTCGGCTATCAGTTTGCTTAATATCAAATTCAACATAGGCAGAACCCAATATGTGCCCAGCGCGCTGTAAACGCATAGCAACCGGTTGGTTACCGGGTAAGGTAAACCAGGTTTTATAATCCAGCGCTATCATTTGCTTTTCAATGCGCCGTAAAAAGCCATCAACTAAGTTCTTGTTACGCGTAAGTGATAGCTCGATAGCATCTTGTAAAACCAATGGCAATAAACGAGCTGACGCGCGACTGCAAATAATAGCGCCTTTAAAACCAGCAGCGATTAAGTAAGGTATACGCCCAACATGATCAATATGACAATGGGTAACAATTAACGCCTGTACAGTGCTAATATCAAACTCTATTTCAAGTTGATTATGTCCAGCGCCTTTGGCTGATACCTCTGCACCTTGAAACGCGCCACAATCGATTAAATACGACTGGCAATCACTCACCACCAATTGATGACAAGATCCTGTCACCCCGTCCACTGCACCATGATGCAAAATATCCATAACAAAATCCTTTTAAATTCCCCTAACCAACATAAAGGCGAAAGAAAAACCAAGTTAATCATCACCAATAATAACCAAGATACTAGATGATTTAGCCTATCGAGCGCAAGAGATAAAACATAAAAAACAAGGGGTTTTAACCATAAAAACTAGAAACGTTGATATTGCTAATAGAGTTTCTAGTACCTTTTAAATTTAATTTTGATTAGTTGAAAACATTGGTGAGCACTTTCACACTGAGCGCGAAGCAGTCGAAGTGTCGGTAAATTAGAAAGTAATAAGACTTCGACAAGCTCAGCCTGAAGTTGTTTATTTAATCTAAATATGGCTAAAAACATCAGGAGTGATAGTAAATTATGCGAGTGATTCAACTGATCATTTCTTTCTGGAAACAGTACTAGAAATAAATGATAAGTTCGAATTATTTATTCGGCGAGCAGAATTTAAACTAAACCGGATTGGCACGTGTAAGGCAAACATCCGCTCAAAAAACACAACCCCCCAACAATCAACCAATAAGTTATAGCAAAATTGCTCACAAATTCTAATTTATAGCCGAACGGCTATAGCTAAGCTGGGTTTGCTACTTTACAATGCTGTTATTTATTTGTTCGTGTTGTCTAATTCAAACTGAAATAAGACAACAATCCAAGTTAAATTTTAATTAGTTCAAGAGTAACTCAGGATGATTTTACCTATAATAATGGCGGGTGGTTCAGGCACTCGTTTGTGGCCTTTATCGCGTTCTAAATACCCCAAGCAGTTTATTCCGTTAATTTCTGGGCACAGCATGCTGCAAGAAACCGCATTGCGCTTAAGCGCATTAAACGCTAAAGCACCAATGCTAATCTGTAATGAAGACCACAGATTCATGGCTGCTGAGCAAATGCGCCAAATTGAACAAAATTCATCTATCATTCTTGAACCCGTGGGGCGCAATACGGCTCCGGCTATCGCCTTGGCTGCTATAAAAGCAATTAATAGTGGAGAAGATCCATTATTGTTAGTACTAGCTGCCGATCATGATATTAAACAAGCCGATACATTTTGTGACGTAGTAAAATCAGCCCTACCATTGGCAGAAGCTGGCAAGCTGGTTACTTTTGGTATTGTACCCAGTCATGCTGAAACTGGTTACGGCTATATTAAGCGTGGAGAGCCGCTTGAAGCAGAACAACAATTTACGGTTGATTCATTTGTCGAAAAACCGAATAAAACCACAGCCGAAGACTATTTAGCCAGTGGCCAATATTACTGGAATAGCGGTATGTTTTTATTTAAAGCCAGCCGTTACCTAGAAGAACTTAAAGCTCATCGCCCTGATATTTATTCAGCATGCGAGTTGGCCATGGCGCAGGAAGCCGCCGATTTAGACTTTGTGCGCGTAAACGAAGAAGCCTTTAAAGCCTGTCCGGATGATTCCATTGACTACGCTGTTATGGAAAAAACCCAAGACGCCGTAGTAGTAGCTTTAGATGCTGGCTGGAACGATGTTGGTGGTTTTGCTGCATTGTGGGATGTAAAAGAAAAAGATGATAAAGGCAATGCATTTATCGGTGATGTTAAATCAGTAGATACCAACAACACGTTAGTTGTTGCCGGTGAAAAGTTAATAGCAACCGTAGGTGTAGACGATTTAGTGGTGGTAAACACCAAAGACGCGGTTCTTGTTGCCCATAAAGATAAATGCCAACAAGTAAAAGCCATTGTCAATCAGCTAAAAGCCGACCAACGTAGCGAATTTGAATTCCATCGCGAAGTCTATCGCCCATGGGGCAGCTATGACTCAATCGACAACGGAGAGCGCTTTCAGGTTAAACGAATTACCGTAAAACCAGGCGCAAAACTATCAGTACAAATGCACCACCACAGAGCCGAACATTGGATTGTTGTATCTGGTACAGCCAAAGTAACCAATGGTGAACAAACGCTATTACTCACCGAAAACCAGTCAACCTACATACCCGTTGGTGTTGTACACGCACTGGAAAACCCGGGTAAAGTGCCACTGGAACTAATTGAAGTACAGTCGGGTTCATACTTAGGTGAAGACGATATTGTTCGTTTTGAAGACATATACGGACGCGTCAGCAAATAAGCTGTTTTTTTGTAGGGCCGAATTTATTTCGACTAACACAAGGTTTGTCGATGAAAAATCGACCCTACAAATCACGATAGATTAGCCTTTAGCCCTGTAGGCGAGCATTTATGCTTGCAAAATTAACAATAAATTAGCCTTAAGATCGATGCATCGCAGCAATAAAATTTGTAGGTCGGTCTTTAGGCCGATGGATAAGTATTGTTTCAAAGCCTACTCTTAGCTTTGTTCACAAAACTATGTAACTCAGCTTGTAGCCCGATAAACACGGATTGCTACATGTGGATACAACCTAGAAAGGTTTCAATTTTGATTCATTGAAAGCTGTAGCGATCAAAACATAAGTATTAGGTTTATGAGCACCTTCACACTGAGCGCGAAGCAGTCGAAGTGTCGGTAAATTAAAAAAGTAACGAGACTTCAACGGGCTCAGCCAGAAGTTGTTCGTTTAATCGAAATATGGTTAAAAATATTAGGATCTTAGTGCGTTTTGTATACCGAGAGAATAAATCGAACTGATCATTACTTTCTGGAAGCAGCATTAAACTAAATTCAACCATTCAAAACTTTTATTAACTAAACGCCCAACCCTAACGGAAAAAATAACAATGAGCGCATCACAAACAACAAGCTTACAAACAAACCAAGTCATCGAAACCAGCGGTATTGCGTTTGGTACTAGTGGCGCGCGTGGCCTGGTAACACAATTTAGCAGCAATGCTTGTGCAGCATTCACCCATGCTTTTATCAGCGTTGCCAAACAAAGTTTTACATTTGATAGCATCGCATTTGCCATTGATAATCGACCTAGCAGCTATGCCATGGCACAAGCCTGCGCTGCAGCCGCACAACAACAAGGCATAAAAGTTAACTACTATGGCGTTATTCCGACACCTGCATTAGCTTATCAAGCCATGCAAGATAAACAGCCATCAATCATGATCACAGGTAGCCATATCCCATTTGATCGCAATGGCTTAAAATTTTATCGCCCCGATGGCGAAATTAGCAAATCAGATGAAACAGCTATCAAAAATGCTGAAGTCGCATTTAGCGCTATAGAACAATTACCCGATTTACAAATTGACGACCGCGCCGCCAATTCTTACCTTGACCGCTACTTGTCATTATTTAGTGCTCCTATATTAGCGGGGAAACGCTTAGGTATATATGAACACTCTAGCGCGGGCCGTGATCTATACAGCCAGTTGTTCAGCCAACTTGGTGCAGAAGTCATTAGTTTAGGGCGCAGTAATGAGTTTGTGCCAATAGACACTGAAGCGGTATCAGATGAAGATGTAGCGCGCGCCAAACATTGGGTAACAGAGCATCAACTCGACTTTTTATTTTCGACCGATGGTGACGGTGACCGACCTTTAATTGCAGGGGAAAATGGCGAATGGTTACGCGGTGACATACTCGGTTTAATTTGTTCAGCCCAACTCAAGGTTGAAGCATTAGCAGTACCGGTTAGCTGTAACACAGCTATCGAAGCCAGTCAGCTATTTAACACCATAAGCCGCACCAAAATAGGTTCGCCTTATGTCATCGCTGAATTTGCGGAATTAGCCAAGCAGTATCAAACCATAGCAGGCTTTGAAGCCAATGGCGGCTACTTATTAGGTAGCGACATTAAGCTAAATAACCAAACATTAACTGCATTACCGACTCGCGACGCAGTATTACCCGCATTAATGTTAATGATGGCCTCCACTAAACAGGGAGTTAAGTCAGTAGTTAACGCATTACCTAAACGTTATACCGCTAGTGATAGAATCAAAAACTTTGCAACCGAAAAAAGCCAAGCCATTATAACTGATGGCTTAAAACAACCAGACGCGTTAATACACTGCCTAGGTTTTGGCGAAATTCAAATAAAAAACATCAACAGTACTGATGGCCTGCGAATGACCTTAAGCGACGGTAACATAGTACATCTTCGCCCATCAGGTAACGCACCAGAATTACGCTGCTACGCCGAGGCAAACGATGTAATCACAGCGCAAAACTTGGTTAATAAAACACTAACAGCTATTCAAACCCTGTAGGGTGGGGTTTATCCCCAACAACCAAGTGTCAATTTGATAAATTAGGTTAGATGGCATAAAGCCAGCTCTACAAAAACAATATCCAAGGGTGGGGTTCATCCCCCAACCAAATAGCTATTTAATACATTAGGTTAGCTGGCATAAAGCCAGCCCTTATAAGGTGTGGTTTACCCGCACCAAATACCACTACCACCAAGCCAGCTAATTAGATAAACTATGTATAAATACATAAATTTTATGTTCATCTCAAACGTCTAAATTTTGTAGGTTGAAATTTCTTTCAACAGCTAGCTTGGTTTAATCGCCAAAATAAAAAACATAGAGAAAATAACAAATGAAAATTGCTGTTGCCGGTACCGGATATGTTGGCCTTTCTAACGCCATTTTACTTGCACAACACAACGAAGTGGTTGCTGTTGATATAATTCAAGAAAAAGTAGACTTAATTAACAATAAAAAGTCACCTATTGAAGATAAAGAGATTCAAGAGTACTTATCCAACAAGGAACTGAATTTAACAGCGACGTTAAACCCACAACAAGCGTATCAAGGTGCTGACTACGTTGTAATCGCAACCCCAACAGATTACGACCCACAAACAAACTACTTTAATACCAAATCTGTAGAAGCCGTAATAAAAACAGTAGTAGAAATAAACCCAACAGCAATTATGGTAATAAAGTCAACCGTCCCTGTTGGTTACACTAAACAAATTAAACAACAGTTGTGTTGTAACAACATTGTTTTTTCACCTGAATTTTTACGTGAAGGCAAAGCGCTGTACGACAACTTGCACCCATCACGCATTATCGTTGGCGAACAATCAGAAAGAGCGCAAGTTTTCGCTCAGTTATTACAGCGGGGAGCGATAAAGCAAGATGTACCAACATTATTTACGGACTCGACAGAAGCTGAGGCTGTAAAACTATTTTCAAACACTTACCTTGCTATGCGAGTCGCCTATTTTAACGAATTAGACTCATACGCTGAAGCACACGGTTTAAATACTAAACAAATCATTGAAGGTGTGGGCTTAGACCCAAGAATAGGCAACCACTACAATAACCCATCATTTGGTTACGGTGGTTATTGTTTACCTAAAGATACAAAACAATTGCTGGCCAATTATCAAGATGTACCTAACAACATGATCCGCGCAATTGTCGACGCCAACACCACGCGTAAAGACTTTATCGCCTATTCAATATTAGAGCGTAACCCTAAAGTTGTAGGAATATATCGTTTAATTATGAAATCGGGCTCTGACAATTTTAGAGCCTCTGCCATTCAAGGTATTATGAAACGATTAAAAGCTAAGGGCATTGAAGTAATTGTATACGAGCCAGTATTACAAGAAGAAAGCTTTTACAACTCTCAAGTCATAAATAACCTAGAAGAATTCAAAAAAATATCAGATGTAATTGTTGCCAACCGCTTAACTGATGATATTAAAGATGTCGTTGAAAAAGTCTATACAAGGGACTTATTTGGTAACGATTGATCTATTCAGATTGTAACTACTCAGCATGTTTGTATATAGAGGGAAATTTGTACCACATGTATAAAAAATGCCGTCATACCTGAGAATTCAGGTATCCAGCGCCTTTATTAAAGTAAGCTTAGCCCACATTTACTTAGCAAGGTCACTAAATTACCACATTCTCAGCAAAGACAGAGTTGACGTGGACAGGGAATTAATACCAAGGCGCGAAAAATAAATTACGTTGAGTAGATACGCATTCGTTTAAATTTCTGCTTCAATGCGCTGCATGTCGCAATATTTCTAACTAATTCCCAATTAGTCATATTGCTTTAAAATAAAAGCAACTATAATAAGATAGATTTTAGTGCAAGGAACAAGATGGAGAGTCCTCGTGGAATTTTTAACCGCACTGCTCACAACCCTTATTATTATTCCATTTTTAAAACCTATTGCAGATAAGGTAGGTTTAGTTGACCTACCCAACGCCCGCAAACATCACAATGGTGCGGTGCCTTTAGTTGGTGGTATAGCAATATTTTTAGGTACCATGACAGCCTGCATGATGGCATTCCCAAACGACAACCTAATTCAACTATTCTTAATATCTGCTGGTTTAATTGTATTGCTAGGTGTGATGGACGACTACCATGATTTATCAGTTAAATTGAGAATAATCGCCCAAATACTGATAGCCTGCATTCTAGTTTATGGCGAACAAGCATATTTAGCTAATTTAGGTAACTTGTTTGGTTTTGGCGATGTGTATTTAGGTACTATTGGAACCTTATTTACTATTATCGCAGTTATTGCTGCAATTAATGCGTTTAACATGACTGACGGTATCGATGGACTAGCGGGTAGCCTAGCATTAACCACTTTTGGCTCTTCAGCGATACTGTTCTATCTAGGAAATAATAGCGAGCATGTAACTCTGCCTTTAATTATAGCTTTCTCTGTTATTCCGTTTTTATTATTTAACTTAAGCCTATTCCCTGGCAATATTCGTAAAATATTTATGGGTGATGCAGGTTCTATGTTTATAGGCTTAAGCGTTATTTGGATACTAGTTATTGGCACACAAGGTGAAAATGCAGCATTTCGACCAGTAACCGCATTGTGGATAATAGCTATCCCACTCATGGACATGGCAGCAATCATGTACCGAAGAATTCGCAAAGGTCAATCACCATTTAAGCCTGATAGAGATCACTTACATCATATTTTTATGCGTGCAGGCTTCACTGCAAGACAATCTCTAATGATTATTTGCACTGCATCTGTAATGTTGTCTTTAGTAGGGATAATTTCAGAAATATACCAATGGCCTGAGCCGTTAATGCTAGTTTTATTTATCGCAATGTTTCTTGCGTACAATCACGCGATTGTTCATGTATGGAAGCTAGTTAAACGCATAAGGGTGTTAAGAAGAGCGAGTAAGTTAAAAAAAATCAGATTGGCTTAATAGCCAATCTAAGACTAAAGAACTAGTTTATTTATTTTCTCAATCAAAGGTTTTAGCTTGCCGGACCAAGTGTTTTCCTTAAGTACAAATTGATTTCCTTTGTACCCTATTTCTTCTGCATATTTAATGTTATTGGTAATCTCTTGTATCATATTAATGTACTCATTTACGCTATCAGCGACTAAAATTTCTTTGCCAACTTCGGCTTCAATACCTTCTAGTCCAACAGAAGAAGTAATAGCCGGCATACCCAATGCCATATACTCTAAAACTTTATTCTGTACTCCAGCACCTAAGCGCATTGGGCAAACACCAGTAATAGCTCCTGCAGCCGCTTCAGCAACACTGTCAACGCTACCTGTGGCAATTGTGTTAGCGTAACGATTAAACTCGTTTTTCACTTGTTCTTTTATGCGACCGATCACTTTAAACTGATAATCACCAATTTTCGTAAGTCCTGGCATAACAGATTTTGCAAACCAACGTGCTGCATCTAAATTTTGCACGGTTGTCATATTACCGATAAAAACAATTGTCTTACCATCAGGCTGATAATTACACGGTAGTGCGTCAAAACTAACGCCATTTGAACAGACCAAAACCTTGTTTCGCACCTCTGAGTTTTTGGGATATAAATAATCTTTATCAACTTGAGATACGAAAACCGACAAATCAAAATAATGAGCAATTGACTGCTCGTATTTTTTTAATCTATCCTGCTCAACTGAATAGACCAAATTTTTAAAGCCTGAGGATTTCTCAATTGCTCCAACTCGTTCATAGTTCATTGAAATAGCATCAGTCATCTCCAACACTTTTGGTGTATCGAAATCTCGTAAATAGTGTCCTGTACGAATTAAATGGGCCAATGCCAGATCATGTTTGGAGAGCAGTTCATCAACTTTTTTCTTAAACGCTTGTGACGAATAGTACGCCACTTGTAATGGTGTATTTGTAGGCAAACTAAACAAACAATTTAAATACGATTTCCATTTAGGCAACATCACCCTTTCTATTTTTGAAAACACACCATCTAATGGTATATCCATTTCCATTTCTTCGCGTGATTCACATAAACTGAGCAGAGTAAGATCATATTCTTTAGCTAGCTCCCTGCAAATATAGTAAATACGAAGACGGTCTCCACCGATAACTGGGTATGGAAAGCGTGGGGTTAATACTAAAATTTTTTTTCTATCTTGCATCTAATTTGTTCCAAAATGCTTTAAATTGCGCTTCTACTGCTTGCTCGTTAAATAATTTAGCTCTCTCTAACCCAAAATCAACTAAAGTCTGTGCTAACTCTTGGTTGTTAGTAACTTGAACTAAGGCTTCAGCTATAGCGCTTTCGTCGAGCGGATCAAACTGTACAGCAGCATTTCCCACCACCTCAGGCATTGAAGTTGTATCACTACAGGCTATTGGAGTTCCGCTTGCCATAGCTTCAATTAACGGAATACCGAATCCTTCAAATAGTGACGCAAATACAAAACTCTTTGCATTCCTATACAATTTTTTTAACTCACTATCGGTAACAAAACCAACAAATTCAACTCTATCTTCTACATGAAATTGAGCTGCAACATTTTTAAATTTCTCATGCTGACTCACTCTTATGCCAACAAGTTTCAAGGTAAAGTCACTTGGCAAGTCAGGCGCTGCTAATGAAAATGCTTTTATTAATTTTTTAACATTTTTACTTGGTGCTTCACCGGCTACCGACAAACAATAATTATCTCTGCCTGTAATAGGTCTAGGGGTATCAACAAACCATGTACTATTAACCGAATTCGGCACAACGGATATGGCTTCGGGAGAAATAGCAAATCTTTCTACAATTTCGCTTTTTGTAAACTCTGAAACAGTTAATAGTACATCTGCGTTTTTTATGACTTTAGGAACCACAAACCTACGATAAATACGCCCAAGCGTTTGATATATTGAAACTGAAGGGGGTAAGTCACGCCATGACTTTAAGTAAATTAAGTCGTGAACAACCAAAATAAGCTGGGCATCTAGTTTTTTTATAGGGGCTGTATTATAAGGACAAAGTACCCGAGCAACTTTTTGCCTTTTTATGAATTTGGGGAAAATATACTGCTCCCACCATGGAAAAAAACCATTGCCGATGGTCTGATAAGGCAAACGCTCACAAACATAATTATGTGGGCCAACCCCAGTTACACTATTCTGTATAGGTTCTATAAGTTGGTATGCATAACGCCCCATTCCTCGGACATTGCCAACCATCCAGCGAATGTCTATAACTGCTTTATCTTTTAACATTAAGTTTCTCTTCAATTGCAGCAATTAAGTTATTGGTCATATGCTTTACTGTATAATTTTTCTCTATGGTAGCGCGTGCGGCTTGAGCCACTTCCTTGTAGGAATCAGGTGAGTTATTAATTTCATTCAGTGTATCTACTAAAGTTTCAATTTCATAATCATCTAATAACCAACCATTTTCATTATTGGAAATAATTTCGGGCACCCCCCCAACTCGCACTGTAACCACTGGTACGGAATACGACATTGCTTCTAACACAGCATAGGGGAAGGCCTCGTAGTGAGACAACATTAATAATAAGTCCGCATTTAAGTAATACGGCTCTAAGTTTTCAACAAACCCCACCCAGCTAATTTGAGAGTTAACACCGATAGTCTCGGCAAGCTCGACTAAATCTTGCTTAATCTCGCCAGATCCAATAATTGATAATTCAGCATTAGGTAAATATTGAAGTACAGATATGGCCATTTTTTGATTTTTATTTGCATTAATAGCGCCGACCATTAACAATTTAATTTTTTTTTGAATGCCAACGCTTTTGTAACATTCAGGCACTGAAACACCATTGTAAATAGTTTTTATTTTTCCTTTTGCATAACAATCTGGCAGCGCTTTATTACAGACTCTAATTACCAAATCAAAACGTTTTAGCAAAATATATATAAGAGCTTTTCTAACCCATCGCTTCCAGCTAGCTTGCTGACCATCGTTAATATCACTATGTTGCACGTATACCCATAGCTCATTACCTTTAGTTAACGTCATGCTCTGATATAATGCAGCATTACCATTAAATAACCTTGCGCTTGGGTTTAATATGTCGGTACAAGGTAGTTTATCCAAACTTACTTTTTTCAAATACTCAGGGCCGCCTTCAAAAGACGTTAAAACATTCTTCGTATGCAATTGATTAATAAGAGACTCTGCATACCTTTCCTGACCACCAAACACACTCGAGTAATTAAGAATAATTATTTTCATTTTTTAACAATTCAGGCTTATACATAATTAATGCTAGAGATAAATACAAATGAAAAAAATACGTTGATGGTTCAAACATTGCCTGCCCCCATACCGCTATAAACAATACCAGAACTAAAAACAACCTATTATCTTTCCGTCTAGAAGATACATTACAAAAATAGTAATATAAACAATATGAGATAAGTAAAACGTACATAAAAAAGCTATAAATACCTGCTTCAAAAAGCACCATTAAAAATACATTATGTAGATCGTGATTAGTACTAGCTAAAATAGGAGAGCCTCCTAAGCCAACACCAGTATGAACATTGTCTATAAAATAGTGATATATCTCCTCAAAATGATGGAGCCTCACTCGGCTCGTACCATCATCACCAGAACCTAACGAGTTAAATCTTATAAAAAGAATATCCCAAAAAAAGATCACCCCCAGTATAACAAAACAACTAAATATGCCCAGTATGAGCCTACTCTTTGGCACTGAGATAAAATACTTTATCAATATAATCAATGCAGAGATAGAAAACATAAGCATCGCACCTCGTGTTCCTGTTGCGACTAGACCAACAACATTTAAAACAAACAATCCGCCGACCACTATATTTCTTTCTTCTAACAAAACAAATAAAGCACATAACGCAGTAATGACGGCAAAGGCAGCATGAACATTCTCTGAAGAAAAATAAGGGACTCGAGGAACAACATCCCAGGCTTCAAAATTCACATGTGCAGGGAAACCAAGGAAAAACAATATTAATTGCGCCGCCCCCCACAAGGCGTATAAAGAGCCTGTGTAAATAAGAGGTTTAATAAATGCGTTTAAACCATAATTATTCAAAAATATAAGACTTGCTATAAAAAACAGGAAACAAAACACTAAAGCAAAGGTAAGTGAAAAACTACGCTCAATAGTGATGGAGTTTATGCTTGAAAACACAACCAAACATAAAAAACAAATAAAGAAGAATACACTGGGGTATTGCCCTTTAGCTATAAATGCTTGTTTTTTTAAAAAGCAAGAAAACAAAAATATTACAGTAAAAACTTGGAAAGCTTTTAAATGCATAAAACCAAGATTAATATTAAAGTTATGTATTGGAATGCTTACAAGCGCAGCTAAATAAATACTAGAGTTTTTTAAGAAATTCATAACTCATATCTTTAGGTGTTAAAACAGAAGAATCATGAACACTTTGACAATTTTCAATAAACCCCATCACTTGTGTCAAGCTTAAAAAGTTATAGTCAACAATAAGACACCCCCGCCTTAAAAACTCTTTACCTGCAGCAACACTATCACTCACAATATACGGTTTACCCATTAACAGGCATTCATTTACCACCATCCCCCAAGGCTCATCTTCTGATAATAAAATAAGTGCATCGCTTGCTGTATACAATTGGCACAAGCGCGCTGGATTGGCATAACCACAAAAAGAAATATTAGAGAACTTCACTTCTGCTGCAGTGTCTTTCATCTCATTTTCTAAAATACCTGTTCCAGCAACTATAAGATGCACTTTTGTTTGTTTATTTACTTGAGCTAACAGCTCAACGGTTTCAATTACCCGCTTGCGCGAAATTAATTGGCCCACATAAATAAAGCAAAAGCTGTCTTCTTCAATACCGAGCGCCTTTCGTAACTTTGCACGCTGCGGTAACCATTTCGCTTTTTGCTGTAGATAAAAGTCGTTATCAACCGCATTATTGACTATGCTAATTTTTTCATTCGGCACTGCGTTATTTAACAAGTAATCTTTTGCCATTGAACAAGAAGCAATAATATGTTTTGCCCCTTTATACATCCAGTGCCTCAGGTTAGCCACCAATCCAGCGGATACCTTAGATGTTGTGGTTATTTCATTCCATACAAAATAATTAATAAAAAATAACCGGCAGAAAAAAGCCGCAATAAAAGACGTCCAAGATGCATCACCAATAATAAGTAAATCGGGGCGTTTAAATAATAGGTAGGTAATAATGCCAAATCTAAAATGTAAAATACGCTTTGCGTCTTTTCCCTTGGCTAAATTTAAAGTAACACCAGATAAACAAATGGTACGATAGCTATTATCGTTTTCAACTTGCCACTGACGGTCTACTTCTCGTTCAACACAAGTTAAAATGTCTAATTTTTTTATTTGCTCCCACTTGGCAAGCTCTTTAAAAAATGGCACGCGATAAGGTGCAACCATATTAGTTAATATAGCTACTTTTTTTGCTTTTTCGTTGCGCTGGTTAGGCATTTCGAGTTGCCCCCCAGACCTTTATATATAACACGGTCTTTTTAAGCCAGTTTATAGGCTGAGTGTATTTTAATATGGCTTTCCAATGTGCTTCTAATAACATTTTGTAGCCTAACTTCGCTCTTGGTGACAAACCTATCGACTCACCGCCATGTCTGTGATAAACCGTTAAAACCTCTTCAACTACGTCAAAACCATAACCTTGTAAAGCAATTCGGATCCAAGCATCCCAGTCTTGACAACTTGGGAAATCGACCTGAAATCCACCTGTGCGCTCTAACGCTTCTTTTTTTATTACAACCGAAGCAGACATTATATAGTTGGTAGAAAGCAAAGCTTTTTTTGAACATCCTCTCACGCTAATACGGCTTTCGTAAGATTCCTGACCTTTCTGGCCCTTGGCTGTTGTCCAGGTATATACAAACCCCAAATTATCAACTGTACTGTTTTCAATTAAGGCTTGCTGTTTTGCAAGTTTTTCAGGCAACCATTCATCATCGTCATCTACAAGCGCGATCCAATCACCCGTTGCCAATTTAATACCAGCATTGCGTGCGGTTGGCGCACCCGAATTTCTATCTAATGATATAAAATGAAAATTTTTAAATTGTTCTTTGTAGATATTCACAACTGCAGCATATTCTTCATCCATCTTAGAGCAGTCATCAATTACTATTACCTCATCTGGTTTTAATGTTTGTTTACTCACTGAGCTCAATAGGCGTACCAATAAATCAGGTCTTTTGAATGTTGGAACAACTACAGATATATAAATGTTATTATTCATTCCTATCCTCTAATATCAATTTACAGCCAATAACAATCAAAACTAGATTGAACCCAAACCCTATACAACTTAGATACTTTACCATATCAACATCAGTCAAATTCATGATCTTAATAATTAGCACTACACAAAATAACCTCGAAAGTGTGTAGGTAATTTCATAAACAGTTAATATCTTCTGCCTTTTACTTAGTTGGATTATTATTGTTGGAAGTGGGTTGATAACTGTTAAACCAAACCAAAGAACCAACCACTTAGAATATTCATAGGCATCCCCCCAACCTTCACCTAAATACCAAAGTATAATTCCCTTTAGAAAAAGCCAATAAACAATAACCCCAATTAAATACAGGACCAATAATATAACTACGTTTTTAATATAAAACACTAAAAGAGAGCTACGAGAGTTGGCATAAAGCTCGGCTAGTTTATGGTGAAATACATGTCTAATTGCTTGACTAAACAACCCAGTAGGTGCTTGTACAATAAAAAATGCCATTGCTAATTGCCCTAAAGCAGCAACTGGAAATTGTAGAGCAAACACGAACTGTGGCAAATAACTGCCTATACCATTTAAAACAGCTTGAAATGTACCATGCAATGCAAAATCTTTGCGCCTCGCTATATATTTAAAATTTATTCTCATGGGGACAAAATCAATGAGCTTTAATTTAAGTTGTAAAGATAACCACCCCAACAACAATGCGGCCCCAACTATTTTTGAACCAATAAAAACAAAAAAATGACTGCTGAAGTACAAAGGAGCAAACACGATGGTGTTTTGAATCCCCCCCCTTAATACGTTGAAAAAAGAAAGTTTTGTGAATTCACCATCTTTAACGAAAATGTAAGTAAAAGCTTGGGAGAAACCGAGCCAGATACACCAGATAGGGACAAACCCTAAAGCTAGTAACTTTAAGTCCATTTCTAAATAAAAAAAGCTAAGAGCATATAGAAAATAATAAAGCACAGCCAATAAGAGAGATATAGAAAAGATTGTTGAACAACCAGATATAACATTTGACTTTAAGGTTTCACTAGGGAAACTAAGCTCCAACCTTAGAGTAAACAAAGGCAAGAGCACACCACTAACTGCTGCCATAAGTCCAAATGCACCTATAACATCAGCACCATAATATCTTGTGAGTAGTGGAGCACTTAAAAATGCTGCAAACTGTGCAATTCCATTTCCACTAGCTAGCTGTACAATGCTTTTTAACACGACTTAATATATTTTTTATACCAAAGAAATAAACTCATCGTCCGATCAACTAACGTATAATTAGTGGTAGAGATTTCGATACCGGATAAATCAATTTGGTGTTGATGTAAAATATACTTTACAAACTCTTCAAATTCCTTAGTACTAAACTGTTCTTTCCAATAATCTCCAATACAACCATCTATTATAAGTTTTTCAAATGACTGCTCAGCTAATGGTATTGATGTTTGAGTGGGATTATCTTTAAAGATACTTTTCTTGTATTTACGTTCAATATCACTTAAGACCCGCTTATATTGAGATAGAGGGGATGTATATTTAGCTGGGAGTGATAATAAATTTCGAATTAATTCATTATTCATAAATAAAAAATTTGTTGAATGACCATAACGATGACAGGCCTCTCTGAGGCCACGCATATCCATTCCCCAAATAAAGGTACTCAAACACAGATCAAGCATAAAAGCATGAGTTTCCCCACTACCATATAAACTTATTTTACCATCAACGAAACGCTTAGTTTTAGCATAAAGATTTTCCATAGCAGCTGAGCCAAGTATCTTGTATAACCTTTTTTGCTTAGAGCGTTCTATCCCTGGAAATTCAATGTCATTAAGAATATATCCAGCATAATACTCAGCATCGTTTTTAGCCTGACTTAGGCCTTGAAAGTACATTTGATACTTATTTGGAAACATCCCCAAGACGGGTGACAATTGTTTCAAAAGAAACTTAACAGCTCTGTGAGAGTATTTACCATAAAATGCAGCACGTCGAATACGACTAACAACATCATTACCAGTTAAGTTTAAGCAAATAATAGTATCCGCTGTCTGCCCATTAACAAATGTCAGCCTTTCATTTTCTGAACTCACGTTTTTTATAAAGTAATCAAACTTCCAACGCCCTGCGTGAACGTGATCAAAAGCCTCTATAGTACTAGTTTTATAGGAATCACATAACGTTTTATCTTTAGTATCAGCACGAATTACCTTATGGTTACCAATTATAGAATTGTTATAACTAAGAACATTATTTAAATCATCTATATCAGGTTTAAAGCCTTCCAACATAAAAGTGAACGTTTTTTTTACGTCTGATGGATTCAAAGCAGCTATTACTCTTGAATCTCTTCCCCCCGACATTAAGAATGAGCTGCAATCTACATTGTTTAATTTCAAAAAGCTCTCAACACTTTTGACAGTTGAGCGTTCAACACTTGAAGGGCTATTAATGCCCTTATCCAATATGTCATAACTAAGTGTCGCTAAATTTAATTTTAACGTTGCCCTAACAGGCAATACATTAATACCCTCATATAGAGTTAAAGTAGGCAGTAAATATCCAAAAGTTAAAATTGAAGCAATTCCTTCAGAAACAAATCCATTTACGTCTAATAGTGACACATCATTAGTTATGACAAAACTTGAATTCTTTTTTTGGAAGTATATTTTTTCAAACCCAAAGCAAGAATTGTCAAGTTCTAAAAAACCATTTTCAATTCTCACTTGATAAAAGCTTTCGTGCTTTTGAGATTCGCAAATACTTGTTTGGCAACCATCAATAAGTTCATTACCATCCAAGGTTACAACTTGGTTCAAAGGCGTAATATGTAAGCAAAAGGTAGTAGTCATTTAAGTTTCCGGCTCCATTTTATTAAGATATTGAGTATACATATTTAGAAACTAAAACCTCTCCTGCCTTAAACATGTGGTTTCTTATAATGTAGTGCGAAAGGAAATAACTACCCGTTGATGAGCTACATTTTTTTATTATTTTCTGTTTGTGGGAAGCATAGTTTATTTCACAATCTACACCATCCTTTTCAAAAGTTGCTATGTGTGCAAATTTTAAAAGCTTAAAGTACACACCAGATTTAAAAACAATTTTATCTTCTACTATTACGGCATCTTTTTTTATTCGAATTAACCTTTTAAACAAAAGAAGAGGGCTCTCCCCCTCAAACCCCTCACTTGTAGCCCTATACTTTAATTGCCTAAGGAAATAGAAATTAGGGTTATCTTTATTAAAAGACTCGAATATATTTCTCCAATATATATTTATTCTTCGCCTAAATAAATTGAAAAGCATCTGCTTAATAGACCAATTTGAATCAAGGATACCAAAAGGTAATGGAATACTATCTATGCTGCATTCTTTACTAGGCTCATCTCCACCAAACCTTGGGGTTAAGGAACGACCAGCCAACCTAATATATGGTAAAGGTTGTTCATCAGCCAAATGCCCATAACCACTAGTGGGCACCGCATAGGTAACTTCAGCTCCATTAGCAAGTATTGTATTAATCGGCATTAGGTAAGCACTATTCATAATCACCTCTTTTGAATTTATCAGCTCTACCTAAGCAATAAGCCAAAAACGGTTGGTAATCGTAAAGTGTGTTATAGCCATACCATCCGTGGGGTTTATCCAAGTTAAATGTTACATTTTCTTTTTCCGGTTGTTCGCGATTTAACACCAACGGGTAAGAACCATTCTCCCTTTGGAACGACTGCACGTAACTCCAAAGTTTTTCAATGCTAGCATTCAAGTTAAGTTGGTACTTCGTATTAGTGTACTCAAGTGCAAATACTAGTGAGCCGTAGCCAAAAATTTGCTCTTGCCCTCTTCCTATATACAAAGCACAACCATCTGCTCTCATCATTTTAATGGCATGCTGACAACCTTTGATCAACCAACTTTTAGCTAACGGGTGGTATTTAGTTTGGTCCAACTCTGCTAGCACAAAAAGGCAAAATGCATGATACTGTAAAGAGCGCGTTTTTAATTCATCTAATATCTGCCCGCTTTCGTGAGTAAATACTTTCTTAATCCCCCAAAGTATCATTTTTACTTTTAGTGAGTCTCTACCTTCATTGACTCGGTTTAATTGGCGCAACAAAGTCCAATTAACCATTCGGGTGCCTTTCTCTGCATAAACGTAACTGGTTGCATTGGTGTTTTGGATTAGCTTTTTGGCACGCTGAAGTGCATAAATAACAAATTCCCACGAGTAATTTGCGGAACTTTTATTTTGGCGGTTAAAAAGTGCCAGTGATTTAGCTGCAAATTGCTCATGTTCTAGCTCCAACGCTGCTAGCAAGCTAAACGCATAACCCCAACTTGGCTCATCTGGATAGCCATTTTCGTCCATTTTAGTATTTAAATGTTCAATTAACTTTAACGAGCTTTGCTTATAGCTAACGACCATGTATTTCAACCATTGTTTCTATAACTGCATTGTCATGCTTTTGAAGTATATATTCGCCAACAGACATAAATGGAAAATTTGGGTAACGCGCCTCTCTAATCCTAAAGAATATTCTTTTGAACCAATTAGGAATCATTTTTTGAAATGGCAAAGCCCCTTCCAACCGAGGATTGCAACAACGCAAAACCAACTGACATTCTTTGGGATCAACAATTAAGCGATGGTGAACAATCCACCTGTAACCACGCTCTGTTTTGGCTTCATCACGTATATAAAAGACTTCTTTAAATCCAGCGGGCACTTTACTTTGCCCAGATTTAAATATGAGTTTTTTTGTTTTTGATACTGGCACTTCAACCGAACCGAAGTTTTCGAATTGATAGTATAAATTTGAAGATTTGTGTGGATAGTGCAACCCAGCAATAAGGGCAGCATCAGCACAATCAGAATAGACAACAAAACGACTAACCATATCAAACAAATTAGATTCAGATAAAGCCTCAAACTCCACCCTTCTGAATAACCTATTAGCATTATCCAAAAATGAGTCTTCAGTAATAACTAAATTTGTTCTTTCTAGTATCCCTTTCCACTCATAATTTTTAGAGTTTCCATCTGGTCTTAAGTTTGAATAGTACTCACTCAAATAAGGGAGTGTTTTTGATTTAGCTCCAGAGTAAAAGCTGGTAGCGTTGCCATATTCAATATCGTATTCTAAACGACCTGCGAGTCCGTCAATCATCCTAAGTCAACTATAAAAGCTTCAAACCAAGACACCGTCTAACTTTCCGTTTTATATTCATAATTGTAATACCCATAATACCCATAAGCATTACTTGCCTTCTTAACCACACCGTTAAACACAACGCCCTTTACATCCACACCATTTTGTTCAAATCGATTCTGGGTTATTTCTACTTCTTTTACGTGATTTTGCCCAAATCGAGTAACCAATAGAGTTGTTCCAGCATGGTTACCGACAATTGCGGGATCAGTTACTGCTAAAATAGGTGGCGTGTCGATTATGACTAAATCATACTTTTCTTTTACAATTTCAATTAAATCACTAAAATTGTGGTGCATTAATAGTTCTGATGGGTTAGGCGGTACTGCGCCACGCGCTATAAACGCAAGATTTTCGATATCTGTTTTTAACGTGACATCCTCTAGGGTATTTTTACCTGACAAATAATCTGACAAACCCACTTTTGCTTTTATATTAAAGTGTTTTTGTAGGTAACCTTTACGCATATCAGCATCTATCAATAACACTTTTTTGTCACTCTGTGCTAATACAGCAGCAAGGTTGGCGGAAATAAAAGATTTACCAACACCTGGTGATGGGCCTGAAATGGAAACCACATGATTTTTAGCATCCATGAGTGCAAAGTGCAGACTAGTACGCAAGCTACGTAACGCCTCTATTGAAAGGTCAGTCGGGTTAGACAATGCTAGTAACTCACCGGTTTTATTTTTGTTTTTACTTTTTAGTTTGGCAATACCAGTAAGTTTTTCTTGAGACTCTGAAAATGGCACACTAGCATAAACGGGCAAACCCAATGCTTCTATTTGGCTAGCATCTTCAATACCTTTGTGTAACGCCCGTTGCACCAACACGATACCGACCGCTAAAATACCACCTAACATAGTCGCCATAACAGCTATTAACGCTTTTTTCGGCTTTACAGGGTTTGAGTAATCAACAGCTGCGCTGTCAACTACGCGTACATTGCCTACTGTACCGGCACGAACAATATCAAGCTCTTGCGTTTTTGATAGTAACAACATGTAAATTTCGTTACTAACTTCAACATCACGCGTTAAACGAAATAGCTCTTGTTGGGTTTCTGGTAAGTCTGTTACTTTTGATGTTAAATCTCGCTTTTGCCGTTGTACTACTTTTATTTGATCTACTGCACTTTGGTATAGTGGATGTTCACGTTTAAATTTACGTGATACCTCAAGGCGCTTAAGCTCAAGCTCTTGCAATTTTGTATCTAGCTCGACTATTTGCTCAAGTACACCTTGGGTTTCTAAACTGATATTTACTGACTGTTGATTTTTCTGGTAATCATTCAATTTTTGTTCTGCTCTTTCCAGTTGTTTTTTCACTTCCGGTAATTGCACTTGTAAAAAGTCGAGGGATTTTTTAGCTTCAGCCGAATTGCGCTCCACATTGTGCCTAACATAAATAGCAGCGACTTCATCCAAAACTGTTTTAGCAAAGGCAGCATCTTTATTTTGATAGCTTAGAGTAACAATACCTGAGTCTTTGCCCTTTTCGGATGCAGATATTGCCCCTTGCAAGGATAAGATAGTGCTTAGTCTATCGTTTCTCTTCAATAAAAAACGTGTATCTGCTCGGGCATTAAGACTGCGTACAGTCAGTGAAAATTCACCTTGATTAATTGTTTGACCAACCACTCCTGCTAATACTGTATTTTCACCTAATTTTAATTCTATTTGATTACCACTTTTCGCCACTAGTTCAAATGTTGTACCTAATAGGTGACTAGGTACTTTAAAATCAAATACATCTATACTTTCACCACCCCAAGCGTAGGTGTTAGCCCAAAACTTAGGTATTGCTAACGCATTTTCATCTGTCGTAAAGAATTTACGATAATAGCGACCTCCTACAACAGGAAACAGTTTAGGCTCTACTACTGTATGCAATTTTAGATTATCTACTGCCTCACCTATAACTGTTCGTGATTTTAACAATTCAATCTCTGTTACTGCAGCAGATGTAGATTCAAACATACCTGACATATCATCAAAACCAGGTACAGAAGCGCCTTTACTCTCTACCTGTATCAATGCCGTTGCTTGGTATATAGGTGTGCTAAACATGGCATAGGCAACCCCTAAGGCTGCGAATATGGCTGTAACAATAGCGATGAAGTACTTTCGATCTATTAATGCGCCAAACAGGGCTGACAAGTCTATTTCATCGCTATCTTGGCTAGCGGTTGCTTTGCCCGTTTTATTATTGGAGAAAAGGTTAGATTGGGCGTTCATTTAAACGGGCATCCTTATAAATACTTTAGCCAAGCTTTGCAGGCGTCTTGAATAAGAGAGAAGACATGCTCGAATGCTTCTTGGCTTTTACGGTAGGGATCAGGCACTTCTTTGTTGTCTAGCCACTTACCCAATAAAAAAGTTTTACCACGCGCTTGCGGGTATTTAGCGCACAAATCGCTAATGTGGCGTTCTTCCATCACTAAGATCAAATCATTTTCAGCGACAAGTACTGAACTAAGTTGACGCCCTTTATGGGTTGATAAATCAATATTTTGGCTAGCAGCTATTGTTGTTGCCATATCATCAGCAGGCTTATCAACTAATGCGGTTAAACCGGCCGACGACACTTGGATATTTGTATCTTTTAACAGCGTTTTTAATTGATATTCCGCTGTTGGGCTACGACAAATATTGCCAGCACATACAACTAATATGGAATTAAACATGGCCATTCTATTACTACCTAGCTGCCTGAATAGTTTGATCAACTTCAGTGATATAATCTATCGCTGTAATTGTTGGGAGAATTTGACTAATTAAACGATTCCAGCGTGCGATAGGTGCAGTCGTTACATACACTATATCTTGCGATTGCAATTCAAACTCATTAGCCCATAACATAGCAACGGCATTTTTCGCATGTAGCTGGAATACATCGGCCACAACATCATCAGTATTATTATTTTGGCGCTTGCGCAATACAAAGATTCCGTTGGCGTTTGCACTTTGCTCATTTAAGCCACCAGATTGCGTTAATGCTTCCGCCAGTGATAAGCCATATCTATGTACGGGAACAACACCAACCTCGTTAACATCGCCCAACACGTATACTTTTTGTTTGTCAGTTCGTGTTACATGCACTACATCGCCGTGCTTTAATAGGCGGTTTTGGCTTGTGTCGCCATTAGCATAAAATTCGTTAAGTTTGATAACTTCGGTTTTACCTTGACGCGTTAAACTAACTTCTCGCCAGTCGGCTTCTTGTGTTATTCCGCCTGCTTTTGAAATAGCGTCTATCAAAGTTAGCGGGATCTCGGTAATGGGGTAAATACCAGGCTTCTTAACTTCACCTGTTATATAAGTTTTTTGGCTGTTAAAACCAACCACTTTGATATCGACTTGCGGCTTTTCAATGATCTTGCTTAATGCTTTAACTAGATCAGCATGCAGTTCATTAATGGTTTTACCCGCAGCTGGTAATTTAGGAACATAGGCATAAGTAATGGTGCCATCAGCTTGAATTCGAAAACCATCAAATTCAGCTGAGCGTTGTACCGCTGCAGGAATGGTTAATTCAGGGTGATCCCAAACACCTATAGCTAACACATCGCCAACCCCTAAGCGATATTCATAATTACTTAGTTCTAGGTCAGTTGTTGTTTTGGGCTGCGTTTTAGTTTGCGCCTTGCTAGCCTTCTGACTGGCGATCAGTTGCGAGTTAATCACTTGCACTTTTACATTTTGTAATGCTTGCTCGCTATTGTCATTAGGCTCTTGATATTGCAAACCTTCGATATGGCTACCTGGTATAACTGAACAGCCGGAAAGAAGTGCAGCGGAAAGGCAAATCAGGTTGGTATAGCGCTTTATGCTTTTATCCCAAAACATATTTCTTAATTTTTCCTATTTACGTAACGGTGGCAATACTATCACTAGAAGTAAAAACTAACCAAGAGGAAGTACTATGCTAAGAAGTTATATATAGTGCATTCACGAGTAATAGTAGCCGTCTGCAATTAGCGGGGAATAATAATGCTTATCTTTTTTAAAATAAATGAATGTTTTATTAATTAGCGATTTTTGTGCGTTTGGTTATAAAAATAGTAATTTGGTGTGGGGTGGTAGACTGGTTTTGTGGGTGTTTGATTGAGAATGAGGTTTTAAGTTTGCGCGTTTGTTTTTGGTGGGTGAGGGAAATTGGATGTGTCGAAGCGGTTTGGGTTTTTAATTGGCCTGAAAAGGTATTTCCGTAAACTGATGTTTAAACCAATAAAATATGTGTACCCATCGGCCTAAAGGCAGACCTTTTCGGCGTGCAGAATTGCATAGTTTCATTAACAAATGTAGTGGAAATTTAGAAAGGTTCGGTTTGCCGGCGTAAAGCCGGCCCCACAAAATAGCGGTGTCGAAATAAGTTTCGGTATACACGAGTTGTATTAATTAACAAATAGCGTGTTAATTAGCTAGCACAATTGAATACCCGTGGATTTTGCCCAATCATGTATAGGTTGAAGCTCTAAATTAGTTTGATGAAGAACAATATCTATTTTTTGTTCACCAATTTTATCTTCCAATGCAAGCTTGAATTTTATTTTTTGCCTTGCTGGTGTTTGATTAATTTCGCTATTACAGGCTAAATAAGAGTGAGTTAGGCGAAAAACTGTATGTTTTGACTTTCCAACACACAGCCAATTTAAGGAGCTTAATAATGTCGACTGCAGAAGACAGAACTATGAGCATGAGTGTAAAGCAATATCTTGCTAGCGAGCTTGAAAGAGATACAAAGCATGAATTTATTGATGGTTGTATTTATGCAATGGCTGGCGCCAGTATAAATCATGAACGAATCTCTGGTAATATTTTTGGTGAATTAAGAAATCACCTTAAAGGAAGTCCCTGCGAACCTTTAGCTTCGGATATGAAGGTTAAAGTTATAGACAATTTTTATTACCCTGACGTTTTAGTTGATTGCAACTTCGACTCCACAACCCCCTACTATACTGAAACTCCAGTCATTATTGTTGAAGTACTATCTCGCTCTACTCGACGCTTAGATGAAACAAAAAAGCTAGTCGAATACTTAAACATCCCGACTTTACAGGAGTATGTTCTTATTGAACAAGATGTAGCTGATGTCACTGTTTATCGTAAAAGCGATGATTGGCGCTGTGTGCATTATTTTCTTGGGGATCTAATCACATTTGAATCTATTAATCTAACTTTAGCGGTTGAAGAAATATATTACAGAGTCGAAAATCAGGATGTAATTGAGTATTTTGCGGTTAAAGAACCTGAGAACAATCCCCAAAGTTAATATTTAAACGGATGAAATATGCGTACCCACGTACCCATCGGCCTAAAGACCGATCTACAATTTTAAGCAATAATTGAGTTGCCGGCATAAAGCCGGCCCTACATGGTGTGAATTGTCGAAATAAATTTCGAGCTACAAGGCTGCGTTCATTAACAAGTAGCGTGTTAATTTAGAAAGGTTTGGTTTGCAGGCTCCGCAAGCATAAATGCTCGCCCACAAAAAATTGATTCTTTTAAATGGCTATTTTTCCACAAAAGTCGGTAGATTAATTACCTTCAGCAAAGATAAGAAACGACCTATGGCTTTCAATTTCATTGCACAGAATATGGTTTGCCGGCGTAAAGCCGGCCCCACAAAAGAGCAGTGTCGAAATAAATTTCGAGCTACAAGGCTGCGTCCATTAACAAATAGTGTGTTAATTTAGAAAGGTTTGGTTTGCAGGCTCCGCAAGCATAAATGCTCGCCCACAAAAAATTGATTCTTTTAAATGGCTATATTTCCACAAAAGTCGGTAGATTAATTACCTTCAGCAAAGATAAGAAACGACCTATGGCTTTCAATTTCATTGCACAGAATATGGTTTGCCTGCATAAAGCCGGCCCTACAAAAGAGCGGTGGCGAAATAAATTTCGAACTACAATTTTGCGCTTTCTACTATTTTGATTAAGCTTTTGTAGTCATCGAGTAATTGCTGTTGCATCACTATTGGTAAGTCGGTCGCCATTTTAAAGCTCATTATTTGACTAAAGTTTGCGGCTTGTTGTGGGGTTAACAGCTGTTTTTGCGTCGCTTCACTGTATAACCAAATAGGGATATCAGTGTCGCTCATCAACTCTGGTTTATCTGCTAACCAAGTAATCAATGCCGTAATACTGGCAACTAACAAATCCATGACACCATCTTGCTCGGCTTGTAACAAATGTTCTGCTGCTGCCAGTTTTTTCTTACTTTGGTTCAGCCAAATATTTTGGCTGCTTTCCGGTTCCAATGCTGTTAACGGAATAACTTCGCTCGCAGCGATTGGATTGGCGTTGCCTAACCTAGCAAGTTGGCGTTGCGTTCGACTGTCTATCACCGCGTGCTGAATATCTGTATCTAACTTAGCAAAATAAGCTTCTATTTCATCATTAACTTGGTCAACAACAAATAATAATCCGCCTTGTTGCGTTAACACTTGCTTCAAGTTTGATTGTAACTCTACTTGCACTTGACCGATCAAGCTTGTAATTGAATTTTCGGTCGATTCATCATCCGTCATTTCAACCACTGTCGTTGGCGATTGTTCTAAATCATCGTCAATGTCTTGCGTCTGTATTATTTGGCCATCAACACCCATTTCATCGGATGAGATACTTTCCGTTTCTTGAGTCTGGTCTTTGTGCTTATCTAAATCCTTCAACACTTCTTTTAAGCTTTGTTTACTTATGCCAACCACATCTTGCTCAGCTTCTGGGTTAACGACATTGTCGAACAGATCCTGTTTCTTTTGGGTTAACTGTAAAACGCGTTGTTCATAAGCGTTTTCAGCAACCATTAAAATGATACTGACTTTTTTACGCTGTCCCAAACGATGAATACGAGCATTTCGTTGTTCTAGTACGGCAGGATTCCAAGGCACATCCAAATTAACCAACATAGTCGCACTTTGTAGGTTTAAACCGGAGCCACCCGCATCGGTCGAAATAAACACTTTTATCTGCGACTCTTGACTAAATTTTTGCATTAAGTCGCCACGTTTATTGCTTGGTACACCGCCATGTAAGTGAACAAATCCAACCTTCATTTGTTGCAACATGCTTTCAACCATGGTCGTCATTCCCTTCCATTGCGAGAAAACAACCATTTTTTCGCCTAGCTCGATACATTGCTCTGTGATTAAACGTTTTAATTCATTTAATTTGGGCGCACCTTGGGTTTCTTTATCAACTAAACCGGCAGCATTACAAGCCATACGCGCTTGCTGCAATGCGGCCATCATTCTGTTGTGCTCAGATGGCGTTAATGGTCGTTTATTGGCAATATCCGCTAGATAGCTAGCGGTTGATAAGCCTGAGTCATGTAACTCACGTTGCTTGCTGGTCATAGGCGTATCAATTCGCAATACAGTTCTGTCGGGTAATTGATCACTAACAATGGAACGGTCTCTGCGCAACATGTGCGGGTTAACCACTTTTCTTAACTCAGACAGGTTGCGATATCCTTGTACTTTGCCTTTATCATCCAGCACATGGTAATCAGAATAGTAGCGCCATAATGGGCCGATAATTTTCGGGTCGACCACCTGCATCAAGCTATATAGCTCTTCAAGTTTATTTTCTAGTGGTGTGCCCGACAACACAAAAGCATAACGTGAGTTGATTAACTTGGTCGCGGTTGCAACCTTAGTTCGCCAGTTCTTGATACGCTGCGCTTCATCGAGGATCAATAAGTCAGGTGCCAAATTCTCATTAAGTACATTTAAGTCGCGTAATAACAATTCATAGTTCAATATGTAAAAGGTTGCAGACTGTTGATATTGAGCCTGACGCTTGTCGGCGCCACCTTGAATTATTTGACACCTATGGCCGGTAAACTTTTCGATTTCACGTGCCCATTGCTGCTTAAGCGAAGTTGGGCAAATGATGACAATTTTATCTACATTAGCACTATTAATTAACCATTGTGCGGCAGCGATAGACTGCAGGGTTTTCCCCAACCCCATATCGTCAGCCAAAAGCGCGCGGCCATTCGCAGCTAAAAACGCAACGCCTTCTATTTGATACGGGTATAAAGTCGCTTGCACACCTTTTATTTTGCCGTTGGAAGCAAAAATTTGCTGACGAATGATTTGCTTTTGTAAGTAATGATTCTGCTCTTGCGCTAGCTCTTTGCAATATCGCTTGGCATCTTCACCGAAAAGAAGGTGTTGATTACCATACAGCTCACTTTCGAGATAAAAGTAATCATCAGGTAATTTACCAACAAAGTTGCCTTGCTTATCAAAGTATTTATCCAATACCGCATTAAGAGAAGCGTTCATGTTAGCAGTACGCTGCAATTGTATTTTGCTATCACTTTGACTGTCGTATAAAATAAAGGGTAAAGGAGAGGCTAAGCTTTGCGGATCAGTCGAGGTTTTAGCTGATGATTGTAAATTAATATAATGAAGTGCCGCTTCGATATGCTTACATGTCCCTAATTGGTTATGTAATAAATCTGGACAGTCACAGTAATTTTTCTTTTGCTGTAACGATCGAATATGAACAGTATATGAGCGAGCCCAAGGGGTATTTTCAGCCAAACTGGTTGCTTTGAACAAGCCAAATACAGGGTGGCCATCAAGGTGCTCTATTTTAACTTCGCTTTGTCCACGCTTGATGCGGTCTTTAATAGCGGTTTCTTTCAAATTAACAAAGCGGTTATGCTCTTGCGCTTCTTGCGTATCATCAATATAAGCCAATAATGCAGCGACAGCATGTTTACATAAAGGTGATGTCACATCATCACACTCGCATCCGGCTTTTATATTACCCGCTTGCTTAATATCAATATACACATTGTAGGGTAACTCACTGTCTTTACCTTCGACTTGCGCAAATATTTCACCTTGTGATTGTGAGCATTCAAACACCCTATCTTGTTTGAAGTAAAACAAGCCTTGCCGATAAGTTGCTTCTGATGTTTGTGATTGAATGTTTTCGCTAGAGATTAAATATTGAGTCTGCTCTATCATGCTGCAAAGGCTATTTTTATCAAGTTCTGTGAGATAGGCGTATCTTGGCAAATAAACCAACAAAGGTGAACCAATATATGTAATGTTGTTGTAACTACTCAGCGTGCTTATAAATAGAATTGAATTTCTCCCGCTGGTATAAAAAATCACCGTCATACCTGAGTATTCAGGTATCCAGCGCTTTTATTAAAGTAAACTGAGCTCGCATACACTAAACAAAGTCACTAGATTACCGCATTCGCAGGTTTCTTGTTCCAGACGAAACCTAAGTACCTACGTCCTGTAGGCACGGCAAAGACGAGGTAATTAGCAATACTAAGGCGCGTAAAACAAATTACGCTGAGTAGATACATGTTGTTAAGGTTTGTGGGCGTGAAGTCAACCCTACAAGAGGTGTGCGATGTCGAGATAGACTGACGGCTTTAAGTTAGCCTGAGAATATCCCTCAAAGCCAATATTTAAACCGATAAAATATGCGTACCCATCGGCCTAAAGACCGGCCTACAATTGAGGAAATTGCACCGTTTCATTAGCAAATAGTGTGTAATTTTTTAATTTGGCCTGTGAGCATAAAGCCGGCCCTACAAAGGTATGGATTGTCGAAATAAATTTCGACCTACATAAGGCGTTGAATGGTATTGATAAGGAAAAATAGGAAATGGTGCCCAGAGGCGGAATCGAACCACCGACACGGGGATTTTCAATCCCCTGCTCTACCGACTGAGCTATCTGGGCGCATAGATAGTACGTGAATGGTGCCCGGGGCCGGACTTGAACCGGCACGTTGTTACCAACGAGGGATTTTAAATCCCTTGTGTCTACCAATTCCACCACCCGGGCGACACGAGGTTTAGAGTTCATTGTGGATGAACTTATGTAAGAAATGGTGCCGACTGCCGGAATCGAACTGGCGACCTACTGATTACAAGTCAGTTGCTCTACCAACTGAGCTAAGTCGGCACACAAAGGTGCTTACACCAAAAAATGGTGCCCAGAGGCGGAATCGAACCACCGACACGGGGATTTTCAATCCCCTGCTCTACCGACTGAGCTATCTGGGCGTTTACTTTAACGTTTAACAACGGCTCATATTAATTCATCCTAAAGGTGGGTTCCTGTCGGCGTCCTGCCTCCACCTCAACAGACTGCGAAGCTATGCTTCGGTTCTGCCCGACTGAGCTATCTGGGCTTACCTGCATCAACACCTTAGCGGCGCTGCGCGGCGTGTATTAAACGGATTTTGCCTATGCAAGTCAACGCTTTTTTAAGGTTTTTTTTAGTTAATTGTATTTTTTATATTTATCAGCCAATTTTATGGTGTTTTTTGTACAATCCATAATTATTTGAATCGTAAAACAGGTAAGTTTGCTTTGCCGGCATGAAGCCGGCCCAACATGTCAGGAACAAAGTTCTGTTGTATTGCTCTTTTTGATAGAAAGGTTTGCAAGCTCCGTAAGCATAAATGCTCACCCACAAAAATTGATTCTTTTAAACGGCTATTTTTCGACAAAAGTCGGTAGGTTAATTACCGTCAGTAAAGAGAATAAAAGGCCTATGGCTTTCAATTTCATTACACTGAATAATTACGATAAATTAACAGGTGCGGTTTGCCGGCTTGAAGCCGGCCCTTCAAGGGGTGTGTTGTTGTAATAAATAAATTCGAGCTACACCCACATTTGCGGTTTTGAAAAGTAATAACCTTGGCCTATATCTGTGCCAAGTTCTTTCACAACTTCCACTTCTTCTTTGCATTCCATGCCTTCTGCTACCGTTCTTAAGCCCATTGATTTGGCTATATCAACCGTACTTTTAATAATCGCACGTTTTTCTGGGCTGTTATGGCAGTCTTCAATGTAACGCCTGTCCAGTTTAACTTCTTTAAAAGGCAGGTCACATAGTTTGTCTAATGTCGAATAGCCAGTGCCAAAGTCATCAATAGCCAGCATGACGCCCATTATTCTTAAGCGGATCAAAACTTCTTTGGCTTTTTGCATATCGTTAGCAACGCGTGACTCGGTTACTTCGACCGTTATCCTATCTAGCGGCACATTATATTTGTAGGCACTTTGGCAAACTAGCTGCGGTACATCTTGCGTATCAATACTATTCATCGACAAGTTGATAGAATATTTAGCGTCAGATTTATCTTCCGATATTTTCTGCATCGCTAAATCAAATAGTTGCTCTTGAAACTCGACTATTTCACCACTGTCTTCCAATTTATTGATAAATATCGTCGGTGGCAAAATCGCGCCACTATTATTACGCCAGCGCGATAATATTTCGTAAGACACAATATCCCCCGTTTTTAAACACACTTGTGGTTGACGGGTTAATACTAACTCACCATTACTTAAACAAAATGATGCGATCACATCTGGCGCCAAAGGTTTGTTGTCATTAACTTGATGGGTGATCAACAATTCTTCTAATTGCGCGCTAGTAAAAGGTTTGGGCAGTGATCCTAAAATAATTAAATCATTTTCGCAGGCTATTTGCTCAGCCAAGCTCAATACTTTAGGTTCAAACCCACTGTATATAATAATTGCGCCTTCGAAATTAATATTTCCCAAATGATTGAGTAGCGTAATGCCATCCATTTGCGGCATTTGCAAATCAAGGATCAATAACTCAGGTTCAACCTTGCGTGTGGCAATAGCATCTAATGCTTGTTTGGGATCGCTAAAGCAATCAATATCTTTGATACCGGCTTTGACTAATTGCTCGTTTATGAAGGTTAACGAAAACTCATCGTCATCTATGGCAACAGCGCAGTTATATGCTAGCTTCATTGGGCTTCCTTGAGGACTAAAAGCTGTTTTTTTGCTGAGTAACAAAAACTTATTTACCTAACTATAGCGTAAGTATATTTTAATTTTGAATTCTGTTGTTAAAATGATTGATAAATCAACAATAGAATTAATGTAAATGCCTTCACAATACCATGAGCAAGCGCCTATCGGCCAACGCATGTCAATATTTGCAATATCATCGATCGTAGGTTTGTCATTAATATTACTGGCAGCCAGTTTTTTTCTGCACAAAATGTCGGTCAAAGGTGATGCAAAAGCATCTACCGTTTTCTTCTCAAAGTCCGTCGCTACCTCGTTAGCGCCCTTTGTTGAGAAAAACGTTATGCTGCAAAATAACAATACTATTCTGCGCTCCATTACAGAGGCATCACCTAATATTGCAGTGATGGCATTTCGTTTACAAGGCGACAATACGCTTGGTTTATATGGCCACTCAAGTGCAGTGGGTATCGATATTCCGCAAAACCCGCCATCCACCGAAGCCTATACAGAGCACGCCGATTACTTACAATCTTCATCTATTATCTATTCAAGCGACAATAAGCCGATTGGTTTAGTAATAGTGCGCAATTATCTTGAAGGTCAAAACTCTGTTAACTTTAAATGGTTGTTACTGGCTTTTGTGGCCATTGTTTTAGCTGCACTGCTGGGCTCAATGCTAGCCGGCAATATGCGCAAATCAGTACTTAAGCAAATTGATAAGTTTCAGCAAATCGCTAATCAAATAGTTAAGAAAAAAGACTGGAGTCTAAGATACAGTGAAGATGTCGATCGTGAATTTTCGCGCTTAGCATTAAGTATTAATAAGCTAATGGATGAAGTTGAGGGCAAAGCGCAAGACCAAAATGCCGTTCAATTACAAATTGAAGAGCTTAATCAAACCCTAGAGCAAAGAGTTAAACAGCGCACAACCGAGCTTACTGCAGCTAAAGAAGCGGCAGAAAAAGCCAGTGAATCTAAATCGACTTTCTTGGCCACCATGAGCCATGAAATTCGCACTCCGATGAATGGTATTATTGGTACGTTAGATTTATTACGCAAAACGGTATTAGATAAACCGCAGTTTCGCATGACAGATACCGTACGCGAATCTGCTTTTGCTTTACTGCGCATTATCGATGACATTCTCGATTTTTCTAAAATCGAAGCCGGCAAAATGGAAATTGAAAAAATTCCTGTTTCGGTGACTGAAATAGTCGAAGCTGTGGCTCGTATTCTGCAACCAGTTGCAATTGAGAAAAAGATCACCCTTAAAGTCTTTGTCGACCCTAACGTGCCAAATGGCCTTATCACCGATCCTGTGCGCATCCGCCAAATTTTATATAACCTAGCCGGTAACGCCTTAAAATTTACCGATAATAGAGACGGTAATATGGCGCAAGTGGTGATCAGCGCCGAATTGCACAACCAAACCATGGATTTTGCAGATATTCGTTTTACTGTTTCAGACACAGGGCGCGGAATGAGCAAACGCCAAACGCAAACAATATTCCAGCCATTTAATCAAGGCGACAGCAGTATTACCCGCCAATTTGGCGGCACTGGCTTAGGCTTGTCCATTTGTCAGCGTTTAGCTGAATTAATGTATGGTAAAATCCAGCTTGAATCGACCCCTGGAGTAGGCACTACATTTATTGTTGATATTCCAATGCATTTATCAAATGACTTGGAAAACCAACCTGCGGAGCTGTTTAGTGGTAAGCAGATTTGGGGGGTATTCCCAGATAAAGAAGATCGCAACCACGCCCAGCGCTATTTAACCTATTTCCAAGCTGAGTACCGTTTTTTTGAAAGTGATGGTGCTTTATTGGATAGAGTGCAAAAATACGCGAATGAATCTGCCGCTCTGGATGCTTTATTACTCGATGCTAGATACTCTATAAACGAAACCAAAAAGCTAATTCAAGCATTGGTTGACGGTAACTACGTTAATCGCTGTAAATTTGTGATCATCACAACAGATCCCACCCAATTTAACGATATTGAATCTGATCGCATTGTATTCTTAGTCGCGACACCGTTATGCCTCACCAACTTTATTGATGCCACCGCAGTTGCCACCGGCAAACGCGCACCGAAACAAGATAACGTTAGCGATGATATCAATTCAGTTGAAGTAGTAAGAGCGCCTACGGTTGAAGAAGCTCGCGCGCAAGGCAACTTGATACTATTGGTTGAAGATAACCCGCTCAACCAAAAAGTACTACAAGATCAACTTAGCATGTTGGGCTATGCCTCAGAAGTGGCTAACGATGGTCAAGAAGCCTTAAAAATGTGGAAAGCCGAGCACTACCCTTTAGTGCTAACTGATATTCATATGCCACATATGACAGGCTACGATTTAAGCCAAGCGATCCGCGAAGAAGAACGTGCTAACGACTATGAAAAAAGTAGCTACATCATAGCCATTACCGCTAATGCGCTTAAAGGTGAAGCACAAAAGT